>NZ_JBHVGZ010000029.1:0-16942 GCF_042800355.1 Streptomyces sp. NPDC057623
ACAACGGATCAGCCCTCAACACCCCACGCATACAAGGGAAATGCCCAGATCACGGCCTTCTGCAACGCGCTTTAGGGGGTGTTTCGAAAGTCCCGTGCGGTGCCCGCGTCCGCCGCGGCAGCGGCTGGTGTCACAGCCGGTGCGTGCCCTCGGCGTGCCGGACGAAGGCCCTCGTACTGGACGTACTTGGGCCTTTGGCCGGTGCGGCGAGGGTGCGTGCCGGGCGCCGTGGGTGCTGTGCGGGACTTTCGAAACACCCCCTGGCGCGGCGCCCACCGGACGGGGGCTACAGCACCCGCGCCAGCACCCGCGCCGCCCGCTCCACGTCCGCGAACCCCACGTACAACGGCGTGAACCCGAAACGCAGCACGTCAGGGCGGCGGAAGTCGCCGACCACACCCCGCTCGACCAGCGCCTTCATCACGTCCCCGGCCCCCTCGCAGCGCAGCGCCACCTGGCTGCCGCGCTCCCCGTGGGACACCGGAGTCACCGACTCCACGCGCCCCTCGGGCACATAGGCCACGACGCACTCCAGGAAGAAGTCCGTCAGCGCGAGCGACTTGGCCCGTACCGCCTCGATCGACACACCTTCCCAGACCTCCAGCGCCGCCTCCAGGGCGAGCATGGAGAGGATGTCCGGCGTGCCGACGCGGCCGCGCAGCGCACCCTCGGCCGCTGCGAAGTCGCCGCGCATGCCGAAGGGGTCGGCATGGGAGTTCCAGCCGGGGAGCGGGGAGTCGAAGCGGTCCTGAAGGTCCTGGCGCACGTACAGGTACGCCGGTGAACCGGGCCCGCCGTTCAGGTACTTGTACGTGCAGCCGACCGCCAGGTCGACCCCGTGCTCGTCCAGTCCCACCGGCAGCGCGCCCGCGCTGTGGCAGAGGTCCCAGACGACGTACGCCCCCGCCGCGTGCACGGCGGCGGTCAGGGACGGCAGGTCGTGCAGGCGACCGGTGCGGTAGTCGACGTGGTTCAACAACACCGCGGCCGTACGGTCGCTCAGCGCGCCCGGCACCTCCGCGGGCGTCACGGGCCGTAGCGTACGGCCGGTCATCCGCGCCGCCGACTCGGCGATGTACCCGTCGGTGGGGAACGTCGTCGCGTCGACCAGGATCTCGTCCCGGCCGGGACCGGCGGACTCCGCCATCCGGACCGCCGCCACAAGTGCCTTGAAGACATTGACACTTGTCGAGTCGCCGACCACGATCCGGCCCGGTGCCGCGCCGACCAGCGGAGCGATCCGGTCACCGATCCGCTCGGGCGCGGTCCACCAGCCGCTCTCGTCCCAGGAACGGATGCGCAGCCGGCCCCACTGCCGCAGCACGACGTCCTCGACCCGTCCCGGCACGTTCGCCGGGAGGGCGCCCAGCGAGTTGCCGTCGAGGTAGACGACCTCGTCGAGCACGAACTCGGCGCGCTTGCCCGCGAGTTCGTCGCCCGCGTCCAGCTTCTCGGCCTGCACGGCCAGTTCGGCCATGGTCACGAGGTCGGCCCGCTCAGACATGAGACCTCGCCGTCCACAGCTCGGGGAACACGTTCTTCCGCGCCCGCTTCTCCAGCCAGGCCACCCCGGCCGAGCCACCTGTGCCCGACTTGGCGCCCATCGCGCGGCGGGTGGCCACGAGGTGGTCGTTGCGCCAGCGCCAGACCAGCTCGGCCACGTCGGTCAACGCCTCGCCGAGGCGGGCGAGTTCGGCGTTCTGGTCACCGGCGTAGATCTCGGTCCAGACGGACTCCACCGCCTCCGACGGCTCGTACCGCTGCGACACGTCGCGCTTGAGCACGCTCTCCGGAATCGCGCAGCCGCGCCGGGCGAGGAAGCGCAGTACCTCGTCGTAGAGGCTCGGCTCGTGCAGGGCCTTCTCCAGCTCCGCGTGGACGCGCGGGGCGCCGCGGTGCGGGACCAGCATGGACGCGGACTTCTCGGCGAGCAGGAACTCCATCCGGCGGTACATCGCCGACTGGAAGCCGGAGCCCTCACCGAGGGCGCTGCGGTACGCGTTGAACTGGGCCGGCGTGAGCTGGCCGAGCGGCTTCCAGGAGGCGTTCAGGGCGTCCAGTTCCCGTACCGAACGCTTCAGGGCGTCGATCGCCACGCCCGGCCGGTCCTCGCGCAGGGCGTGCGCGGCGGTCTCCCACTCGTGGACGATGACCGTGAACCACAGCTCCATGACCTGGGTCGTGACCAGGAAGACCATCTCTCCGGGGTCGTCGGAGAGG
The DNA here is from genome assembly GCF_042800355.1 of Streptomyces sp. NPDC057623. Taxonomy (NCBI): domain Bacteria; kingdom Bacillati; phylum Actinomycetota; class Actinomycetes; order Kitasatosporales; family Streptomycetaceae; genus Streptomyces; species Streptomyces sp. NPDC057623. The sequence goes on from NZ_JBHVGZ010000029.1 coordinate 2,221, forward strand.
GTGTGCTGGAGGTGGGTGAGCACGTCCGCCCTGACGTAGTCCTCGTACGGCGTCGTACCCGCGAAGTCGAGATTCGGGGTCTCGGGCTCCTGGACCTCCCCGGACGTCTCCACGGATCGGTGAGCCTGCTGGGACATTGCTGTCTCCTGTGTAACTCCGGGTAGCGGTCCGCCCTGCCGTTATCGGCAAAGGGGCCCCGGTCCCCACCGGGCCATCCTCAGGTATCACCCGGGACGGCGCAAGGCCCGCCTGGTCACACCCGGCGGGCCTCGCGAGAGCGGCGGCTAGCCCAGGGTCTGGGCGGCCGTCGGCGAGGAGTCCTTCAGGAACTGCGAGCAGCGCTCGTACTCCTCCTGCTCGCCGATCGAGCCGGCGGCGCGGGCGAGGGCGTGCAGGGCGCGCAGGAAGCCGCGGTTCGGCTCGTGCTCCCAGGGGACCGGGCCGTGGCCCTTCCAGCCGCTGCGGCGCAGGGAGTCCAGACCGCGGTGGTAGCCCGTACGGGCGTAGGCGTACGACTCCACGACGCTGCCCCGCTCGAACGCCTCGTCGGCCAGCTGGGCCCAGGCCAGCGAGGAGGTCGGGTACTTCGCGGCGACGTCCGCGGGGGCGGTGCCGCCGGCCAGGAGCTCGCGCGGCTCGGGGTCGTCGGGGAGGTGGGTCGGGGGCGGGCCCCCGAGAAGGTTTTCGTGAATGGCCATGGGTTCAAGTGTGGGCCATCACCGGGGCGGGTGGCTGCCGTGTCCCGCCCCCGCCGCCCCTCCCCGTCTGGATCTTTCAGCCCGTCCGGCGTTTGAGGACGAGGCCCGCAGGGCCGAAAGCGGGGGTCTGGGGGCGCAGCCCCCAGGGATGGGACGGGTAGGGGCGGCCGGGGCGAGGAATCGTCTATTCGACACCGTCGACCGACAGCCGCCCCTTGCTGCGCACCCCCTCCAGCGGCGGTGCCGTGATCGAGCCGTGGTGGAGGCACTCCGGCTTGCGGCAGTCCGGCGGCAGCGGCCGCACCGTGGCGAAGGCCACCGCGGCCCCGACGACGAGGGCACCCGCACACCACACCATCGCCTGCTCGAACGAGTTGTCGAAGGCGGCCGGCGAACGGTACGCCTCCTCCCCCATCCCGGCGAGCAACGGCAGCGCGGCCACCGCGACCAGTCCCGCCGCCCGGGCCGCCGCGTTGTTGATACCGCTGGCCAGACCGGCGCGGGCGGTGTCGACGGAGGCCAGGACCGTCGCGGTCAAGGGCGCCACCAGGGTGACCATGCCGAGGCCGAGGACCAGCAGGGCAGGGAGGACGTCGAGGAGGTACGAGGCGTCCGGCCCCACCCTCAGCATCAGCAGCATCCCGGCCGCGCACAGCAGCGGCCCCACCGTCAGCGGGATACGCGGACCGATCCGGTCGGCGAGTGCGCCCGAGCGGGCCGAGAACAGCAGCATCAGGGCGGTCGTCGGCAGCAGGGCCGTACCGGCACCGAGAGCCGAGTAGCCGACGACGACCTGGAGCTGGAGGGCGCCGAGGAAGAAGAAGCCGCCGAAGGCCGCGTAGACGCAGAGGGTGACGAGGTTGACCGCCGTGAACTGGCGGGATCCGAAGATGTCGAGCGGCATCATCGGGTCGGGGCGATGCCGCTCGACGTACACGAAGGCCACCCCGGCCGCCACGCCCGCGACCGCGGTGAGCGGCACGACCAGCGAGCCGTCCCGCGCCTCGATCAGCGCATAGGTCACCAGGGCGAGGGACAGCGCGCCCAGTACCGCGCCCAGCACGTCGAAGCGGGCGGCGTGGGCGCGGCCGTCCCCGGACTCGGGGACATGCCGTACGGCGACCGGCACGCACACCAGCGCCACCGGCACATTCAGCAGGAACACCCAGCGCCAGCCCGGCCCGTCCACCAGCCAGCCGCCCAGGAAGGGGCCCACCGCGGCGCCGATGCCCCCGAAACCGGACCACAGGCCGACCGCCCGCCCCCGGTCGTCGGGGTGGAACGACGCCTGGATGAGCGCCAGCGAGCCCGGCGTGAGGAGCGCCCCGCCGATGCCCTGCAAGGCCCGCGCGGCGATGAGCACCCCGGCGTTCGGGGCGATCCCGCACAGCAGTGAGGCCGCGGCGAACCACACGACCCCGACGACGAAGACCTTGCGGCGCCCGTACCGGTCCCCCAGCGAGCCGCCCAGCAGGATCAGTCCGGCCAGCGTGAGCATGTACGCGTTGACCGTCCACTGGAGCGCCGCCAGGTCGGCGTCGAGGTCCTCGCCGATGCGCGGAAGGGCGACGTTGACGACGGTCGAGTCCAGCATCGCCATGCTGGAGCCGAGGACGGTGGTGAGCAGGATCCACTTGCCCTGCGGTGAGGCCAGCCGGACGTCGGGCATGCCCCCAGGTATACAGCGAGCCCGGCGCCGTGGGCAGGCGCCGGGCTCGGGAGTCCGCGGGAAACCCCGGGGACTACTTGATCTTCGTGCCCGTGGAACGCAGGTGGCCGCAGGCCTCCGTCACGCGCGCGGCCATGCTGGCCTCGGCGAGCTTGCCCCAGGTGCGCGGGTCGTAGGTCTTCTTGTTGCCGACCTCGCCGTCGACCTTCAGGACACCGTCGTAGTTCTGGAACATGTGGGCCGCCACCGGACGCGTGAAGGCGTACTGCGTGTCGGTGTCGATGTTCATCTTGACGACGCCGTTCTCCAGCGCGGTCGCGATCTCCTCGGCGGAGGAGCCGGAGCCGCCGTGGAAGACGAAGTCGAACGGGGACGCCTTGCCGTACTTGGCGGCGACGCCGTCGTTCAGCTCCTTCAGCAGCTCGGGGCGGAGCACGACGTTGCCCGGCTTGTACACACCGTGGACGTTGCCGAAGGAGGCGGCGAGCAGGTAGCGCCCCTTCTCACCGAGGCCGAGCGCCTCGACCGTACGGAAGGCGTCGTCGACGGTCGTGTAGAGGGAGTCGTTGATCTCGTGCGAGACACCGTCCTCCTCGCCACCGGTCGGGGTGATCTCGACCTCGAGGATGATCTTCGCGGCGCGGGCGCGCTCCAGCAGCTCCTGCGCGATGGAGAGGTTGTCGGCGAGGGTCTCGGCCGAGCCGTCCCACATGTGCGACTGGAAGAGCGGGTTCTCGCCGCGCGCGACGCGCTCCTCGGAGACGGCGAGCAGCGGACGTACGTACCCGTCGAGCTTGTCCTTCGGGCAGTGGTCCGTGTGCAGGGCGACGGTGATGTCGTACTTCTCGGCGACGATGTGCGCGAACTCGGCCAGGGCGACGGCGCCGGTGACCATGTCCTTGTTGTGCTGGCCGCCGAGGAACTCCGCACCACCCGTGGAGATCTGGATGATGCCGTCGCTCTCCGCCTCCGCGAAGCCACGCAGGGCCGCGTGCAGGGTCTGGGTCGAGGTCACGTTGATGGCCGGGTAGGCGAACTTGCCTGCCTTCGCCCGGTCGAGCATCTCGTTGTAGACCTCGGGGGTTGCGATGGGCATCTGTCCGCTCCTTGGAGTGTGCGGGTTGATACTGGGTTACTGCGTGCTTCTTACGGCCCTGACCTAGACCTTGGGGGGTGCGACGTCATCGTCGGCCCCATCCTTCCAGACGAACCGGGATGCTCCGAGCGCCTGTCACCAGCCGAGACGGCTGCGATTCGGGACCGCGGTCAGTCCAGCCCGAGCTCGTCCTTGGAGAAGGCGAAGAGGTACGGCACCCCCGCGCCCTCCTGGATCTTCTCCGCGGCGCCGGTGGCCCGGTCGACGATCGTCGCGACGCCGACGACCTCGGCGCCCGCCTCCCGCACGGCCTCGACAGCGGTGAGCGGAGACCCGCCGGTGGTGGAGGTGTCCTCGACGACGAGCACGCGCCGCCCCGCGATGTCGGGCCCTTCGACCCGGCGCTGCATGCCGTGCGCCTTGGCGGCCTTGCGTACGACGAAGGCGTCCAGCCGCTTTCCGCGCGCGGCGGCGGCGTGCAGCATCGCGCCGGCGACGGGGTCGGCGCCCATGGTGAGCCCGCCGACCGCGTCGAACTCCAGCTCCGCGGTCAGGTCGAGGAGCACCTGCCCGACCAGCGGGGCGGCCTCCCCGTCGAGGGTGACGCGCCGAAGATCGACGTAGTAGTCGGCTTCCAGACCCGAAGACAGGGTCACCTTGCCGTGCACCACGGCCTTGTCCTTGATCTGCTGCAGCAGCTCGCCGCGTACGTCAGTCATGCCGCCCAGCTTAGAGGCGCCGCCAGCTCCAGACGGTCGTGGCCTCCAGCGGCTCCAGGGGCGTGACCAGGCGAGGCAGGGTGTTGAGGCCGTTGGGCGGCCCGGTCTGCGGCTCGACGCAGACGGCGGCCTCCTGCTCGTCGTACACGACGACCCACTCCTCCCGGCTGTTGACCTTCAGCTCCAGCTGCCCCGGCCAGGTGAGCGTGACGTCGACACCCCCGGGCGTCCCGAAGCAGTCGTCCCAGGGACCGGGGAGGGGAGCGATCCGGTTCCCGGTGGGCAGGTGGTCGTCCCCGCGCTCCTCCTGCCACTCCGGCCCGAAGTCGAGACGGACATCCTGCGCTCCCTCCCCGCCGAGGTTCCGGTTGAACCAGGGATGCCAGCCGATCTGGGCCGGGAAGGACGTCTCGTACGTCTCGACGGACATGGTCAGCGTGAGGCTGTCCGCTGCGAGCCGCACGACCTGGGTGACACGGCCGGCGTAGGGCCACGGCTCGACCAGGTCGTACGTGAGGACGGCCTCGTCGCCGGCGACCCGGGCGACCTTCCAGTCACCGTCCCGGACGGTGCCGTGGATGGCGTGCGGCGGCGCGTTGAGCGGCATCTGCCGCAGGACGGCACCGTCCAGGAACCGTCCGTCCCGAATCCGCCCGCACCAGGGGACCATCGGGAAACACCCGAACCGCTCCCCCTGCCGCAACAACTCCGTCCCCGCGACCCGCAGCCCCCCGACCCGCCCACCGTTCCCCGGCAGCACGTCCACCTCCGCGTCACCCGCGGTCAGCGTGATGTGTTCGTTACTCACGGGAAGACCCTACTGGGACGATCAAGGGAGGGGGCCGGATCAGCCTGCACTTTCAGCCCGTCCGGCGTTTGAGGACGAGGCCCTTCGGGCCGAAGCGGGGGGTCCAGGGGGCGGCAGCCCCTTGGCGGGGCGGAAGGGGCGGAGCCCCTTCAAGGGATGGGACGGGTAGGGGCGGCGGGGGCGCTGCATCCGTCAGCGGCTCCGCCGTGGGCCCTCACCGCCGTCGCCGGATCACCCGACTCACCACGATCGCCGAAGCCAACACCAACGCCGCCGCCGGAGCAGCCCACCGCAACGTGGACCCCGGCACCACCGTCTGCGGCGCCGGAACCGGCGCATACCGCCCCCGCGGCGGCGCATGGTCCACTTCCTCCGCGCTACGCCCGATCATCGTCCGCCGAGCATGAGCCGCCTCGGCAACGGGAGGCTCACCGGCGGCCCCCGCCCCGGCCCCGGCCCCGGCATCAGCACCGCCCCCGGCATCCACAGGCGCACCCGCCTCAGACCCAGGCACCCCATCATCATCCGCATCCGGCGTCGTCTCGAAGTCAGTGGTGACCCGAGTCCCGAACTCGCCGGGAGCGAGATCCTCCAGGGCGTCGTCAGCGTCCCTCTCCTGGTCCGCCACCACCCCCAACTGCTCCCCGAAACGGTTCAGCAGCCGCCCCACGGCGGAGCCGACCGCCTCCGCCGAGAACTCCGCGACGCGTCCGTCCGCCGAAGCGGACCCCTCGAACCGCACGGTGGAACCGCCCTCGGCCTCCCGAACCGACACCGTGAGCGCGAGTTTCACCGACCCGCTGCCCCGAGCCTCGGTCGCGTCCCCTTCGACGGCGTAGGAACCGTCCTCCCGCGCGGACACCCGCGCGGCACCCCGGTACGTGATGGTGTGACCGCCGACCCGCAGCTTCAGCCGCCCGGCAACGGGCTCGGCCCCGGCGTCCTGCTGGAGCCCGGGGACCGCCCGGGCAACCCGTACGGGATCGGCCAGCACCTCCCTGAGCCGCTCGGCCGCAACCGGAACGAACACCTCATGCTCCATGAGGCCCGAGCCTACCCAGCATGGCGCGAAGCGCACCCACACATCCGGGGATTCTCCCCGGCCGCCCTCCCGCCGGGCGTATGCTCCCCGCCCCCGCCCCACCTCAGTACTGCGAAAGCCGCGAGTACCGCGGATGCACCAACGTCGACGCCGCCACTCCCCCAACCCGCGTCTCCTCCGCCGCCCGCGCACCCGCCACCAGCCCGGCCCGCGTCAACGTCCCCGCCCGCGGCGCCCCCTCCCCCGCACCGAGCCGCAGCGCCGGACGCCCACCCCGGCCCGCCATGATGAACCCCCAGTCGTACGGCGCTCGGGTCGGGCCCGCCGAGCGGTCGGGCCCCGCGGTGAAGCCGGACGCACCGCCTCCGACGCCGGGGCGCGCGACGCGGTACGCGGCGGTGCGCAGCCCCGCGGCGCGCAGTGTCGTGTCGACCGTCCAGAAGACACGGGGGCGCGAGGAGACCGGGCCGGCGTGGACGGCGAGGCGGCCGTCCGGGGTCAGGACGCGGCGGGCGAGGCCGTAGAACTCCTGCGAGTACAGCTTCGTACTGGCCGTGATGCCGGGGTCGGGCAGGTCCGAGATGACGACGTCGTACGTCCGCGGGGGCGCCACCCGCAGCCAGTGGAAGGCGTCGTCCGTCATCACGTGGACCCGGTCGTCGTCGTACACATGCCCGTTGAGCCGGGACAGCGGAGGGTCCTGGCGCGCCAGCCGCACCACCCCGGGGTCGACCTCGACGACATCGACCCGGTGCACCCCCGGGTGACGCAGCACCTCCCGCGCCGCCAGCCCGTCGCCGCCGCCCAGAATCAGCACGCGCGTGTGCTCGCCGCTCATCGCGGGGTGGACCAGCGCCTCGTGGTAGCGGCGTTCGTCGCGGCCGCTGACCCGCAGGCGGCCGTCGAGGAAGAGGTCGAGGGGGCGGCCGTGGGTGCCGCCGGTGATGACGACCTCCTGGACGTCGGTCTGGAGCGCCACGCGCACCTCCCGCCCGTACACCGCCTGCCGTGCCGCCCGTTCGAAGTCGTCGACGAGTGCGGCGGCCGAGGCGAGGACGCCGAGCACGGTGATGTTGGCGATCACCAGCAGCCAGCGGGCGCGGCGGGTGAGGTCCCGCCGGAACAGGCCGAGGACGAGCGCGCCGCCCACCACGGCGTTGACCGCGCCGGTGATCAGGGCCGAGGTCAACTGGCCCAGCAGGGGCAGGAGGAGGAACGGGAAGGCCAAACCGCCGACGAGCGCTCCGACGTAGTCCGCGGCGAAGAGGTCGGCCACCGCGCCGCCCGGGTCCTGGCGCCGGATGCGCTGGATCAGCTCCATCAGCAGCGGGATCTCGGCGCCGATCAGCAGGCCGATGGTGAGGGAGAAGGCGACCAGGAGACAGCGGGGGCCGTTGGCCCACATTCCGCCCCAGTCACCGGTCCAGGCGAAGACGGCGTACAGGGCCAGCGCGCTGGAGCCGCCGACCAGGGCGAGGACGGCCTCGATGGCGCCGAAGCCGGCCGCCGCGAGCGGGCGCAGGCGCTTCGCGACGAGGGAGCCGATGCCCATCGCGAAGACCATGACGGACAGGACGACGGAGGCCTGGGTGACGGAGTCGCCCACCAAGTACGAGGCGAGGGCGACGAGTTCGAGCTCGTACACCAGTCCGCAGGCGGCGCAGACGAAGACGCCCGCGAGCACCAGGAACCGCCCCGTGCCCGGCCGGACCGGGAGCCGCGCGGGGCCGGCCCAGGGCGGCGGGGCACCGGGCGGGGCGGGGGCGTGCGGTTCGATCACGTTGCCGACGGTACGTTACGCCTCGGGCACGCCGGGTCACCCACACGTGTGTTGTTGACGCGGGGGACGTTTGCCTCGCCGCCCTGATCAGATGCCGGACGAGCTGAAGGATCCCGACCGGCCCCGGGGCCTGCCCGCGACCGCCCTCACCCCCACCCTCGTCCGCGTGGCCACCAACTGCCCGTCCTGCGGATACGCGTGCCAGGTCCGCCAGTGCATCTGCCCCTCGTGGTGCTGGGCCAGCATCGCGGTGAAGGCGTGCGGACTGCCGGGGAACACTCCGGCGAGGCCGTGCGGATGGTCGGCGACCAGGGCCAGCAACTCCTGTGCGCGGCCCGCGAACTGACCTGGTGACAGCGCTTCCACCCGGGCCGCGAACTCGTACTCCCAGTCGCCCACCCGCTTGGCCACCCCGAGCGGCAGGGGCGTGCTGCTGCCGGGCATGCAGGCCACCGTCTCCGAACAGATGCCGCGCTCCTCCTCCAGAAGTACCTGGTGGGACGCGCCGAGCAGTCTCAACTGAAGCTTCGCACCGGTCAGTTCGAGGTCGAGGGCGGCCAGTGCGGGCAGCGGTTCCCGCCCCAGGGCCCAGGCGAGGTCGGCCGCGCGCGTGTCGGTATAAGCGGTGTTCAGGGTCCTGAGCATGGGTCGGCTCCGCAAGCACGCAAAGAAGAGGGAGGGAGGTGTCGGTCTCCGGCGGACCCCGGCCGACGCCGGGAGAACGGCCCGGTCAGCCCAGTCGGCCGGTCAGAAGGGATGTCCGCGGGACTCCGAGGGGCTGCGTTGGAGAATTTCACTGAATCATGAACTGTGGCGCCGCCACAGCGTTTTTACCCAAGTTCGTAGGGTTTCCATCCCTCAGAGGGCTTATCAGCTCAACTGTTCAACTCCGGCGTACGCCGGGGCGCACCCGCCCCCTGCAAGAGCCGTAGGAAAAGCCGTACGAAAAGGCCGCGCGGAGAGCGGCAGAGCGGGGCCGGTACCAGATACCGGCCCCGCTCCGTCCGGATGCGGTTCCCCCTTCTCGGGGAGCTCAGCTGCCCCGTGTCAGCTGCCTCCGCCACCGCATCCGCCCCCGCCGCCTCCTCCGCAGGACGACCCGCCTCCGCAGGACGACGAGCCACCCCCGCAGGACGAGCCACCCGAGCCGCCGTCTCCCCCGCCGGCCCACCAGCTGCTGCCGCTGCTGCCGCTGCCCCCGCTGTCGTACGAGTGCGCCCGGCGACCGTGCGCACGGTGGGCCGGTCGTCCGCTGCGGCGCGCGACGGACACGACGAGCACGACGAACATCACTGCGACCAGCGCCCCCACGATGACTGTGGTCATGGCGTCAGCCTCCTTCCGATCCCCCGAAGCGGACCGAGGCGTCCCCCCGTGGGCGCCTCCCGCTCGGTGCGTGGGAGGGAGATGCCCGGCCGTCTCATGACCCAAAGCAGAGTTGAGGAACTCCAGAGCTTGGGCGCAGGATGACCGGCATGACCTCCACCACCCGCCCCCTGCTCAACCGCCGCCTCGCCGAGTTCGGGACGACGATCTTCGCCGAGATGTCCGCGCTGGCCCTGAGTACCGGGTCCATCAACCTGGGTCAGGGCTTCCCCGACACCGACGGGCCCGAGGAGGTCCGTGAGGCGGCCGTGCGGGCACTGCGGGACGGACGCGGGAACCAGTACCCGCCGGGCCCGGGCGTGCCCGAGCTGCGCACCGCGATCGCCACCCACCAGGAGCGGCGCTACGGGCTGTCTTACGACCCCGACACCGAGGTCCTGGTCACCGCGGGCGCCACCGAGGCCATCGCGGCCACGCTGCTGGCCCTTCTGGAGCCGGGCGACGAGGTCATCGCCTTCGAGCCGTACTACGACTCCTACGCGGCCTCGATCGCCATGGCGGGCGGCACGCGCGTGCCGGTCACGCTGCGCCCGCACGAGGGAAGCTTCCGGCTCGACCTGGACGAGCTGCGGGCCGCCGTCACCGACCGTACGCGGCTGCTGCTCATCAACACCCCGCACAACCCGACCGGCACCGTCCTCACCCGTGCGGAGCTGGCCGCGATCGCCGAGCTGGCCGTCGAGCGGGATCTGCTGGTCGTGACCGACGAGGTGTACGAGCACCTGGTCTTCGACGACTCCGAGCACCTGCCGCTCGCCACGTTCCCGGGGATGCGGGAGCGGACGGTGACCATCGGGTCGGCGGGCAAGACCTTCTCCTTCACCGGCTGGAAGGTCGGCTGGGTGACCTCGGCGCCCGGCCTGGTCACGGCGGTGCGCTCGGCGAAGCAGTTCCTGACGTATGTCTCGTCGGGTCCGTTCCAGTACGCGGTCGCCGAGGCGCTCGCCCTGCCCGACAGCTATTTCTCAACCTTCCGCGCGGACATGCTGGCCAAGCGGGACCTGCTGGCGGCGGGTCTGGCGGAGGCGGGCTTCGAGGTCTTCCGGCCCGCGGGCACCTACTTCGTCACCACCGACATCCGCCCCCTCGGCGAGAGCGACGGCTTCGCCTTCTGCCGTGCGCTGCCGGAGCGGGCCGGGGTGGTCGCCATTCCCAACGCGGTCTTCTACGACCACCGGGAGGCGGGGGCGCCGTTCGTGCGGTTCGCGTTCTGCAAGCGGACGGAGGTCCTTCAGGAGGCGGTGCAGCGGCTCAAGTCCCTGGCGGGCTGAGTCCTCCGCGTCCGAGTCCGAGGAGGCGTCCGGAAAGTTTTCCACAGCCTGTGGACGGGTGCGGCCGGTGACCGCGCCGGCACCGACGGCACCGACGGCGAGAGCCCGGCCCCGGCACTCGGCGGTGGTGGCCGGTGCCCTGGCCGGGCTCTCCCTCGCCTACGGCGCGTATCCGGTCCTGATCGCCGATACGCCGCCGTAGGCCACGCTGCTGTCGCGGCTTACTCGCCGTCTTCTTCCTCGGGCTTCTCCGCCTCGTTGATCTCCTGCTCCAGGCCGAGCTGCTCGACGAGCCACTTGTCGAACTCGATGGCGGCCCGCACCCAGCTGACCGTCGACGAGACGAAGTGCTCCAGGCTCACGCCGGTGCCGATCAGCATCTGCGCCTCGCCGATCAGGCGGACGGTGCCGTCGTCGTGCGTGTGGCTGTAGACCTTGGGCCACAGCGTCCGGCGGTTCCAGTCGTCGATCGACTCCAGGAGCAGAGGCTTCTCGTCGATCTTGTGGGGCCGGTCGTAGAACGTCCGCACCGAGAAGACCTGCTGGTCGTCCTCGCCGCGGAACATGAAGTACGTACGGAACTGCTCCCACGGCGCCGCGAGGTCACCCTCGTCGTCGACGACGTACTTCAGCTCCATCTGGTCGAGGAGCTGCTTCACGAGGTCCTGATCCGGGACAACGGGGCCGGGCGGCGGCCCGGACTGCGGCTGCTGTCCCCCGAAGTTCGGAATCGAGGACGGGTCGATGCTCACCGTGATTTTCCCTTCGTACGGATTCCGCCATCCTCCCCCATGCGGGGAGGGGCGTGGCAAGCCCCGCCGGGGCTGTCCCGCCCCGGCTGACTCGATCCGGTCACTCCTGTCGGGTACCCGGACCTACCGGGTACCCGCAATCAGGGCTTCTTGCCGGGTCAGAGGGACTTTCCGGTCGCCGGGCCGACGATCAGCCCGCCGTCGAAGGAGTCCACCCGGACCGTGTCGCCGTCCTTGACCTCACCGGAGAGGATCTCCTTGGCGAGGCGGTCGCCGATGGCGGTCTGGACCAGTCGGCGCAGGGGGCGGGCACCGTAGGCCGGGTCGTTGCCCTCGTCGGCGAGCCAGGCCAGGGCCTCGTCGGTGATCTCCAGGGTGAGCCGCCGCTCGGCCAGCCGCTTGGCGAGCCGGTCGATCTGGAGCCGGGCGATCCGGCCCAGCTCGTCCTTCGACAGGGCCGAGAAGACCACGAGGTCGTCGAGCCGGTTGAGGAACTCCGGCTTGAAGGAGGCCCGGACCACCTCAAGGACCTGCTCCTTCTTCTCCGCCTCGCTCGTGACCGGGTCGACCAGGCTGTGTTCATTCAAGAACTGACTGCCCAGGTTCGACGTCAGCACCAGGATGGCGTTGCGGAAGTCGACCGTACGGCCCTGACCGTCCGTCAGCCGGCCGTCGTCCAGCACCTGGAGGAGGATGTCGAAGACCTCGGGGTGCGCCTTCTCGACCTCGTCGAGCAGGACGACGCTGTACGGCCGCCTGCGCACCGCCTCGGTCAGCTGGCCGCCCTCCTCGTAGCCGACGTAGCCGGGGGGCGCGCCGACCAGCCGGGCCACGCTGTGCTTCTCGCCGTACTCCGACATGTCGATGCGGACCATCGCCCGCTCGTCGTCGAAGAGGAAGTCGGCGAGGGCCTTGGCGAGTTCGGTCTTGCCGACGCCGGTCGGGCCGAGGAAGAGGAAGGAGCCGGTCGGGCGGTCGGGGTCGGCGATGCCGGCGCGGGTGCGCCGTACGGCGTCGGACACGGTCTGCACCGCCTCCGCCTGGCCGATGAGCCGCTTGCCCAGTTCCTCCTCCATGCGCAGGAGTTTCTGGGTCTCGCCCTCCAGCAGACGGCCCGCGGGGATACCGGTCCAGGCGGCGACGGTGTCGGCGATGTCGTCGGAGCCGACCTCCTCCTTGACCATGGTGTCCTTGGCTGCCTCCTCCTCGGCCTGCGAGGCGGCCTCCAGGTCCCGCTCCAGGGTGGGGATCTCGCCGTAGAGCAGCTTGCTGGCGGTGTCGAAGTCGCCGTCGCGCTGGGCGCGTTCGGCCTGTCCGCGCACCTCGTCGAGCCGTTCCTTCAGCTCTCCGACGCGGTTGAGGGACTCCTTCTCCTTCTCCCAGCGGGCGGTCAGGCCCCGCAGCTCCTCCTCCTTGTCGGCGAGGTCGCGGCGCAGCTTCTCCAGCCGCTCGCGGGAGGCCGGGTCGGTCTCCTTGCCGATCGCCAGCTCCTCCATCTTCAGCCGGTCCACCGACCGCTGGAGTTCGTCGATCTCGACGGGGGAGGAGTCGATCTCCATCCGGAGCCGGGAGGCCGCCTCGTCGACGAGGTCGATGGCCTTGTCGGGGAGGAAGCGGGAGGTGATGTACCGGTCGGAGAGGGTGGCCGCGGCGACCAGCGCGCTGTCGGCGATCTGCACCTTGTGGTGGGCCTCGTAGCGCCCCTTGAGGCCGCGGAGGATGGCGATGGTGTCCTCGACGGTCGGCTCGGCGACCAGGACCTGCTGGAACCGCCGCTCCAGGGCGGGGTCCTTCTCGATCCGCTCGCGGTACTCGTCGAGGGTGGTGGCGCCGACCATGCGCAGTTCGCCGCGGGCGAGCATGGGCTTGAGCATGTTCCCGGCGTCCATGGCGGAGTCGCCGCCGGCTCCGGCGCCCACGACGGTGTGCAGCTCGTCGATGAAGGTGATGATCTGCCCGTCGGAGTCCTTGATCTCCGCGAGCACGGTCTTCAGCCGCTCCTCGAACTCACCCCGGTACTTGGCCCCGGCGACCATGGCGCCCAGGTCGAGCGCGACGAGCCGCTTGTCCTTGAGGGACTCGGGCACGTCGCCCTTGACGATCCGCTGGGCGAGTCCCTCCACGACGGCGGTCTTGCCCACGCCCGGCTCGCCGATGAGGACGGGATTGTTCTTGGTGCGGCGGCTGAGCACCTGCACGACCCGGCGGATCTCCTGGTCCCGCCCGATGACGGGATCGAGCTTTCCTTCCCGCGCGGCGGCGGTGAAGTCGGTGCCGAACTTCTCCAGCGCCTTGTACTGCCCCTCGGGATCGGCGGTGGTCACGCGCCGGCCGCCCCGGGCCTTCTGAAAGGCGTCGAGCAGCTTCTTCGCACTGGCTCCCTGCCGGGTGAGCACCTCACCGGCCTGACCGCCCTTGGCGGCGATGCCGATGAGCAGGTGCTCGGTGGAGAGGTACTCGTCCCCGAGCTCCCTGGCCCTTGCCTGGGCGTCCGCGATCACGGCGAGCAGCTCACGGTTGGGCTGCGGGGGCGCGACCGTGGACCCGGTGACGCTGGGCAGCGCGGCGAGCGCCTTGTCCGCGCCGGCCCGGATGGATGCCTGGTCGGCGTCGACGGCCGCCAGCAGATCGACGACGTTCTCGTTGTCCTGCCCCTGGAGCAGGGCGAGCAGCAGATGGGCGGGGGTGAGGTCCGCATGCCCCTCGGTCAGGGCCCGGTTGCTGGCCGCGTTGATCGCGTCCCGGCTCCTGTTGGTCAGCTCGGCGTCCACGTTGGCGTTCTCCTCCTGGCGTCAGCCTCTCCCAGTACTGACTGAGTCAGCGTACACAAAGTTGAGTCTATTCCGCTCAAGGTAGTCGCGGGAGACGTACGGCGGCTAGGTTCCGGGTCATGGCCGCATACCCCCAGGACCCGGGCGCGCCGGACGCGCCGTACCTCACCTTCTGGCAGGAGAAGCACGTCTGCACCCTGACGACCCTGCGCCCGGACGGCACTCCGCATGTCGTACCCGTCGGAGTCACATACGACCCCGGGGCGCGGCTGGCTCGAGTGATCACGAGCAAGTCGAGCGCGAAGGTACGCCATGTACTGGCCGCCGGACCCGGCGGGGCAAGGGTCGCGGTCTGCCAGATGGAGGGGCGGCGATGGGCGACGCTGGAGGGCCGCGCCTCCGTCCGGACCGAGCCGGAGCAGGTCGCGGACGCGGAGCGGCGGTACGCGGAGCGGTACGGGCGGACACCGAGGCCGAATCCGGAACGGGTGGTCATCGAGATCGCCCTGACCCGGGCCATGGGGCGCGGGTGACGCGGGTGACGCGGGAGGCCGAGGAGCGGGCAGCCGTACCCCGGACGGCCGAATACCGGGCGCCCGGTTTCAGCCACCGCAGCAACGGCCCGAAACGGGGAAATGTCCCCGTAAAACTGCAGCGGGGGTCACCTCTTTCTGTTCCAGTGTCCCACCCCTTTGGTGGAGACACCCCCCCCCCTCTCGCCCCCTAGGAA
>NZ_JBHVGZ010000029.1:16952-112468 GCF_042800355.1 Streptomyces sp. NPDC057623
CACCGGAGAGGACGACACATGGCCCTCGGTGTACACCGATACCAGAAAGCGTAGAAGAAAGGACCGCTCCCAGAAACCCTCAGGGGGCCTCCCCCCGTCCCCCCCCCCCCCCCCCCCCCGCTGCGGGGGGAAGCACCTGAGCGATCTGTTACGACGGGGGAATCGCGTCAGGCACTGCGGGGGGTGGCTGAGATGGTCCTTGGGGCCGGAGCCTCCGGTTCCACCAGGCGGTGGTCGCGCTGATCGAGGTTGACGAAGATCATTCCGTACCGGATGGCACACCGCACAGGCTGCGGCGCCCCCCGAGGCCGCCGCAGACACCGATAGGCCCGCACGTCCTCGTCCTCGTCCCGGGTGACGACGACCGGCTCGCCGAAGACCGTCACCATCAACGAGTCACCGGGGTGGGGGATCGCGGTGACCAGGTCGATGAAGTGCCAGCCCGAGCGGTAGGCGGTGGCCATCTCTCTTCGGAAGGAGCGGTCGTCGGGTGGGGTGGTCATGCCGACTCCTGCTTGCCGCTGCTCTCCTCGGCGATGGCCGGCCACGAACTGTCCTTGGCGATGGTGACAGTGTCGGTCCGGGCAGGCCAGCTACTGTCCGCTCGCGAGTCGCTCTTCGCTTCCGAGAGGCCACTCAGGACTCCGAAGGCCATAACGGTGGAGAAGGCGGCGACAAGAATCGAGCGAAGCATTCTGTTCCGCATAGTCGGCTTCGTCCTCACTTGAAGGTCCCCTCTTCCCCCGTCGAGTAAGACGATGGCTCATTCAGGCACTTCATGGCCACACGATCGGTGCATCATGTTCCTGCATGTTCAGGACCCTGGGGGGTGGAGATTTGGCAGCGAATCAGACTAAAGCGACACATCCCCATGCGTTGGCTGAGATGTGCGCCGAAGGTGGCCGTCTCTATGCGAACGCGCTGCGCAATGGGCGAATCGCTCGCGTCGACGTGGAGGCCACTCCGTGTCTGACGGAGTTCGCACTGCTCTACCCCGATCCCGACGACGCGAACTGGCTGCGTCCCGTTCCGGCGTCGGTCGCCCTGGCTCAGCGGCTCAATCCCATCGAGCGGGAGATCTCCGAGCGCAGACGGTTGTCCGTCCAGCTGGCCGACGCACTCCAGCCGTTCATGGATCTCAGCGCCCAGGTGACGGGAAGCACACACTCCATCACCGTGCTGGAAGGCGGCGAGCGCATCAACGCCGCCCTCAACCTGGCCACGGCCCAGTGCCAGACCGAAATGCTCACCATCCAGCCGAGCAACCGCATCTCGGAGCACAGCCTGCTCCAGGGGCTGGAGCGGGACCGGCCGCTGATCGAACGTGACGTGCGGATACGGACCCTCTACCAGCACACGGTGCGGCACAACCCGGGAAAGCTGGCCTATGTCGCCCAGCTCTCCGACGGCAAGGTGGAGTACCGGACCATCGACGAGCTGGTCGAGCGCCTCATCATCTGCGACGAGACGGTCGCCTTCATCCCCACCCGCGACGACCAGCAGGTGGCCCTGGAGCTGCGCCACCCCGGGCTCATCCGCTACCTGATCAAGGTCTTCGAGTTCATGTGGAGCCGCGCGGTGCCGCTGACCGAGCACGCGCCCTACGAAACCGCGCCCGACGGCATCACCGAGATCCAGCACTCCATCGCGAAACTCCTCGTGGAGGGCCACGTCGACGAGGCGATAGCCCGCCGGCTGGGCATGAACGTACGCACCTGCCGGGCCCACATAGCCAAACTGGCCACCTCCCTGGGCAGCGGGAGCCGAGCCCAGCTCGGCTACCTCATCGCACAGTCCGGAATCCTCGACACGGACCACTGAACCGACAGGGGGAGCCTCGCATGACCGCAATGGCGCACAGTCACCCGGCCGAGGAGCTGTGTGCGGACGGCCTGGCACTGTACGCCCGCGCCCTGCGGGAGGGATCGGTACCGGAGCAGGACGCCGCGCCGGTGCCCTGCGTGGTGCGCTCGGGAGTGCTCCGCCCGGCCATGGACGACGCGCGCGGGCTGCACCCCCTCGCTCCCGTCCTGGCCCTCCCGAGGCTGCTGCGCAACATCGCCGAGGACATCGCCCGCAAGCGCAGGGCCGAGGAGCTGCTGGCCGAGGCGTTCGAGCCGCTCCTGGCCGTCGACCCGGGGCAGCCGCCCGCGGCGGACGCGGCCGGGATCACCGTCCTGAGCGGTCTCGCCCAGATCCGCCAGCGCCTCGCCGAGGCCATGGCCGAGGCCTCCGAAGAGGCCCTCGCCATCCAGCCCCACCACGGCACGAGCGTCGCGGTCCGCCTCGCGGAGTCGCTGGAGCGCGACCAGGACCTGCTGGACCGAGGGGGCCGGATCCGCGCGCTCTACCAGGACACCCAACGCCACTCCCCCGCCGTCATCGCCCGTTACGAACAGCTGACGGGGGACGCCGAGGCCCGCACCCTCGACGAGGTCACCGACCGGCTCATCGTCGTCGACCGCGAAGTGGCGTTCATCCCGGCCAACAGGGACCGCACCCTGGCCCTCGAGATCCGCCTCCAGCCCCTGGTCGCCTACCTGGCCACCACTTTCGACCGCCTCTGGCGTCTGGCCACCCCGATGTACCCCGAAGCCGTCCAGCAGCCCACCCTCGACGGCATCACCCCCCGCCAGCGGGCCATAGCCGCCCTCCTCGTCGAAGGCCACACCGACGCCGTCATAGCCGGCCGGCTCGGCATGAACATCCGCACCGCCCGCGTCCACATCGCCAAACTGGCGGCGACGCTGGGCAGCGAGAGCCGGGCCCAACTCGGTTACCTCATCAGCCGGTCGGGGATTCTTGACCGGGGATTCCAGGGATCGCCGGGGCACCCGGCACCCCGGCCACACTGATCACCGCGGGCTCGGACGACGAGGCCCGCGGGCCGTCCAGCCCCACCTGGGCGATCCGTACCCCCAACTGCGTACGGCTCGCCGCCCCCAGCGTCTCCGACAACCGCGCGATGTGCGCCCGGCAGGTACGGACGCTTATCCCCAGCCGCTCCGCGATCACCGCGTCCTGGTGCCCCTCGGCGAGCAGTGCGGCGATGGACTGTTCGCGGTGGGAGATGCCCTCGATGCCCGTGTCCGGCAGCGGTGCCGTCAGGGGGATCGCCAGGCGCCACAGCCGTTCGAACACCGTCACCAGGTAGTGCACCAGGCCGGGATGGCGCAGCTCCAACGCCATCGTGCGGTCCGCGTTCGCCGGGATGAACGCCACTTTGCGATCGAAGAGGATCAGCCGGTCGATCACCTCGTCCAGCGTGCGGGCCTCGACCGAATCGCCCATCAGCTCAAGGTAGTTGAGCAGGCCCTGGCCGTGCCGGGCGACATGGGTGTACAGGTCGCGCATCCGCACGCCCCGGCCGCGCAGCGTCAGCGCCCGGTGCAGCCCTTCCGTCAGCTCGTGCTCGGGACGGATGCCGCCGGGCTGCACGGTCAGCACCTCCGTCGTGCACGCCTGGGTCGCCTCGTCGAGCGCGCCCTGGATGCGCGAGTCACCGTCCAGGACCCGGATCGCCGTGCCCTCGACGCCGGACGCCTGGGCCGGGACCGGGCCCAGCCCGGCGTACCACTCGAAGGCCGCCACGGCCGAGCCCATCCGCCGCTGGCTCGCGCTGACCTCGTCGTACACGCCGCGCAGCAGCCGCGTCATGACCTCCTGCGGGGAGGTCGGCACCAGCCAGTCCATGTCGTCGGGGTCGGGATGCAGCAGCGCCAGCTCCAGCAGGCAGGGCACCGGCTCCGCGTCCCGGCGCGGCACCCGTCCGCGTCGCACGGCCCGGGAATACACGCGATCCCCGGCCTCGCACAGCCGGTCGGCACCGTGGGGATGCTCGTCCGTCCCGTGCCCGGCCATCGCCATCCACCCCCGGTTCTTGCCTCTCTCGCCGGCTCGCTCACCTCCGGAGCGCGGTGCGACATCCCTGCCGGGACACCCCTGCCGGGCGGAGCCCTGGTCGTCAGGCCCACCGTGCTCGACCCGTCGGGTGACGGTTCGTTCGCGTTCCGCAGCGCAACTATGCGCGGACAGGCCGTGCTCCGCAACACGGCTCACCCCGGGACGGCCGCCGTTAACTACCGTTACGCCCTGCTATTTCCGGGCCTCCGTCCGGCGACTTGCAACAAGCTGATGGTGTGGCCTCCAGCCCTTGCTCCACGCGCCGCGCATCCCGCGATGCGCGGGAGATTCCCGTTGCCGGGTACACCCGGAGGCGCGTGCCGCAACGTCGCACTCGCGAACGCCGGGGGTGCGGGGCTGTCGGCGACAAGCCCCGCCCCGCACCCGTCCCGGCTCTCGGCCGGTACCGCCTCGGAGCGGAACCACCCCTCCCCGACGTGGAGTTGTTCCCGGCCTGGCGACGGGCTCATGGAGCTGGCGGACACGTCGGGGGTGCCGCCCGCGGGCGGGCAGGGCCGCCCCGGCCGGGCGGTGCCGGACTACGCAGGCGGAAAGACGAAGAACCCGTCGTCCGTGGCCAGGAAGCCGAAGCCCGTCGTCGCGTCCACCGCGGGAATGCTGTTGTCCGGCAGGTCCTTCGCGAGGACCTTGCGGGTGCGGGCGTCCACCGCGAGGGTGGCGTGCGAGCCGTCGAGGCTCCTGGGGTCGTAGGCGTCGCCGTACAGGACCTTGCCGTTGCCGGAGAAGCGGATCGGGTCGAAGGGGGTCTCGCCCTCCTTCTGGGACCACAGGCGGGTGCCGTCGGTGGTCTGCCAGAGCGTCGTTCCGTCGTAGCCGGAGTCGAACTCGTCCTTGTCGAGCGCGGCGAGCTCGCCGTCGGGCGATTCGACGAGGTCCTGGGCGGCCTCGTAGGAGGAGGTCAGCTTGCCGGTCGCCAGGTCGTACCAGGCGTAGACCTGGGTGCTGGGGCTGAGGCCGATGTCCTTCTTCCAGGCGATCAGCGCCTTGCCGTCCGCGGCGCGGATGACGCGGACGGTGCGGTCCGTCGGCTTGCCCTCGTCGTCCAGGACGACACCCTTGGGGACCTCGGCGTCGGCGGAGGACCAGACCTGCTTGCCGGTCGCCAGGTCGTTGAGGGTGACGTTCGAGGGGTCGTAGTCGTAGTTGCCGGCCGCCTCGAAGCCCGGGTAGTAGCCGGCCACGACGGCGGGGGCATAGGTCTTGTCGCCGCTGGCGACACCCGTCTCGGCGTCGAAGTCGCACTCGGCGTCGTCGTCGCCGTTGCACGGGATCGTGCGGGCGGTGCCGCCGCCGACCGGGGTGAGGGTCAGGGTCTTGTCGCCCTCGGCCTTCGTGACGACGTAGCCGTCGACCACGTGGCCGAACTCGTAGGCCGACGTCTCGCCCAGCTTCGTACCGTCGGCGGAGTAGAGCGCCGCCGACGTCGTCGTCTCCTCCTGGGTCAGGCCGTCGGACTCGGTGGTCTCGGAGCTGCCGACGGCCACCGCCGGGGCGCCGTCCTTCCAGGTGACGCCCTCGACCGACTCCCCCGTCACCTTGAGGGTCCCGCGGACGGCGCCGGTCCTGGCGTCCCGGAACTCCAGCGTCAGCTTCTCCGCCTCGTCGGAGGAGAACAGCACGCGGTTGACGTCCGACGGCTCGCCGTCGACCTGGGCGTCGGTGACGTACTCCCCGCTCGCGTCCTTGGCGAACAGCAGGACGCCGTCGAGGTCGAGGACGCCGAGCGAGGCGTTGTCCGTGGGCAGGCTCCAGGCGGCCTGCTTCGCATAGCCGGGCAGGGCGACGCCCTTGTACGCCGGGCCGTCGGCCGCCGGCTTCCCGGAAGCGGCACCTGAGGACCCGGATCCGTCCCCGCCCTTGCCGGTGGTGTTCTCCGTGTCGTCGCCGCCGCAGCCCGTCAGCAGTGCCAGCGACAGTGCGAGTCCGGCGACGGCCGCGCGCCTGCGCAGCCGTATGCCGTCGCCGGTTCCGTCACTTACGGCCCGTATGCCATGTCCAGTGCTCAACTGCCCGTACCTTCCCCCGCGTTCGAGAATGATCGGGCGTGATCCTAGACCAGTTCTTGATCTTGGCCTTGTTTACTTCAGACCGAGGGCCGTGCACTCCGCCTTGTACTGCCCCGTGCAGATCTCCGACAGCTCGTAGATCCCGTCGGCGACGACGGTCTGCTTGATGTTCTTCTGGGTCAGGGCGACCACGGGGACCAGCAGGGCCGGGACACCCTTGTCGGTCGGGCTGTCGACCTGGTCCTGGGTGAGGGAGTCGAACTGGATGTCGTGGCCCTGGACCTTGGCCACGGCCATCTCCGCGGCGCTCTCGGCCTCCTGCGGGTACGACTTGTACACGCTCATGTACTGCCGGCCGGACACGATCCGCTGCACGGCGTCCAGTTCGGCGTCCTGCCCGGTGATCGGCGGCAGGTCGGTCACGCCCGCGGCCTCCAGGGCCTTGATGATGCCGCCGGCCATGCCGTCGTTGGCGGCGTAGACGCCCTTGATGTTGTTCACGCCGACGTCCTTGATCGCCTGGGCCATGTTGGCCTGGGCGTTCTCCGGCTTCCAGTCCTTGGTGTCGTAGGTCTTGGCGATGCCCACCGTGCCCTTGAGCTCGGAGAGTGCGCCCGCCTTGAACTGCTTGGCGTTCGGGTCGGTGGGCGATCCGTTCATCATCACGATCTTGTCGGACGAGTCGACGCCCGAGCCGCCCATGGCGTCCAGGAGGGTGCGGGCCTGGACCTCGCCGACCAGTTCGTTGTCGAAGGAGACGTACGCGTCGATCGGCCCCTCGGCCAGGCGGTCGTAGGCGATGACCGGGATCCCGGCGTCCTTGGCCTTCTGCACCCCGTCGGCGATGGCGTGCGCGTCGACGGCGTCCAGCAGGATCACGTCGACCTGGTCGTCGATCATCTTCTGGAGCTGCTGCGCCTGCTTGGCCGCGTCCGCGTCGGCGTTCAGGTAGACGACCTGACCCTGCTTGTCGGTGAGCTCCTGGACCTTGCTCCGGATGATGGGGTAGTCGAACTTGTCGTAACGCGTGTTCGCCGTCTCCGGCAGCAGCAGCCCCACGGTGATGTCGTCGCCCTTGGTCGGGCTCGCCTCACTGCTGTCGCCCGTGACACCCAGGGCCCCGCACGCGCTCAGCGCGAGGGTCATCGTGGACGCGGCGGCCACGACGGTGGCGGTACGGCGCAGGGGGCGCAAGGGACGCATACAGGAGCTCACTTCTGGTGCTTCGGGACATGGACGCGCCATTGCGCCCAGATGTCTGAAAAGACAACGCGCCCACGGCCCCGGGCGTCAAGCGGAACTACTTAACGAGTGCGCAACACCACGCTCCGCTGAGCTTGTGAAGACATGACGGAACGCCTCCAAACACCCGTTACACCCCCTCCACCAAAAGCCGATCAAGGAACTGGTTGAGATCTGCACAACCAATGTCATTTCTCGCGAGTCGTGATCACGACAGCTCCCTCAGTGCTGTCCCGTACTCGACCAGAGGATCGAATGAACCCAGCCAGACGCACGACCGCCGCGGCGGCGGCGACGGTCGTGCTCGCCACCGCGGGCACGCTGCTCACGACGGCCCCCTCCGCGTCCGCGGCCGTGACCTGTGCCTCACCCGTCTTCAAGCGGCAGTTCTTCGCGAACACCACCTTCTCCGGCACCCCGAAGAAGACGGACTGCGACACCGCCATCGACCAGAACTGGGGCACCAACGCGCCCGCCTCCGGACTGCCGAAGGACAACTTCGCCGTCCGCTGGACCCTGACCCGCGACTTCGGCTCCGGCGGCCCCTTCTCCTTCGCCGCCTCCGCACTCGACGGCATCCGCGTCCACCTCGACGGCACCCGCAAGATCGACCTGTGGAAGAACACCTCCACCACCGTCTCCAAGACCGTCAACCTCACCATCCCCGCCGGCAAACACACCCTGCGCGTCGACTACGCCAACTGGACCGGCGGCGCCAAGGTCAAGTTCGGCTACACGCCCCGCACTTCAGCGACCATCGACAAGGTCAAGCCCCTCACCCCCACCGGCACCTCCCTCTCCTACGACCAAGCCACCGGCAAGGCGAAGCTCACCTGGTCCAGGAACAAGGAGATGGACCTCGCGGGGTACCGGATCCACCGCCGCCTCAAGGGCGCCGCCTTCCCCGGCACCCCTCTCGCGACAACCAGCGCCACCGCCTCCACCACCTACACCGACAACACCCTCCCGGTCACCGGCGCGACCTACTACTACGAGATCCGCGCCTACGACAAGGCCGGCAACGTGTCGACCGGCACGGCGGACCAGGCGGTCACCACCGCCGACCGGACCGGGCCGGACGTCGTCACCGGGCTGGGGGCGCTCGGGACCACCGCCGGCAACTCGCTGACGTGGCAGGCCCCTTCGGCGCCGGATGTCGACCACTACGAGGTGTGGGGCGCACCGGTGGGCCAGGACGATCCGGACGGACCGCAGCCTGTCTGGGGCACCTCGTGGACGGACACCACGGCCGCCCCGGGGACGGCGTTCACCTACAGGGTGCAGGCCGTCGACACCGCCGGGAACTTCGCGCCCGTCTCCGACGCGGTGACGGTCACCCGGCCCGTGGCGTCCGGCGTCGCGGCCCCGGCCTCGGCGCAGGGCACGCCCGCCGACCAGCACACCCGTCTCACCTGGACCCCGCCGGAAGGCGACGTCACCGGGTTCCGCGTCTACCGGCGCACCGAGGCCATCGGCGGCTGGGTGCCCGTCGGGAGCGCCGGTGCGTCGGAGACGTCGTACGAGGACACCTCCGCCCCGCGGGGCAAGGCGTACTACCACGTCGTCGCCGTCGACGGCACGGGCGCGGAGTCGGTGCCGTCGGGCGAAGCCACCGTCGAGCGGCTCACCCCGGCCACCGCGACCGGTCCGGCCGCACCGAAGCTGACGCTCATCTCGGCGGGCGGCACCCGGTTCCCCGTGCAGATCGCGGCCAAGCCCGGAGCGGGTGACGAACAGCGCCTGCTGAAGGGCTACTCCTGGGAGATCTCCGGGGCCTGCGGGGACAGCGGTAGCCGCCTGTCCACGACGGGCACCATCGAGTGGACGCCGCCGTACAACGGCCCCTGCACGGCCACGGTGTTCGCGGTGGACGCCTACGGGCGTACGGGCGAGCAGAGCTCCGCGGTGGAGTTCATGGTCAACCGCTGACGTCCCGCCTCAGCCCCGGCTCGCCGCCGCCCCGGGCCCGCCTCCGTCTGCGGGCCCGAAGGCGGCGGCGTGCTCCGCCGCCCACCGCCGGAACGTCCTGGCCGGGGCGCCGGTGACACGGGAAACCGTGTCGCGCACCCTGAGCAGTTCGGCGTTGACGGCGCCGCCCGTCACATCGAGCACCGCGTTCGCCGTCTCGTCGCCCAGGAAGGCGGCCATGTCGCGGTGGGCCTCGGCCCGGCTGATCTCGACGAGCGCCACGTCCCGGCCCAGTACCTCCGCGAGGGTCCCGACCTGCTGGCGGGCGGTGATCCGCTCCGGACCGGTCAGCGCGTACGTCCGCCCTCGATGGCCGGTCTCGGTCAGCGCCACCCGGGCCACCGCCGCGATGTCCGCGGGGTGGACCGTGGGCAGGCCGATGTCCGCGTAGGGCACCCGGACGGCCCCGTGGTCACGGATCGCCCCCGCCCACCACAGGGCGTTCGAGGCGAACTGCGTCGGCCGCAGGATCGTCCACGCCATGCCGCTCTCCTCGAGCAGCCGCTCGACGGCCAGGTTCCCCGCGGCCGGGCCCAGGTGCGGATGCGTCTCCACGGTGATCGACGACACCAGCACCACATGGTCCACCCCTGCCGCGCGGGCGGCTTCGAGGATCTCGGCGTCCGCCCCCACGCCCGGCACGAGGAACAGTGAACGCGCCCCCTCCAGCGCGGGCTTCAGTGAAGCCGCCCGTGCGAGGTCTCCCTCGACGGCTTCGACGCCCTCCGGGAAGACCGCCCGCGCGGGGTCCCGGGTGAGCCCTCTCACCGGCCCGGCGCCGATCCCCCGGAGTTCCTCCAGAAGGACGCTTCCTGTGTTTCCGGTTGCCCCGGTCACGACAATCATGCGGGTGACGCTAGGACCTCGACCGAACTTGAGGTCAAGAAAGAGCCCCGGACCCTCGGGCCCGGGGCTCTGATTGACAGACCGTCAGTCGGATGTCTGCTGCCGCTTCGGCCGCCACACCACCAACGCGCTGGTCTGCTGCACTTCCTGATACGGCACCAGGTCCCGGCGGTACGACGCGTGCACCGCCGCCTCACGCTGCTGCATCGCCGTCGCGGCCCCTTCGACGGCGGCCGTCAGCTCGGCCACCCGGGACTGGAGCGCGGCGACCTGGTTCTCCAGTTCGATGATGCGCTTGATGCCGGCCAGGTTGATGCCCTCGTCCTGCGACAACTGCTGGACGGTGCGCAGCAGTTCGATGTCGCGGGCCGAGTAGCGCCGGCCCCGGCCGGCGGTGCGGTCCGGGGAGACCAGGCCCAGACGGTCGTACTGGCGCAGGGTCTGCGGGTGCAGGCCGGAGAGCTGGGCCGCCACCGAGATGACGTAGACCGGGGTCTCCTCGGTCAGTTCATACGGGTTGCGTCGACGACCGTCCATCTGACTCATGCTCCCTTCGCGGCCTGGAACAGCTCCGCCCGCGGGTCCTCGCCCGCGGTCGCCTCGCGATACGCCTCCAGTGCGTCACGAGCCTTCCCCGTCAGGTCCTTGGGAACACTCACCTCGACGGTGACCAGAAGGTCGCCGCGGGTGCCGTCCTTGCGGACCGCGCCCTTGCCCCGCGCCCGCATGGTGCGGCCGTTGGGCGTGCCGGGCGGCAGCTTCAGGGTGACCGGCGGCCCGCCCAGGGTGGGGACCCTGACCTCGCCGCCGAGGGCCGCCTCCGTGAAGGTCACGGGGACGGTCACCGTGAGGTTGTCCTCCTTGCGGCCGAACACCGGGTGCGTGTCGACGTGCACGGTGACGTACAGATCGCCGGCCGGGCCGCCTCGCTCACCGGGTGCGCCCTTGCCGCGCAGGCGGATGCGCTGGCCGTCCGACACCCCGGCCGGGATGCGGACCTGCATGGTCCTGGACGACTTCGCGCGGCCGCTGCCCTTGCACTCCATGCAGGGGTGCTCGGCCATCAGGCCGCGCCCCTTGCAGTCGGGGCAGGGGTCGGTGAGGGAGAACCCGCCGCCGGAGCCCCGCGCCACCTGGCCGGTGCCGACACAGGTCGGGCACACCCGCGGCGTGCCGTTCTTGTCGCCGGTGCCGGCGCAGGCCTTGCAGGGTGACTGGGAGGACATCCGCAGCGGGACCGTCGCACCCTCGATCGCCTCGGTGAAGCTGAGGTTGACCTCGGTGTCGATGTCCTGGCCGCGCCGGGGCTGGGTACGGGTCGTCCCCGTGCCGCCGCGGTTGAACAGGCCCCCGAAGACGTCACCGATTCCGCCGCCGAAGCCGCCGGCTCCTCCTTGTCCGCCCTGGGCGCCGCCTCCGAAGAGGTCGCCCAGGTCGAAGTTGAAGGAACCGCCGCCCGCGCCGCCCGGCCCCGGACGGAAGCCGCCGTTGCCGAAGAGGGCGCGTGCCTCGTCGTACTCCTTGCGCTTCTTGGGGTCGCCGAGGACGTCGTTCGCCTCGGAGATCTCCTTGAAGCGCTCCTCAGCCTTGGCGTTGCCCTTGTTGGCGTCCGGGTGGTTCTCGCGGGCGAGCTTCCGGTACGCCTTCTTGATCTCGGCCTCGGTGGCGTCCTTGGGGACGCCGAGGACCTTGTAGAAGTCCTTCTCGATGAAGTCCTTGGTGCTCATCCTCGACGTACCCCCTTCCCGTAGTCCCTCGTCAATTCAACGTCAGCCCTCGTCCGGGCCACCGCTCTCCTTGTCGTCGGCCGCCTCGCCGGACTCCTCCTTGACGGTCTGCGCGCCCGGCTGGGGCTCGGCGACGGCCACCCGCGCGGGGCGGATGGTGCGCTCGCCGATGCGATACCCCGGCTGGAGGATCGCGACGCAGGTCGTCTCGGTGACGTCCGGCGCGTACGAGTGCATCAGCGCTTCGTGGATCGTCGGGTCGAAGGGCTCGCCCTCCTTGCCGAACGACTGAAGGCCCATCTTCGCCGCGACGGTCTCCAGCGACTCCGCGACGGACTTGAATCCGCCGACGAGTTCGCCGTGTTCACGCGCGCGGCCGATGTCGTCGATCACGGGCAGAAGCTCGGTCAGGAGGTTCGCGATGGCGATCTCCTTGACCGTGATCCGGTCCCGCTCCACGCGGCGGCGGTAGTTCTGGTACTCGGCCTGGAGCCGCTGGAGGTCCGCCGTGCGCTCACCGAGCGCCGTACGCACCTGGTCCAGCTGGGCCACCAGGCCCGCGTCCGCTGCTCCGTCCCCGGCCGGGGCCGCCCCCTCGCTGTTCGACGAGGGTGCGGCCTTCGACTCGGCGCCGTCGGGGGTCGCGCCGGAGGGGACGTCGGGCTTCTCCTCGAAGCCCGGGGTCTCCTCCGTCATTACGCGACACCGTCCTTACGCTCGTCGTCCACGATCTCGGCGTCCACGACGTCGTCCTCGGGGGCCTTGCCGCCGGGGGCAGCGCCCTCCGGACCGCCCGCGGCCTGCGCGCCCTGGGCGTCGGCGTACATGGCCTGGCCGACCTTCTGGGAGACCGCGGCGACCTTCTCGGTGGCGGTGCGGATCTCGGCGGTGTCCTCGCCCTTGAGCGCGGTCTTCAGCTCCTCGACGGCGGCCTCGACCTCGGTCTTGACCTCGCCGGGGACCTTGTCCTCGTTGTCCTTGAGGAACTTCTCCGTCTGGTAGACGAGCTGCTCGCCCTGGTTGCGGGACTCGGCGGCCTCGCGGCGGGCGTGGTCCTCCTCCGCGTACTTCTCGGCCTCTTCGCGCATCCGGTTGACCTCGTCCTTCGGCAGCGAGGAGCCGCCGGTGACGGTCATCTTCTGCTCCTTGCCGGTGCCGAGGTCCTTGGCCGTGACGTGCATGATGCCGTTGGCGTCGATGTCGAAGGCGACCTCGATCTGCGGGACACCGCGCGGGGCCGGCGGCAGACCGGTGAGCTCGAACATCCCGAGCTTCTTGTTGTAGGCCGCGATCTCGCGCTCGCCCTGGTAGACCTGGATCTGCACGGAGGGCTGGTTGTCCTCGGCGGTGGTGAAGATCTCGGACCGCTTGGTCGGGATCGTCGTGTTCCGCTCGATGAGCTTGGTCATGATGCCGCCCTTGGTCTCGATGCCGAGGGACAGCGGGGTCACGTCGAGGAGCAGGACGTCCTTGACCTCACCCTTGAGGACACCGGCCTGGAGGGCGGCGCCGATGGCGACGACCTCGTCCGGGTTGACGCCCTTGTTGGCGTCCTTGCCACCGGTCAGCTCGCGGACGAGCTCGGCGACGGCGGGCATACGGGTGGAGCCACCGACGAGGACGACGTGGTCGATCTCGTTGATGGAGACGCCGGCGTCCTTCATGACGTTGAAGAACGGGGTCTTGCAGCGCTCCAGCAGGTCGGCCGTCAGCTGCTGGAACTGAGCCCGGGTGAGCTTCTCGTCCAGGTGCAGCGGGCCCTCGGCGGAGGCGGTGATGTAGGGCAGGTTGATCGAGGTCTCGGTGGACGAGGACAGCTCGATCTTGGCCTTCTCGGCAGCCTCACGCAGACGCTGGAGGGCCATCTTGTCCTTGGCGAGGTCCACGCCGTGACCGGACTTGAACTGCTGCACCAGGTAGTCGACGACGCGCTGGTCCCAGTCGTCACCACCGAGGTGGTTGTCACCGTTGGTGGCCTTCACCTCGACGACGCCGTCGCCGATCTCCAGGAGGGACACGTCGAAGGTGCCGCCACCGAGGTCGAAGACGAGGATCGTCTGGTCGTCCTTGTCGAGGCCGTACGCGAGCGCGGCCGCGGTGGGCTCGTTGACGATGCGAAGGACGTTGAGACCGGCGATCTCGCCGGCTTCCTTCGTCGCCTGGCGCTCGGAGTCGTTGAAGTACGCCGGGACGGTGATGACCGCGTCGGTCACCTTCTCGCCCAGGTAGGACTCGGCGTCGCGCTTCAGCTTCTGCAGGATGAAGGCGGACATCTGCTGCGGGTTGAAGGGCTTCCCGTCCAGCTCCGTCTTCCAGTCGGTGCCCATGTGGCGCTTCACGGACCTGATGGTCCGGTCCACGTTGGTGACCGCCTGACGCTTGGCGACCTCGCCGACGAGCACCTCACCGTTCTTGGCGAAGGCGACGACGGACGGCGTGGTCCTGGCGCCCTCGGCGTTGGTGATGACGGTGGGCTCGCCGCCTTCAAGAACGCTGACGACAGAGTTAGTCGTGCCCAGGTCGATGCCGACCGCACGTGCCATGGTGAATTCCTCCAGCTGACTTGAGTGGAACGGACTCAAGTGTGCATGACGGCTCCCACGCGGTCAACAGAGCTGAGTCGACCCCGCTCAACTCTTATCCGCTCCTTACACGCAACTGGCCGCTGACCTGCGACGATCTAACCTGAGCGGGGGGCCGGGCGTCACCCCCCACGGGAAACGAGGGTTGCCGCCGAGGACCATAGGGCTTGATGTGCAGCAGCGCGAACACCGCGACGAGGACGCTGCCCCCCACCCACAACACCCCGGACCGCGCGGCCCATCCCATGTGCACGAGGACACCGACGAGCACCGTGGCGAAGGCCCCGACCCCCAGGAGGACGGTCACGCCCTGCGGGGTGAGGCCGGTGCGGCGCAGGCGATGGGCGACATGGTCGGGCCCGCGCCGCAGCAGCGGCCGTCCGGCCAGCCGCCGGGACAGCGCCACCAGGACCAGGTCCGCGGTGGCGAGGGCGGTGAGCGAGCAGAGCACGCCCACGCTCGACAGCGGGTCGTGCCCGGCACGGGTCATCACGGCCGACGAGGCCAGCACGAACCCGACGAACAGCGATCCACAGGCCCCGAGCCCGATCCGCGCGGGGTGCCAGTTCTGCATGAGGAAGCCGGTCAGCGCGGCGGCCAGCACGCTCAGCAGTACGGCGAGCTCGTCCATCACCTCGGCCGCCGCGCAGACGCCGACACCGAAGGCGGTGACGACCCCGACGGTGCCGGCCAGCGCGTCCGCGTGGTCGAGCGCCTTGAAGCCGACGGTGACCAGGACGATCCAGCCCACGGCCGGCAGCCCCAGCAGGAAGCCCGTGTCGTCGTACGGCACCACGCAGGCCGCCGCCACGGCCGTACCGCCGACCAGGAACCGCGCCTTCACCCGCCGTACGTCGGCGACCAGCCCGAGGACGGCGACGGCGCCCGCGGCGATCAGCAGCCGCCCCATCTCCGAGCCCAGCGGGGCGAACCGCGTCCACTCGCCGGCGGCTGCCACCAGACAGGTCACGAGCGCCACCGCCACCCCGCCCAGCAGGGGCAGCGGCCGCTGCCGCCGGCGGTCGAGGATGCCGAGGCGCTGAGCGAGCAGCCGGAGCAGCGCCGCGAGGAAGGCGGCGAGGAGGAGGGCGGTCGTGGCTGCTGCGATCCCGTAAAGCACGGGGATAGGTTAGTGCCGTATATACCATTTCGGGATGAATAACACGATCGCTTCTCGATCGCTTCTTAAGGCAACCCTCAGCGACTCACATCACTCCGCCCCTGGCTACAGTGCGACAGGGGATGGGGGTAGTCTCAGACGGACTGCATAAGTTACCGCTTAGTAATGTCGATCCCAGGATCGATCTCAGTAATGTCGAGGACCCCCTCGAACCACCCCTCGCAGGCCCGAGGAGCCCCGAAATGCAACTCGCCGCGATCATCGTGTCGCTGGTTCTGATCGTGGTCGGCGTGGCCCTGTTCGCCCGCGCCCTCCTCCAGATCTACACCTTCATGCGGCTCGGCCAGAACGTGCCCGCCGGTACCCGTACCGACGAGCCCGTCCAGCGCACCGTCACCGTGGCCCGGGAGTTCCTCGGCCACACCCGGATGAACCGCTGGGGCATCGTCGGTGTCGCGCACTGGTTCGTGGCGGTGGGCTTCTTCTCGCTGCTGCTGACGATCGTCAACGCCATCGGCCAGCTGTTCCAGGCCGACTGGCTGCTGCCGGTCATCGGCGACTGGGCGCCGTACAACGTCTTCGTCGAGTTCCTCGGCACGATGACGGTGCTCGGCATCCTCACCCTGATCGTGATCCGCCAGCTGAACCGGCCGGGCAAGCCGGGCCGCAAGTCCCGCTTCGCCGGCTCCAACACCGGCCAGGCGTACTTCGTCGAGAGCGTCATCCTCATCGTCGGCGTCTGCATCTTCATGCTGCACGCGCTGGAGGGCGCCCAGCACCACGTGGACGGCTACGAGGCCTCGTTCTTCATCTCGTACCCGGTGGTGTCGGCGCTGGAGGGCCTGGACCTCTCCACCCTCCAGAACCTCACCTACCTCTTCGCCGGCGTGAAGATCGCGACCTCCTTCATCTGGATGATCACGGTCGCCCTGAAGACCGACATGGGTGTGGCCTGGCACCGCTTCCTGGCGTTCCCGAACATCTGGTTCAAGCGCAACGCGGACGGCGGGACCTCGCTCGGCGCGCTGCTGCCGATGACGTCGGGCGGCAAGCCGATCGACTTCACCGACCCCGGCGAGGACGACGTCTTCGGTGTCTCCCAGGTCGAGCAGTTCTCCTGGAAGGGCCTGCTGGACTTCTCCACCTGCACCGAGTGCGGCCGCTGCCAGTCGCAGTGCCCCGCCTGGAACACGGGCAAGCCCCTCTCCCCCAAGCTGCTGATCATGTCGCTGCGCGACCACGCGCACGCCAAGGCCCCGTACCTGCTGGCCGGCGGCGGCAAGACGATGGAGGGCGAGGAGAAGGCGTCCGAGGAGCAGCTGGCCGGCGTGCCGGCGGCCGCCCTCGCGGAGGCCGAGCGTCCGCTGATCGGCACCGCCGAGGAGAATGGCGTCATCGACCCGGACGTCCTGTGGTCCTGCACCACCTGCGGCGCCTGCGTCGAGCAGTGCCCGGTGGACATCGAGCACATCGACCACATCGTCGACATGCGCCGCTACCAGGTGATGATCGAGTCCGCGTTCCCGTCCGAGGCGGGCACGATGCTCAAGAACCTGGAGAAGAAGGGCAACCCCTGGGGCCTGGCCAAGAAGCAGCGCCTGGAGTGGCTCAAGGAAGTCGACTTCGAGGTGCCGGTCGTCGGCAAGGACATCGAGGACCTCACCGAGGTCGAGTACCTCTACTGGGTCGGCTGCGCCGGCGCCCTGGAGGACCGGGCCAAGAAGACCACCAAGGCCTTCGCCGAGCTGCTGCACATGGCGGGCGTCAAGTTCGCGATCATGGGCGGCGACGAGAAGTGCACCGGTGACTCCGCCCGCCGCCTCGGCAACGAGCCCCTGTTCCAGGAACTCGGCATGGAGAACGTCGCCGCGCTGAACATGGCGTTCGGCGAGGAGATGGACGACGAGGGCAACGTCACGCCCGAGTCGAAGAAGCCGAAGTCGGCGAAGAAGATCGTCGCCACCTGCCCGCACTGCCTCAACACGATCGGCAACGAGTACCCGCAGATCGGCGGCGACTACGAGGTCATCCACCACACCCAGCTGCTCCAGCACCTGGTGGACGAGGGCAAGCTGGTCCCGGTGACGCCGGTCGAGGGCATCATCACCTACCACGACCCCTGCTACCTGGGCCGCCACAACAAGATCTACACGCCGCCGCGGGAGATCATCGCCAGCGTCCCGGGCCTGCGCAACGAGGAGATGCACCGCCACAAGGAGCGCGGCTTCTGCTGTGGCGCCGGTGGCGCGCGGATGTGGATGGAGGAGCGGATCGGCAAGCGCATCAACAACGAGCGCGTCGACGAGGCCCTCGCGACCAACCCGGACATCGTCTCCACCGCCTGCCCGTTCTGCCTGGTCATGCTCACGGACTCCGTGAACGGCAAGAAGAACGATGGCAAGGCCAAGGAGTCCATCCAGGTCGTCGACGTCGCCCAGCTGCTGCTGGAGTCCGTCAAGACGCCGGTGGACCCCGAGGACACGGCGGCAACGGAGAGCGAGCCGGAGCCCGAGCCCGTGAAGTAGCCGAGCCCGACAACGCCACGGCGCCCCCTGTCCCGCACGGGACAGGGGGCGCCGTGTTACGGCAGGCTGTAGGCAGGAACTGATCCGAAAGGACCCGGCAAGTGATCATCTTCGGCACCAAGGGCTACCTCTACCAGCTCGCGATACTGACGCTGGTGTGCGGCCAGTGCGGCAACCCCTCCGCGCACACCCTGCGCAAGCGCGTCACGAAGTTCACGCTGTTCTTCGTGCCGCTGTTCCCCGTCTCGACCAAGTACGCGACGCAGTGCACCTTCTGCGGCGCGGAGCAGAAGGTGACCGGCGAGCAGGCGGAGCAGTTGCAGGCGCAGGCCGTCTCCGGCGGGCCCGGCGGTCAGCAGTCGTACGGGCAGCCGCAGCAGCCGTACCAGTCCTGACCCGCCGGCCGGGCATTCCGTCCGGAACGCCCCCGGGCGGCTCACGACTTGGGCTGCTTGGGTCCGTTCATGGCGTCGGCGGCATGGCGGGGCCCGCGCCGCGAGGAGAACTGGCCGACGAGTTCGCGGAAGCAGACCAGGGCGGTGATCGGCGGAATTCCTACGACGACCATCGCCAGCAGGGAATGCGCCGACTGGCCGATGCACAGCGCCACCGCGGTCCCGGAGGAGATGAACATGACGGCCCAGGACCGGCGAGCGGTCCGGCGCTGCACGGATGCCCGCAGAATGGACAGACCGGCCAGCAGCCACGGCCCGTAGACCGTCAGAGGCCACCAGTGGGCCAGCTTCGGCGACACCACGAGCAGCGCGATGGAACGCAGCTGATCGTACGAATACGAGATGGACCAGGTGAGCATCGTCACCGCACACAGGGTGATGAGTGTGACCAAGACCGAGACGGTGAGGAACCTCGGGTTTCGGGTGAGCGTGTGCGCGCCGGGCTGCGGGCGCTTTCGGTGGACCGGGCGGGGCAGCGGCTGCCTGTCCTTGTCCTGCCGGGAGTTCTGCCGGGGCGCAACGGGATCCGGGGTGTGCGTGGCACCGAGCATCTGTGCCAGCTCCTGGTCCAGGTCCCAGCCCTCCGGCGACATCGCCTGATCCTGAACCTGCCAGAGGTTCTGCATATCCAGCTGCTGCGTGTAATGAGCCTGTTCGTCTACCGCGTCATAGTCGGACCTCATTGCTAGAAATTTTCCCCTTCCAGCGCCGCCCGAAGATATTCTCGCTCCATCCGACTGATGGTTTTCAGAAAGTCCTCAAGCAGATCCGAGCAGTGTGTGATGCCATCCGCAGTGATCTGATCAGCTGTCTGACGCGAGCGGAGCGAAGCCTCAGCCGCATATTTTTCCTGCCAAGTCACGCCCACCTAACGAGCGCCACGCAGGGCAGGACATCTGGCATTCGGGGGAATATGCGTCAACGGTGATTATCTGGAATATCCAATGACAGGGCCCGGCCGATGAAATTCGGAATATGTATGACGCGGTGTTATCGAGGGATTTACGATTACCGTTCCCCGGTGCGCGAGGCCCTCGGCCGCCGGGCGGCGAGGGCGAGGGTGAGGGCCAGCGCGGGACCGGCGGCGAGGAGCAGGGCGAGGGCCGCGTAGCCGTAGGTGAGGGTGGCCGGGGAGGCGACGGCGGCGACCAGCAGGGGCCCGCCCGCGTCACCGAGTTCGCGGCCGAGTTCGGCGGAGCCCATGGTCTGGCCGAGCCGTTCGGCGGGGGTGGAGGCGGCCAGCGAGGCGAAGCCCAGCGGGGTGATCAGGCCGGTGCCGACGCCGATCAGGGCGGCGGCGGCGAGGACGCCGGCCAGACCGGGCAGCATCGCGCAGGCCAGGCCCGCCGCCGTGATCAGCAGCCCGGCGGTCAGGCCGGTGCGGGCGGTGAGGCGGCCCTCGTCCAGGGCCCGCCCGGCCTTCGGCTGGACGACGGCCGCGCAGGCCGCCAGTACCGAGACCGCCGCGCCGGTCGCGACCGTGCCGAGCCCGGCGGCGGCGCCGGAGACCGGCAGGAATCCGACGCCGACGGAGAGGGCGGCGGTCGCGGCGGCCAGGGCGGCCGTGGGGCGGAGGAAGGCCGGGTCGGCCAGGCGCCGGGCCAGGTCCAGCACCGTCTGCCGCTGCTTGGGCAGGGGCGGTACGGGCGGGACGGCGAGCGCGGCCCAGAGCGCGACCGTCACACCGAGCGCCGCCAGCACGGTGAACAGCAGCCGCAGGCCGCCGGCCCACACCAGGACGCCCCCGAGGAGCGGGCCGAGGTGTAGCCGATGGACTTGTAGAAGCCGTAACCGCCGAACGCCCGGCCGTGCCTGGCCGCCGGGTTGAGCCGGGCCAGCAGTGCCGAGGCGGACGGCGAGAACGCGGAGGCGGCGGCTCCCTGGCCCAGGCGGGCGGCCCAGAGCCAGCCGGGGCTGTCGGCTACGGCGTAGGCGGCGGAGGCGACCGCGAACGCGACGAGACCGCCGAGCAGCACCGGCCGCGCGCCGATCCGGTCGGCGAGCGTCCCGAAGAGCGGCTTGAGGACGACCTCGGCGCCGTCGTACAGAGCGAGCAGGCCGCCCAGGACGAGCAGGGAGGTCACCGCGTCGTCGGTGTGAGCGCCGAGGTTGGCGGCGATGCCGTGCGCACCGAAGGCGGTGGTGAAGCCGGCAGCGTAGAGGGGCCACATCTGGCGGGCGGACCGCCGGATCCCGGTGCCGACGCTCCAAACGATCGCTCCTCCGCCTCCGGTTGCCCTCTTCCTCCTACCTCAGTGCTGCATCCACGCCGCCCCCTTGCCACACCTATCGAATATCGATAGATTCCCATCGCAGGTCGATAGACGAGAAAGGACGGGACGCGATGGGAAGGCTGATGGTGCCGACGCTGCGCGTCGTGCTCGGGACGCTGCTCGCCGGGTCGGTGTTCGTGCAGGCGGTGATGGTGCCGCTGCTGGCCGGTGACCTGGAGGGGCTTCGCCCGGAGTACGCCTATGTGCGCGCCCCGCTGCTCGCGATCGTCCTCCTGGGCCTGGTGACGTGCCAGGTCGTCGTGGTCTGCGTCTGGCGGCTGGTGACCATGGTGCGCCGCGGGACGGTGTTCTCCCACGGCGCCTTCCGGTACGTGCACATCGCGATCGGCGCGATCGCGGCGGCGTCGCTCCTGGTGTTCGCGCTCGCGGTCCTGCTGGCCCCGGGCGAGGCCATCGCTCCGGGCGTCGTCCTGCTGGTCTGCGGGGCGTCCATGGCGGTGATGGCCGTCGCGCTCATCGTGCTGGTCCTGCGGATGCTGCTCGCCCAGGCCGTGGCGCGCGATGTCGAGGCGACGCGGATGCGGGCCGAGCTGGAGGCCGTGATCTGATGCCGATCGTCGTCGACATCGACGTGCTGCTGGCCAGACGGAAGCTGTCCGTCGGCGAGCTGGCGGAGCGCGTCGGCATCACCCCCGCCAACCTCGCCGTACTCAAGAACGGCCGCGCGAAGGCGGTGCGCTTCACGACCCTCGCCGCGCTCTGCGAGGTGCTCGAATGCCAGCCGGGCGACCTGTTGCGCTGGGAGGCCGAGGCGGGGACGGAGGACGCGGCGGAGGCAGCGGGCGTGGCAGAGGGCGTGGCCCAGCGGTGACGTACGGGTTCGGCGGTGGACGGTGTCGCCGCCGCGGCCCCGCCCGATAGCGTGGCGATCATGGCGGAGTGGAGCCTTCGGGCGGCATCGGCGCCGGACGTCGAGGCGATGGCCGAGGTGCGTGCCGTGGTACTGCGGGCGGATCTGGAACGGCTCGGGCGGTACGACGAGCACCGGGTGCGGCAGCGGCTGCGGGACGGGTTCGACCCTGCCCACACCTGGGTGATCGAAGTGGGCGGAACGTTCGCGGGCTGCGTGGCGCTGCGCCCGGACGGGGACACCCGGTGGCTGGAGCACTTCTACCTCGCCCCGCGCCTTCAGGGCCGGGGCATCGGTTCGGACGTACTGCGCGAACTGCTCGCGCGGTGCGACCGGGGCGGCGTCCTCGTCCGGTTGAACGTGCTTCAGGGCAGCGCCGCCCGGCGGCTGTACGAGCGGCACGGGTTCACGGTCGAGACGGAGGATCCCGTGGACGTGTTCATGGTGCGCGGCGGCAGCGTGGGGGCCCGTCCTCGTCAGGAGAGCCAGTCGGCGTAGCGCGTGGGGGCGAGCCGGGCCTCCTTGTCGGTGAGGACGTCGCCCTTGACGAGGGCGAACATGCCGGCGGTGGGGTCGGTGACGACCGTACGGTGGTCGCCCTTGTGGGACAGGGTGATCCGGCCCAGCTCGTCCAGGGCGAAGATCTCGGGGCCGGCGACGTCGCGCACCCCGTTCAGCGGGGCGCCGGTGGCGACGTCCGTCACCGCCCGGGCCACGTCCGCGGCGGCGATCGGCTGGATCGGCGTCGCGGGCAGCCGGACCGTGTCGCCGTCGGCGGTCCAGGACATGACGGCGTCCATGAACTCCATGAACTGCGTCGCCCGGACGACCGAGTAGGGGACGGGCCCCGCCGCGAGGATCTCCTCCTGGAGCGCCTTGGCCCGGTAGTAGTCCAGCTCCGGCACCTGGTCCACGCCGACGATCGAGAGGACGACGAAGTGGCCGACGCCGCTCTTGTGGGCCGCGGCCAGCAGGTTCTCCATCGAGGTCCGGAAGAAGGCGGGGGAGGCGTCGTCGAAGGTCGGTGAGTTCGTCAGGTTGACGACGACATCGGCCCCCGCCACCGCCTCGTCCACCCCTTGGCCGGCGATGACGTCGACTCCGGTGGACTTCGAGTGCGGGACCGCCTCGTGCCCGGCGGCGTTCAGGTTCCTGACGACCTGCGAGCCGATCAGGCCGGTGCCGCCGATGACCGCGAACTTCATGAGGTGCCCTTCGTCCCTGTCATGCCTGCGATGTCATGCCTGCGATGCCATGCCTGCGATCCCATGCCTGCGATGCCATGCCTGCGATGACGGCCTTATGTCTGCAATGTGGCATATGAGCCACGATGTTCGCGCGGCGAGTGCGGCGCCGCGCGGGGTCGGTCGCCGTCGACGAACGTGACCGTCTCGCCGAGCGGCGCGCGGCCCGTGCGGACGTGGTCCGCCGCGACGTCCTCGAACCCGATCGACATGCCGCAGAAGAGGATGAGCTCGTCCGGGGGCGACAGGATCTCCGCGACGGACCGGTGGTACTTGGCCCACGCCATCTGTGTGCAACTGTGCAGCCCCTCCGCCCGGAGCAGCAGCATGACGGTCTGCAGATACATGCCGAGGTCGGACCACTGGGCCGGCCCGAGGGCGCGGTCGATGTAGCAGAACAGGGCGGCCGGCGCGCCGAAGCAGTCCCAGTTCGCGGAGGCGGCCCGCTGGCGTGCCTCGACGTCCTCGCGCGGGATGCCGAGAGCGCCGTAGCGCTGCTCGCCGAAGGCGGACCGGCGTTCGCGGTAGGGGGACTTGAGCGCGGGCGGGTACTGCTCGTACTCCGGCTCGTCCCAGGGCTCGCCCGCGGCCAGACGCTCACCGGCGCACTTCTTCAGGGCGGCCAGCGGGTCGCCGGTCAGTACGTAGGCGTGCCACGGCTGGAGGTTCGATGCCGAGGGCGCCCAGGCCGCGGTGGACAGGACCCGCTCCAGCACCTCCTTGGGGACGGGCCGGTCGGTGAATGCGCGTACCGCCCGCCTGCTCGTGACCGCTTCGAAGACGTCCAAGGTCGTCAGCCTCCCGTTTACCCGTTGATCCGGTTGCCCGTTGATCCGGTTGCCCGTACACCGTTCGCGCGGCGCACCATCCCCGTTGCATTCGCGACGGTATCATTCAATACCGTCTCGTGTTTAACTATGGTTGAGTACAAGCCATCACCCCTTGGAGAAAGCCCATGGCCACGCTGCTGCACATCGACTCGTCCGTGCTCCCCGGCGAGGCGTCCTCGTCCCGTTCGGTCGCGGCCGCCTTCCGCGCGGCATGGGAGGAGCAGCACCCACGGGGCACGGTGATCCACCGCGACCTCGCCGCCGACCCCGTCCCGCACATCACGGCCGCCGCGTGGTCCGCCGGTTATGTCGCCCCGTCCGAACGCACCCCGGAGCAGTCGGCCGCGTTCGCGGGGCGCGAGGAGCTCATGGTGGAACTGGAGCGGGCGGACGCCGTCCTGATCGGCGCCCCCATGCACAACTTCTCGATCCCGTCGACCCTCAAGGCCTGGCTGGACAACGTGCTCCTGCTCGGCCGCACCGCCGGCGAGAACCCCTCGGCACAGGGCACGCCGGTCATCGTCGTCGCCAGCCGCGGCGGCTCCTACGCGCCGGGCACGCCGCGCGAGGGCTTCGAGTACGTGCGCAACTACCTGGAGGCCGTGCTGGAGCGCACGCTCGGCCTGGATCTCGACTTCATCGTCCCCGAGCTCACCATGGCCCCCCGCAATCCGGCCATGTCGGAGCTGGTCCCCCTCTACGAGGCCTCGCGCAAGCAGGCCTTCGAGGACGCGGCCGCCAAGGCCAAGGCACTCGCGGAGCGCCTCGCGGCGTGACCCCCGGACCGGACGCCGTGTGACGCCCTTCCCCCGGACGTCACACGGCGTCCTCATCCCCCTCGGGGTGGGCGAACCGGGTCAGCAGATCCGTCAGCTGCTCGGCCTCGCCGGGCCCCAGCCCAGAGACCAGACTCCCGGCCAGCGGCTCCGCCGCCACATGGGCCGCGTCGAAGAGCTCCATCCCCTG
The DNA here is from genome assembly GCF_042800355.1 of Streptomyces sp. NPDC057623. Lineage (NCBI taxonomy): Bacteria > Bacillati > Actinomycetota > Actinomycetes > Kitasatosporales > Streptomycetaceae > Streptomyces > Streptomyces sp. NPDC057623. The sequence continues at coordinate 41,532 of NZ_JBHVGZ010000029.1, forward strand.
GGGCGTGATCTCCACCGCCCGCACCCGCCGGTCCCCCGGCACGGCCTTGCGCACGGCCAGCCCCTTGCGCTCCAGGTCGTCCACGACCCGCATGATCCCGGCCTTGTCCGTGCCCGTCGCCGCCGCAAGGTCGCGCTGCACCGTGGGCCCGTGGTTGACCAGCACGATCAGCACGGAGAAGTGGCGCAGCTCGATACCCAGCGGCCGCAGCGCCTCCGTCATCACCGTCTGCGCCCGCCAGTGCGCCCGGCGCAGCAGCAGACCGAGCGCGAAGGGCGACGCGTCACCGGGGCCGTCGGTCGCTCGCGAGGCGGTGGCGGTGGCGGTGGCGGTGGCGGGCTGCGGAAGATCGGCGGTCATGCGGCCAGATTACCGCCATCCAGTCATTCGATACGGTATCGAATGAAACCAAATGTACGGTTCGGTGTCGTCAGGTCCCGGCCGTTGTCCCGGCACAGGTCTGTCACCCCGCCTCGAACACGTGCATCATTGCCCAGTTGTCGGGCGGTGTTGCCCTTGATGCGGACGAGGTGAGTGAGCGGTGCGCGCGCGAAGAAGCGGGAAGTGTACGGCGGCCCTGACCGGCACCCTCGGAGCCATCGCCCTCACGGTCGCCGCCTGTGGCCCCGCCTCGCACGACGACGCCGAACAGGCCCGGCACACCCCCGTCCACGTGGCCGACGCCCCCGCCCAACTCCCCGTCCCGCACGGCAAGGGCAGCAAGACCCCCGTCGACTTCAACGGCGACGGCCACCGCGACCTGGTCCTCAACGACCTGGTCAAGGCCCAGGCCCACGCCGACGACGCGGGCATCGGCATCGTCTACGGCGGCGAGCGCGGACTGACCCCGGGCGCACGGCAGTTGCTCAGCCCGCGGCGCCAGGCGGCGCCGACCAAGGGACAGCTGCCGGCCGTCTTCGACGCGGAGGCGAGCTGCGACCTGGACGGCGACGGTTTCACCGACCTGGTCATCTCCACCGACCCGCCCTTCGACGGCCAGGGACAGCCGCCGGTGCCGTTGCAGATCCTCTACGGCTCCCCGGGCGGCCTCACCGGCAAAGCGGTCAAGCTCGTGATCCCGGGCCGCGCCCGCGTCGGCAACGACTGGCCCGACCAGCCGGTGTGCGGCGACTTCGACGGCGACGACGCGCAGGACCTGGTCGTCCACGCGTCGGGCGGCCGACTGAGCTACCTGCGGGGCCCGTTCACCCGCAAGGGCAGCCCGCGCACCGCCCCCGCCCCGATCCAGGCCCCCGGCAACGCCCCCACGGGCCCGGCGGCCGACGTGGACGACGACGGATACGACGACCTGGTGGTCCGTACGACGGAGGGCACCGGCAAGTCGGCCGTCGTCCTCGGCGGCCCGACCGGGCCCACCCGCACGGGAGTCACCCTCCCCGCCGGCATCGACGTGGCCCTCGGCGCCTTCGGCAAGGGCAGGGCGACCCTCGACGCGGCGATCGGCACCATGGGCGGAACGTCCCTGCGCTACGACCTCCCGGCCGCCACCGCACGCGGAACCCTCGCCACCCCCGGCTCGGTGCTCGACGCCGCCGACTTCGACGGCGACGGGCTCAGCGAACTCGTCACCAGCGGCTCACAGTTGCGCGTCCTGCACGGCCGTACGGCAGGACTGGCGACGGCGGGCATGGTGACCGTGCGGCCACCCGCGCGGGGCACGACGCGTGTCGTGACGGTCGGCGACTTCGACGGGGACGGACGGGCGGACCTGGTGGTGCGGACGTACGTCGGCGAGACGAAGGACACCGTGGCCGTGTACCCGGGCGCCAAGAAGGGCCTGGTGGCGGCGGAGCCGTCGGTGCGGTTCTCCAGCTCGGAGTTCCTGGCGCGGTAGCCGGGCCGGCGCCGGCCCCGTCAGTCGGCCACCCGGGCGCCGATCGCCTTGGCGCGGCGGCGGGCTTCGGGGCTGAGGCCCTTGCGGCGGGCGTCGGTGCGGTGGTCGTACGCGGTGGGCTGGCTGAGGCAGTCCAGTCCGCGCAGGCCCGGCTTGGCCACCACGCAGGCGAAGCGGGGGTCGCCCGCGTACCAGAGTTCGTCGTCGTAGTCCTTGAGGGCCTCGTGGGTCCAGGGCCGGAACAGCACGTCGGCCAGCTTCAGCGACACCGTCTTCTCCGGGTGGTCGGGGTCGGGCAGCACGAAGACCGCCTTGCCCCTGTCGACCCGGACCGTACCCGGCTGCTGACGCCAGGGGTAGACGGCGAGGACGCGCCGCATCCGCATGCCCCTGCCGAGGCGGCCGAGGGCCCGGACCTCCAGGACCGCGAGGACGAGCAGGACGAGCACCATGGGCGCCACGGCCGCCACCGGCAGCATGACCGTGGCGTACAGAGCGGCCCACCAAAGGGCCATCCAGACGAGGAACTTGGTCAGGTTCCACGCCATCAAGCGGCGTAGTGCGCTTCGGGTGCCCGGCGTGTCCCACGCCACCGGGCCGTCGAAGCCCTGCTTGTCGAGGTTCATGGTCATGTGCCCGTCCCGGGTCAGCCGAAGTCGGAGGCGATGTCGCCCGCGACACCACCCGTGCCGTCGGGCCCGTCACCGCGTGCGGCGCGCTCGATCTCCGGCATCGGGTCGTGGAAGGACACCGTGTGCGCGATGCCCGTCATCATGTCGCGGTAGTGCTTCCGGGAGCCCACGGCCGTGCTGCTCAGCGTCAGGACGCCCAGCTGCGTGCCCGAGGGAGCCGGGATGTGGAGGGTGCACTGGTAGAGGTCCTGGCCGGGTACGCCCTCCAGGTCGGGCATGGTGATCAGGGTGTCGGAGACCGACGCCGGGCGCCCGCCCGGCAGCGTCAGCAGCTCGACGTTCTCGGTGCTTTCGCGCAGCGAGACCGCGCGCACCGCCGTGATCTTGGCCGGGGCCCAGTCGATGTCCTTGACCGCCACAGTGAACACGGACATGGCGGAGGTGCCGTTGTCCGCGATGTGCATGCCGAGCGAGCAGGCGATGACGCCCTCGCTCCGCATTCGGGCGGTCATGAACCGGACGTCGCGCAGGGCGCCCGTGTACCGGTCGCGCTGGTCCTCGGGGGCCAGGCCGAGGACCAGCTCCATGGCCTGCTGGAGGTACGCCTCCTGCTCCGAGCCCGGTTCGGGGTCGAGGGCGTCGAGGGGGACGTTGAGGTACCCGGCCGGCAGGGCGTACCAGATCTTCGAGCTGGGATCCCGGGCCGAGTCGTCGATGACGAGACGCAGCGGCGGCTGCCCGGCGGCTTCCTGGGTCATCGCAGCACCCTCGCGACATTGCCGATGACCGCCACGGCGCCGGGACCGTCGAACAGGCCCGCGCGGGCCGCGTCGACGCCGGTGGCGGTGTTCTTGCCGCCGTCGCTCTTCAGGGCGTCGATGTTCTCGGCGGCCAGTCCGTAGCCGGCGGTGACGACACCCGTGATCGGCGAGACCAGGTCCGCGCCCGCTCTGACGGCCTGGCTGCCGCCCGCAGCGTGCGCCACCAGGTCTCCGACCGGGTTGTAGGAACCCGCGGTCGCGATCCGGCCGGCGGCGGTGACGGTGTCGTCGGCGAACCGCCCGAGGAACTGCCCGGCGGTCACGGCCTCGGACGCGAACCTCGTCGACTGGATCGCACCGTTGAGGCCACGGCTCACGGCGCCCACGCCCGGCACCGCGCCGAGCGCGTCACCGACGAGCCCCACCGAGTTCTCCCAGAAGTCCGCGTCGAACTCGCCCTTGGTGAACCCGTCCGCGAGCGAGGCCCGTACCTTGGGGTCGGCGAGCCGGGAGCCCATCGTGGCCAGGCTCAGCGCACCGGCGGCCAGCAGCATCGCGATCCCGAACGGCCCCGTGCACAGCAGCGCCAGCAACCCCGCAACCGCTGCCAGCACACTCAGGATGTTCGTGAGGTTGTCACCGATCCAGCTGAGCGCCTTGCTCAGCCAACCCGGCTCCTCGGGCGCCAGATCCTTCGTGGCGTCCTTCAGCTGCTTCGCGATGTTCCGCGCCTCGTCCTCGTGCGTCCCCTCCAGCTCCCGCGCCTTGCGCATCACCGTGTCGAGGGCGCCCTGCGCGTTGTTGACGGCCGTGACGGCGTCGGTGAGCCGGGCGTTGGCCGCGTTCAGACGGGCCTGGGCGGACTGGAGCTCGGGGCCCTCCTCGAAGGTCTGCCCGGCGAGCTTCAGGTCAGGGTCCTGCTTGGCCGTGTCGTGCTGCGCGTTGGCGGTCTTCAGGTCGCCCTGGTGGTCGGCCGCCTCGATGTCGTACTTGTGCGCCAGCTCCATACGGCTGGTCAGCCCGCCGTGCCATGCCCCGAGGTGACCGGCGGCCAGCGACAGGGACTTGTGGGCGTCCTTCATGTACTTCGGCAGATCGCCGTCGAGGGCCTCGCGGAAGCCGACGGCCGCGTCCCCCTCCCAGAAGCTGGACTCGCCGAGCAGCTTGTCGATCTTCTGGTACGCCGTCTGCAGCGCGCTCGCCGAATTGACCAGCTGGGTGCGGAGCTTCTCGACCTCGCCCGGCTGTCCCGGTACCGGGTTCCAGCCCAGGTGGACATAGGGATTCCGTGCCACCGTGATCACTTCCCCGCAGCCGCGGCACGCTTGAAGCTCTCCTCCAGGGAGGTCTCCACTTCGCGGTAGTTGTCCGTGTTCTTCTGGAGCCCCTCAGTGAGCTTGCCGATGCGCTCCTTGATCTGCTCGTTGCCGTACTTCCAGCGCTCCTGGAACGCGTCGCACGCCTCGTCCAGCTCCGACGTCCCGATCTGGTCCGACCGCACATGCTGGAGGGCGGTCCGCACCTGTTCGAGGGAGTCGTGGGCGCTGTCGAGGTCCTTGGTGAAGGCGGCGAGCTGATCGATATCCGTTTTGAAGTGGCCCCCCACGCCGGTCCTCCCCGTTCGCATTTCACGGTCGCATCGGCAAACGCCGGACGGTGACCGGCGGCCGAATGGGCCCGATCATGCCATGAAAGGGTAAAGAAACCGGGCGGGGGTCACGGAATCCACACGTCTGTCGGGACCCCGCGCCGGGAACATTCCGGCAGGCACCCTCGTTGCCCTCAGGCCCACCGACCGCTGGCCCGAGGAGTGCCTTGCCCGACACCTCCACATCACCCGACGCCACCACCCCCCTGCCCCCGCTCCCGCCGCTCCCCGCCCAGGCCGAGCACCTGATCTCCCTCGGCGTGCACGAACTCGCCGGGACACCGGCCGACGAACTGCGCGCCTTCGCCGAGGGCGCCCACGGCGGCGACGGCGACGCCCTGCTCGCCGTCCACCCGGACCGCGTCCCCGCGTCCGCCCTCACCCCGCTGCTCCGCCGCGGCGACAAGCCGGGCTTCGTCGTCGTCGACATGCCCGATGTCGACGACTTCGCCCCGGACGCCGTCGAGCTGCCGGACTCGCCTCTCTACGTCGTCAGCGGCGTCGACCGCGGCGACCACATGGCCAACTGGAGCCCGGAGGAGGCGCTGCCGGCCCTGGCCGAGGCGGACCGCACGCCCCTGCTGCTCACCGAGGGCATCCACTGGGTGCTCCAGCAACCGGCGGCCCTCCAACGCAACCGCTGCTTCATGACGATCGGCTCCCGCCTGCGCAAGCCGAACGGCACGCCGGACGCCCGCACCCCGGCGATCTGGATCAGCAACGGCACGGGACGCGACGGCCGCGAGCGGCGCGACGCCCCGAAGGTCGGCTGGTGCTGGTGGGGCAACCGGCATACGTGGCTGGGCTTCGCGTCCGCGACGGGGCGCGGGTACGGGCACGGGCACGGGCACGGGCAGGGACGCCAGGTGCAGTGACCCGCGGCGTTGTTCCGCTCGGCTGACGGGGGCCGGCCGGTCGGCCACCGTGCGGGTCGGGAATCCGGGTGGCCTCCGCCGTGTTCGGCCAACATCCGCTCGAACGCCGCTGCTTACTCCAGGATGCCTCGCGCATGGCACCGCCAGAGATCGATGCCGTCGTGCTCGACGTGCTCGGCACGCTCGTCGACGAACCCGCCGGTTTCCGCGCCGGCATGCGTGAACTCGCCCCGTCGCTCGACGACCCCGGGGTCGAGCAGCTCTTGTCGCTGTGGCAGCACATCGACCGCGAGCAACGGCGCGTGCTCGACGGCGTCCGACCCTACCTCACCAGCGACCTCCTGGACCTGGAAGCCGCCCGGCTCGTCGCCGATGCCGCCGGAGTCGACGACCCGACCGCCGTGGCGGCACCGGCCCTGTCGGGTCGCAGGCTCCCGCCGTGGCCCGACACCGTGACAGGGCTCGCCCGAATCGCCGAGCGGTTCCGGCTGGTCGGGCTCTCCAACGCGAGCCGGACGGCGCTGCGCTGCTGGAGCTCAACGCCCACGCCGGGATGCGCTGGCACCAGACCCTGTCCGCCGAGGACGCCAGACGTACAAGCCGGACCCGGCGGTCTACCAGCTGGCCGTCACCGTCTCCGGACGACCGCCAAAGCGGCTCCTGATGGTCGCCGCCCACGCCTGGGACCTGCGCGGAGCACAGAGCCTCGGCCTGCGCACCGCCCACGTCGCCCGCCCCGTCGGCGGCCCGCCCACCTCCGCGGACCGGTTCGACCTGTACGCCGACGACCTCACCGGCCTGGCCGGCCAACTCGATCACGCCTCACGGCTTCGTACGGGATCCCGCCCAAGGTCTCCTGGCGTCGTGGCCATCTCCTGTTCGACGTACAACCATCCGCACACCTCAGAGGTCTCCTGCACCGCGATCACCCCGTAAAGCCCAGGAGAACACCGGGCCGACGGAGGTGGTCGCCCCCTATTCGGCAGGCATCCGTATCCGCAGGAGAACCGCATGCGCAAAAACCTCCGTACCGCTGTGGCGACCGCGGCCGCCGGCGCACTCACGGGCGGTCTGCTCGTCGTCGCCGCCGTTCCCGCGGCGGCCGCCTCCGGCCTGGAGGGCGACTTCAACGGCGACGGGTACCAGGACGTGGCGGTCTCCGCCCCGCGTGCCTCCGTGGCCGGCCACGCGACGGCCGGTTCGGTGACCGTCCTGTACGGCTCCCCGACCGGGGCGGGCGCCGGCAAGATCCAGTCCCTCTCCCAGAACAGCGCGGGCGTCCCGGGCGGCGCCGAGGCGGGCGACGGCTTCGGTTCGCACACCTCGGCCGGCGACTTCAACGGCGACGGCTACGCCGACCTGGCCGTGGGCGTGCCCGGCGAGGACGTCGGCTCGGACACCGACGGCGGCACCGCGGTCATCCTGTGGGGTGGCTCGGCCGGCCTGTCGGGCGGCACCACGGTCTCCGACCCCGCCCCCGGCAGCCACGACTCCTTCGGCGCCCCGCTCGCCGCCGGCGACTACAACGGCGACGGCCGTGCCGACCTCGCCGTCGGCTCGGACCAGAACACGGTCGACGTCTACCGGGGCGGCTTCACCAAGTCCGGCGCCACCGGCGGCCATTACAAGGTCACCACGCCGGTCCTGAAGGTGCAGGGCAACGACATCTTCAACCTCACGCCGGGCGACGTGAACAACGACGGCCGCACCGACCTCCTCGTCGACGGCTACGAGGGCGAGACGAGCGGCGACTACTACTTCAACGCCAACTACTACCTGCCCGGCTCCACCGGCGGTGTGACCACCTCCGGCGCCCACAAGCTGCCGGCCGGGCTCATCTCCGACATCGGCGACATCGACAACGACGGCTACGGCGACATCGTCATCGGCAACCACTGGGACGCCTCCTCGGACAGCGCGGGGGCCGCCAAGGGCGGTGCCGTCCGGGTCGTCTGGGGCACGTCGGCCGGCCCGAACGGCGGCACGGGGACCCTGGAGCAGAACAGCGACGGCATCCCCGGCACCAGCGAGACAGGGGACGCCTTCGGCTGGGAGCTCTCCCTCGGGGACATCAACGGCGACGGCTACGACGACCTCGCCATCGGCTCGCCCGGCGAGGACCTGAACGGCGTCGCCGACGCCGGCATGGTCTCCGTCCTCTACGGCTCGACGTCCGGCTTCCAGGGCGGCCCCGCCCAGTCCCTGGCCCAGGACACGCCCGGCGTGCCCGGTGACAACGAGAAGGGCGACGGCTTCGGCGGCGAGCTGCTGCTCACCGACACCACCGGCGACGGCAAGGCGGACCTGACGGTGGGCCTGCCGTACGAGAACAACCGCGACGGCTACGTCGTGGCCTTCGCCTCCGACGGCTCGAAGATCAGCACGTCCGGCCGGGGCATCGGCCTGACCGCCGCCCAGGTGTCGGCGTCCGGCACTCCGCTGTTCGGCGCCCAGATGGCGGACTGACATCACCCCACGGGTGGCCGGCGCACGGCCGGCCACCCCCCCCCATGCCCTTACGCCCCAGAGACATCAAAGATTTAACGAACTCACGTACAACCCTTCCGCCCCATCGTGGGTCTCCTGATCGCCGACCCCACCGGTGAACCCGAGGACAACTCCCGGAGAACACCCGAGGTCGCACCCCACCAACTGCGGATGCCTGCCAGGCATCCCCCGCATGCAGCAGGAGAACCGCATGCACAAGCACCACCCGCGCCACCCGGCACGACTCGCCCTCGCGACGGCCACCGCGGCCGCGCTGACGGGCGGACTGCTCACCCTCGCCGCGGCCACGTCGGCCACCGCCGCCGACTCCGTCCAGGTCCCGTACGCCGACTTCAACGGCGACGGGATCGGGGACGTCGTGGCCTCGGCGCACGGCGCCTATGTGAGCGGGCGCCAGAGCGCCGGTCAGGTCGTCGTGCTCTACGGCACCGCCACCGGCGTATCGTCCGCGAAGCGCACCACCATCAGCCAGAACACCGTCGGCAGCCCCGGCACCGCCGAGGCGGGCGACGGCTTCGGCGCCGAGTCCGCGTACGCCGACTTCAACGGAGACGGCTACGACGACCTCGCCGTCTCCTCCCCCTGGGAGAAGGTCGGCACCGACACCAACGGCGGCGGCGTCGCCGTCCTGTGGGGCTCGGCGAGCGGTCTCACCGGCAAGGGCGTCACCGTCGCGGACCCGGCCCCCTCCTCGCACGACTACTGGGGCAAGGACCTGGCGGCCGGCGACTTCGACGGCGACGGCACGGCCGACCTGGCCGTCGGCAACTCGTCCAGCACCATCCACGTCTTCAAGGGCGGCTTCGACTCCGCCGGCACCCCCGGCGGGCGCTACACCGTCAAGCCGCCCATCCAGAACGGCTCCAACGACTACCCGTACGGCCCGATGAGCCTCACCGCCGGTGACGTCAACGGCGACAAGCGGACCGACCTGATCGTCGACGGGTACGAGACCCAGAGTGACTACGGCTGGAACACCAACTACTACCTGCCCGGCACCGCCGGCGGCCCGAGCGCCGGCGACGCCAAGGCCCTCAAGCCGGGCATCATCACCGCCATCGGCGACATCAACGGCGACGGCTACGGCGACATCGTCAGCGGCGCCGGCTGGGACAGCACCACCGAGGACGGCACGCCCGTCCCGGACGCCGCCAACGGCGGCAAGGTGAACATCACGTACGGCTCCGCCTCCGGTCCCGCCACCACCGCCGGCATCACCCAGAACAGCGGCAACGTCCCCGGCACCGCGGAGAAGGGCGACGGCTTCGGCTGGGAGCTCGACCTCGGTGACATCAACGGCGACGGCTACCAGGACCTCGTCGTCGCCTCCCCGAACGAGGACATCGCCGGCGTCGCCGACACCGGCCAGGTCACCGTCCTGTACGGCTCCGCGAACGGCATCGACACCGTCACGGGTGTCCAGGGCCTCGCCCAGAGCACCGCGGGCGTCCCCGGCAACGACGAGAAGAACGACCTCTTCGGCGCCGACGTCAAGCTCGACGACGTCACCGGCGACGGCAGGGCGGACCTCGTCGTCGGCTCGTACGAGAACACCGGCAACGGCGGTCTGACCTACCTGCCCTCCGACGGCACGAAGATCATCACGTCCGGCTCGCGCGCCGTCGCCCCGAGCACCTCGGGACTCTCGACGACCGGATCCCCGGCGTTCGGCGCCGTCTTCGCGGACTGAGTCCGCAGGACGGACATCCGGACGTACGGCACCACGAGGCCGCCGTACCCCTGAACGGCCGGGCCCGTCCCCCGCGGGCCCGGCCCTCTTCCCAGGAGCACCCACCTTGCGCAAGCGCCCCCTCCTCCTCGCCGCCACCCTCACCACCGGCCTGCTCACTGCCCTCCCGGCCACGAGCGCGTCCGCCGCCCCCTCCGGCCTGGCCGGCGACTTCAACGGCGACGGCTACCGCGACGTGGCCGTCAGCGCCATGTGCACCGACGTCGGCACCGCGTCCTGCGCCGGGGCCGTAGTGGTGCTGTACGGCTCGTCGTCCGGGGTGTCCGCCACCCGCAAGGCCGTGATCACCCAGAACTCCCCCGGGGTGCCCGGTACCGCCGAGTCGAGCGACCTGTTCGGGTCCTCCCTGGCCGCCGCCGACCTGGACCGCGACGGCTACTCCGACCTCGTCGTCGGGTCCTCGGGCGAGAGCGTCGGCGACCGGGACGGCGTCGGCGCCGGCACCGTCCTGTGGGGCGGCAAGTCCGGGCTGTCGGGCGGCAAGGGGCTGCCGCAGCCATCCGGGCTCTCCGAGTGGGGCGGCTTCTCGCGCGGCGTCGCGACCGGTGACTTCGACGGCGACGGCGACACGGACGTCACGCTCACGGGCCAGAGCAACACCCATCTCTACCTGGGCCCGTTCACCCGGACCGGCGGCCCGCTCAGCCACTCCCGGGTGGGTGAAATCGGCACCACCTACGACGTGTTCGCGGGCGACCTCAGCGGCGACGGCGCGGCGGAGCGCGTCTACCCGTTCGCCGTGGACGGCGACTCCGGCGGCCAGATCTACTACTACACCTGGACCGGCGGCAGCCACCGGTTCACCGAGCTGCCCAACGCGGACGGCATGTCGGGTTCCGTCGCCGACCTGAACGGGGACGGCTACGGCGACCTCGTCCTCGGCGATTCCACGGACCCCGGCCCCGACAAGCCCAGCGGGCACAAGGGCGGCCAGATCACCGTCTGGTACGGCGGCCCGAACGGCCCCGACCCCGCGCAGACGCCGACGGTCATCCACCAGGACAGCACGAACGTGCCCGGCTCGGGCGAGGCCGACGACGGCTTCGGCATGTTCCTGAGCACCGGCGACATCAACGGCGACAAGTTCGCCGACGTCGCCGTCGCCGCGCCCGGCGAGGACCTCGGCGCCGCCGTGGAGGCCGGCTCGGTCACCGTGCTGTTCGGCTCGGCGTCCGGGCTGAAGACCTCGGGCTCGAAGTCGTACACCCAGAACACCGCCGGCGTCCCCGGCACCGCCGAGTCCTGGGACCGCTTCGGCTCCGCGGTCGCCCTCACCGACGTGACCAAGGACGGCAAGGCCGACCTCGTCGTCGGCGTCGACGGCGAGAACGGCCCCGGCGGTGTGTGGAGCCTGCGCGGTACCTCCACCGGACTGACCACCTCCGGCGCCCAGGGCGTCACGGCCGCCGCTGTCTCCCTGAAGGCCACCAACTACTTCGGCTCGGTGATCGCACAGTGACGCACCCTCTCCTGGGAAGGCGCCTCCCGGCCGCCCTCCTCGCCGCGGCCCTGACCCCGCTCGCCCTCACCCTCACCGCCCCGGCCGCCCACGCCGCCACCGCCGCCAGGCCGTACGACTTCAACGGCGACGGCCGCACCGACCTCGCGATCGGCGCACCGGGCGCCACCGTGGGCGGCAAGGCCAAGGCGGGAGCGGTCTCCGTGGTCTACGGCGGCTCCAGCGGGCTCAAGACCTCGACGCGCACGCTGATCACCCAGAACACCGCCGGCGTCCCCGGCACCGCCGAGGCCGACGACGCCTTCGGGACCGCCGTCGCCTCCGCCGACCTCGACACCGACGGCTACGCGGACCTGCTGATCGGCGCACCCGGCGAGGACGTCGACGGCGACACCAACGACGGCACGGTCGTCGTCATCTGGGGCGCCCCGTCAGGGCTGTCCGGGGCGCGTTCGGTACCCAACCCGTTCGACACGGACCTGGACCGCTACGGGCAGTCCCTGGCGGTCGGCGACGTAGAGGTCGACGGCGACCTCGACCTCGTGATCGGCGCCAACGGACCCGTCCAACTCGCTTTCATCAACGGCCCGTTCACCAAGTCCAGCGCCTTCCAAGGCGGTTCCGGATCCGGTTTCCCCGCCCCGTACTCGTCGGCGTACGGGATCACGTCCCTGTCCGCCGGGCCGGTCAACGCCTGGCAGACCAACCTCGTCGTGCACGGCCGCGAGAGCGACGCGGACGCGGTCACCCGTCTGGTGACCGAGCCGAACGTCGGCAACTACACCGACTGGCTGCAGGAGCTGCCCGCCGGCTACGTCTCCTCGATCGGCGACATCGACAAGGACGGGTACGGGGACATCGCGATCGGCAACGAGCGCGAGACCTCCGAGGACCCGGCCGGCGCCAAGGGCGGCAAGGTCACGGTCGTGTACGGCGGACCGGCCGGCGTCGACTCCTCCCGCACCCCGCTCGTCCTCACCCAGGACACCGCCGGCGTCCCCGGCGCCGCCGAGTCCGGCGACCGCTTCGGCAGCCATGTCTCCCTGGGCGACATCAACGGCGACGGCTACGCCGACCTGGCCGTCGGCGCGCCCGGCGAGAACGCGGCGGCGGGCTCCGTGACCGTCCTGTACGGCTCGGCCTCCGGCCTCAGGACGACCGGCGTCCAGTCCTTCACGCAGAACACCGCCGGCGTGCCCGGCACCTCCGAGGCAGGCGACCGCTTCGGCGCCCGCGTCCTGCTCGCCGACCACTCCGGCGACCGCCGCGCCGAGCTCACCGTCTCCGCGACGGGCGAGAACGGCGACGGCGCCGTCTGGTCCCTGCGCGGCGCGACGACCGGCGTGACGACCGGCGGAACCACGGGCGGGGCGACGAGCTTCGGCCCGGGGACGACGGGCGTGTCCACGGCGGGCGCCCCGGCCTACGGCACGGCCCTCAATTCCTGATCAGCCGACCATCCACCCCACCGCAGGAGAGCCCCACATGCTCCGGCACCATCGCCTCCCTTCCCTCGCCCTCGCGACGGCCACCGTCGCCGCCGCGCTGACGGCCGCCCCGCTGCTCACCGCCGCCCCGGCCACCGCGGCCCCCACCAAGTACGCCGACGACTTCAACGGCGACGGCTACCGCGACCTCGCGACCGCCGCGCCGTACACCCCCGTCGGCGGCAAGACCGACGCGGGCGCCGTCGTCGTCAACTACGGCTCCGCGAACGGCATCAGCGCGTCGCGCCGCACCGTGCTCACCCAGAACACGGCCGGCGTCCCGGGCACCGCCGAGCAGGGCGACCGTTTCGGCACGGCCCTCACCTCCGGTGACCTGAACCGGGACGGCTACGCCGACCTCGTGATCGGCAGTGTGGGGGAGGACGTCGGCAGCGACGCCGACGGCGGCTCCGTGACGGTCGTCTGGGGCGGCAAGAGCGGCCTGTCCGGCGGGCGGGGCGTCTCCGACCCCGCGGTCTCGGCCCACGACGAGTACGGCATGTCCCTCGCCGTCGGCGACTTCACCGGCGACGGCCGGGTGGACCTGGCGGTCGGCAGCACCGGCGACGACATCTGGATCCACCGGGGCGGCTTCACCAAGGCCGCCGGCGCCGCCTCCCACCACGAGCTCGACACCGACCTGTACACCGGCGGCGGCATCTACGGCGCCCAGAGCCTCGCCGCCGGAGACGTCAACGGCGACGGCACGGCCGACCTGGTCGTCAGCGGCCAGCAGGACGGGACGTACGACGACGGCACCTTCGTGTACCTGAGCTCCGCCGCCGGCCTGACGTACCAGACGTTCCTGAAGAACGGCGCCTGGGAGCTGGCGGTCGTCGGCGACCTCAACGGCGACGGCTACGGCGACGTGGTCGCGGCGACGTACGGCGACGGGGTGAAGAGCCTCGGCGGCTCCGTCAGCGCCTACCTCGGCGGCGCGGACGGCGTCCGTACCCAGCCGCAGACCACGATCAACCAGGACACCCCCGGGGTGCCGGGCGCGGACGAGGAGGAGGACTGGTTCGGCAACGACCTCTCCGTCGCCGACGTCAACGGCGACGGCTACGCGGACGTCGCCGTCGGCACGCTCTTCGAGGACATCGGCAGCGCGGACATCGCCGGCAGCGTCACCGTGCTGCGCGGCACGTCCGCCGGTCTGACCGGCACCGGCGCCCAGTCCTTCACCCAGAACACCGCCGGCGTCCCCGGCACCGCCGAGACCGCCGACCGCTTCGGCGCCTCCGTACGCCTGTCCGACCTCAACGGCGACGGCAAGGCGGACCTGTCCGTCAGCGCCGACGGCGAGAACCACCCCGCCGGAGCCGTTTACCACCTGCGCGGCTCGGCATCGGGCATCACCACCAGCAAGGCGATCAGCTTCGGCCCGGGTTCGGTGGGCCTGCCGACGTCGGGCTACCTGAGGCTGGGACAGGGGATGCTGCGCTAGGCCGTTGCCCCGGTGGTTCGCCCCGTGGTTCGCCCCCGGGGGGATTCCCCTGAACGACTCCCTGAGCCAGGCCGGTGGCTTCCCTTAGGGGATGTCACAGCTCGGCCGCAAAGCCGGGCCCTGACCGTGGGGCCCGGCACGCGAATCTCCGGGACCAGGTACGTTCGAAGACGTGGCTGGATTCAGGATCGGACGGGGCAGCCGGAACAACGGCACCCCGCAAACGCGCCCCCAACAACCTCCGTACGGGCAGCAGGCGCCCCAGGGGCCGTCGTACGGCTATCCCCCGCCGTCGCAGCAGCCGTACGGCGGCTCGGGCGGCGGCGCAGGCGGCTGGCCGCAGGCCAACGGCGGCGGTGGTCACGGCGGTTACGGCCCCGGCGGTCACCGGGCGCACGGTGGCCAGGGCGGTCACGGTGGTCACGGCGAGCCGGAGTACTTCGGCGACGGCGGCTACCCGCACGGCCCGGGCGGCGCCCCGGACCCGTACGCGGCGAACAACCCGGGCCACACCCAGGCGTTCTCCGTCGGTGACGACCCGTACACCCAGGGCGAGACCTACCACGCGGGCGCGGCCCCGGCCGCCCCGGCCGGTCCCCGCCTGCACTGGAAGGAACTGCTGCGGGGCATCGTCCTCTCCCCCGGCCAGACGTTCCTGCGGATGCGGGACTACACGATGTGGGGCCCCGCCCTGATCGTGACCTTCCTCTACGGCCTGCTCGCGGTCTTCGGCTTCGACGGCGCCCGCAACGACGCGATCAACGCGACCCTGTCCAACGCGGTCCCGATCGTCCTGACGACGGCCGTGGCGATGGTCCTGTCGTCCTTCGTCCTGGGCGTGGTCACCCACACCCTGGCCCGCCAGCTGGGCGGCGACGGCGCCTGGCAGCCCACAGTCGGCCTCTCCATGCTGGTCATGTCCCTCACGGACGCCCCGCGTCTGGTCTTCGCGATGTTCGCCGGCGGCGACGCGACGTTCGTCCAGGCCCTCGGCTGGGCGACCTGGGTGGCGGCGGGCGTCCTGCTCACCCTGATGGTGTCCAAGTCCCACGACCTGCCGTGGCCGAAGGCACTGGGCGCCAGCGCGATCCAGCTGGTCGCCCTGCTGTCGATCGTGAAGCTCGGCACGTTCTAGTAGCGGCATGTCGAAGGGCCCCCGGCGTTCGCGCCGGGGGCCCTTCCCTTTGCGCCTCGGACATTGAAACTTTATGTTCAGACATGTTGACCTGTGTTCGGATCGTCTTCTAGTTTGCGGGAACCATTCAGCTCGCCGTCTGCGTCTGCGAGGTTTTCGCACGCAACTGCTCAGAAGGGGACGCCGTGCCACGAAAGAACCATCGCCGGACAGCTTGCTTCGCCGCCTTGCTGGCCTGCGCCACGGCCTTCGGGGGCGCACTCGCCTCCCCCGCATCCGCCGCCCCCACCTCGGGCAAGGCGGCCGTGCCTCCCGTCAGCGACTTCCGCGGGGTCAACTGGGCCGACCCGCGCGACAACTACGCCGATGACGCGGTCGTCCCCTCGGGCCTGTCCACCACCGACGGGTACGCCACCACCTACGCCAAGTCCAGAGCGATCATCGGCGGGTTCGCCAAGCTGGGCGCCAACACCGTCCGGCTGCCGGTCAACCCGACCTCCGTCAACGGCCCCTTCTGGAAGTCGTACAAGGGCGCGATCGACGCCGCCACCGACAGGGGGTTCAAGGTCATCCTGGGCTACTGGGAGGCCGACAACGCCAAGGACGGCAAGATCGACGACCAGGCCGCCTGGGACCAGATGTGGGCACGGATCACCTCCGCCTACGCCCGCGACTCCAAGGTGTACTTCGAGCCGATGAACGAGCCGTTCGGCTACACCGCCCAGGAGTGGACCGACATCGCCGCGAAGTGGGTTTCCACCCACCGCAACGTGCCCCGCGACCGGATGCTGATCGGCGGCTACAAGTACAGCGAGGACGTCAAGCCCGTCTGCGCCGACCCGCGCCTCAAGGGCACCCGGCTCGCCCTGCACAACTACGGCTTCTGGCACACCGACTGGACCAGCGTCGACCAGTGGAAGGCGGACTTCAAGGCACGCATCGGTGACTGCGCCTCGCGCACGATCCTCGACGAGTTCGGCGCTTCCATGACCACCGGTCTGGACTACAACGGCCCGGTGGGCGGCTCCAGCGAGGTCGCCTACATACAGGCCGCGACCGACACCATCCGTGAACTGGGCCTGGGCTCGGTCTACTGGCCCGGCCTGCGCAGCGGCGACACCTACTCCCTCACCACCCTCCAGGGCACAGGCACCGCCCTCAGCCTGAAGGTGAACAACCAGAGCGGGCTGGACCGCCTGCACCTGGCCTGGCGGCAGTAGCCGGCACTACGGCCCCAGGAGCGCCTTCGTGGCCTGGCCACGGGGGCGCTCCGGCGTGAGGGAGGGAAGCCGCGGCCGGCTTCAGACGGCTTCCTTGTTCGGCTTGGCCGCGTCTCCGGACCTGTGCACCGGAGGCAACACACTCCAGGGGAAGTTGATCCACTCATCGGTGCGCTTCCACACGTACTCGCACTTCACGAGGGAGTGGGACTTCTCATAGACGACGGCGGACCGCACCTCGGCGACGTGCTCGACGCAGAAGTCGTGGACGAGCTTCAGCGTCTTGCCGGTGTCGGCGACGTCGTCGGCGATCAGCACCTTCTTGTCGGTGAAGTCGATCGCGTTGGGAACGGGAGCCAGCATGACGGGCATGTCGAGGGTGGTCCCCACCCCGGTATAGAACTCGACGTTAAAAACGGAAGGGCCTCCCACCTGCGAAGATGCAGGCGAGAGGCCCTGAAACTCAGCAAAAACTCAGCATTGGGGGTCAGCGACCCTCATCATGCTGCGTCTTCACCTACCACCGTAAGACGCGCCCGGAAGGCATCCGCTAGCGCAGCCTCGAACGCTCCGGTGATGCGTTCCTCCGCCCCCTCAACGATGTGCGCGTAGACCTGTTCCGTGACCTTCGTGGAGCTGTGCCCCATCCAGCGCGCCACCTCGTACAGGGGCACGCCGGACGCGATGGACATGCTCGCGAAGTAGTGCCGGAGAGCCTTCGGCGTGTAGCCGGAGTCTTCCAGCCCAGCCCGCTTCAGTGCATCGTTCCAGCGGTCCGTGTACGTCGTCCGGGACGGGTGGCGCCCCTGGTAGGTCTCTGACTCGTAGTACCAGCCCTCATCGCCCCACGGCGTCCAGAACGCGCTGTGCTTCTCCAGCTCGTCAGCCACCGAGGGAGGGACGGGCACCCAACGACCCTTTCGGCTCCACTTCGGTTCGTTCTTGACGTTGGTTCCCCGGTTCGCTCCCTCGTTCTTACCGAAGTTGGTGAGCTGGTTCTGAACGAAGTACCAGCCGTCTCGGCGAGTCAGGTGCGATTGCGAAACGGCCAGGGCCTCACCTACTCGGAGTCCGCAGCCCGCCTGAGTCCACACGGTGGATTTATAGACGGGGCGCATCGCCTCATAGATGGCCATGACTTCTGCCGTAGTCGGGATCTCGTCGTCCTCGACGGGACGGTAAGCCGACTCGTTGCGCCCGTTGACCTTGATGGTCTTCCCGGGGTACTTAGCGATGATTTCGGCCTCATAGCAGTACTTGAGGAACGATTTCAGGACCACCTTACGGTTCGCGATTCCGTATTCCTTGTACCCGCGCTCTTTCTGGTCTTTCTCCCAGTCGGTGAGGTCCGAGGGAACCAGGGAGCCAATCCGCCGAGCGCCGAACATGTCGGCAAAGTGGTTCTTGTAGATGCTGCGGTACTGAACGATGGTGGACTCTTCCCGCGTCCCGAAGTTCAGCCACTCTTCCCAGCAGTCCTTGAAAGTCCGCTTGGAGTGCTTGCGGTCGACGTAGACGCCCAGCTTCTTATCGTTCTCGACCTTGATCGCGAGGTTCTTCGCCTCGGTCTTCTTGTTGTGGGCGAACCACTCCTCTGTCTGGGCGCCGTTGGCGTCCCGGAAGCGGACCACCCACGAGTGCTTGCAGCGCGGCCATGCGCCGACCTTGCAGTCACAGCGCTTGATGACTGAAGCCATGAGGCTTCAACTCCCTTACTGACTTGGGTCGGAGCCCTATCTCCGACTCAGCATCATGTTTTACACGCCAACTCGCCCTAGCCACAAGCTTGTTGAGCGATCCAGTGATCTACGTCACGTTCGCGAAATCTGAGATGCTTACCCACCTTGTAGGCTGGTATCCCCCACTTGCGCCACTTCGCATAGAGCGTGCGCTTCGAGACAGCAAGCCGCTCCGCTGTGTCATCCGGTGTCAGAAGTCGATTCGACCCACCCGCAGCCATATGCCTTCTCCTCCTTGCGGTAACCTCTTGTCGGCCCCTTGTGGGCCGGAGCCTCTCTGGAGCCCTATCTCCAGGGAGGCTCCATTGATTTGGTCAATTCACATATTCGTCACGCAGCATATTTCCAGCCCTCTGCGATCATTTCTCTTCTGATTTCACGTAGAGCCGCCAGGTCCTCAGCTATGCCGTAAGCGACATCTGACTCAGCCGGAGAATGCCCGGAGCCGACATAGCGCCATGCTGAATCGGTAAGGGTCTCTCGGTCCTCCAGGGCGAGCAGGCCACCGCTTTGATGTTCCGCGCGTACGGCGCGAAGCGTTCCGTATGTCGTGGAGTACTGGCGTGATTTGGTGAGGACGTGGCCCCGGTAGCCGAGCGTGTGAGCCCATGCCCGGAGGTTGAGTTCCTCCAGCTCCACCAGGCCGCCCAGGCGCCAGCAGGCAGCCATGAGAGCGCGCAGGTGGGTGCTTACGGGGGCCAGGCGGATGCTGTCGAAGTCTTGTATTCGGTAGTCGATTCCGCCCGCGTCGCCGACGCTCTTGGATACGTATTTAGCGACGTAGGCCGCAACGGCGTTATCCGTCACCGCCGATGATTCGGTGAATGCATCGCTGCGGATCGGGTGTACGTCGATCTGTTTCCCCCACTTGATGGCGCGCTCACCTGTTGCCGGGGAATACGGCGTATGCACCTCTACCTGATCGGCAGCCGACCGCACGGCGCCTTCTAGGAGTTCGGTTGTCGCCCACAGCGGCGGGGGTGAGGAAGGGCCGTCGGGTCCGTCGAGCCGGATTACCGCGTGGAAGTGCACGGCTCCGCGCTTTTGGTATTCGGCGACTTTCGCGAAGGACACCGTCAGGTGTTCGCGCAGACGGGTTTGCGTGATTCCTGCAACGGTCGCCAGATGGCGCCTGAGCATGTGGCAATAGCGGTTCCACAGTGTGCCGGCGGAAGCGTGCCACAGGACGTGTCCGGCGTAGTCGTAGCAGTCCGGGCAGAGCGGCTGACCTACCAGGGAATCGGTGTCGGCGTGCTTGTGGCCGCAGCCGAGGGGCCGCCCGTGTTCGCAAGTGCCGCCGTCTCGTCTGGGGCGGCACAGGGTCCCGTCAGGGCCGCTCTCACGGTGCACGGCGCCGAAGGAGGGGGCAGTGAGGGTGACGAACAAGCGGGGGTGGCGCTGCACGCCGTCTGTGACGCCCTTGCCGCCCAGGAGGCCGGAGCGGACCAGGTGGAAGGTGTCGCCTGCATGGAGGTAGGAGCACGGTGGGCAGCGTGTCTCTCGGCGGTTGCGGCACCGCACCGGCATACGGCCGCCGGGATCGTCGCTGGTGTCGTAGTGCCGCAGAACCTCACCCGTCACGGCGTCATGGGTGGTGGTGTGCCCGGCGAGGTAGATGGGGTGCGCGCACCCACCAATGGCCTTGATCTGCTCCAGCCAGCGAGAGAAGCCGGGTTCGTGGACGAGCCGGATGAGGTCGCGCTCTGTGGGCGACAGACGGCGCAGCCGCTCAGCCTCGTCAAGGGCTGAACGCCGCGCCTCATGGGACAGCGGATACATGGGCCCCCTTTCAAGAGGGACAGGCGCAACGGCCACCAACCCACCCGGCCACTCATCCGGATGAGTTGCGCGCCATCGTCACCCGATCACTGGATTCATGTCAACCACTTATCCGGATAAGTGGTTGGGCTCCTGCTGAGCGCGCACTACATCACCGCCGACGCGGACCAGGACCGCCCGCTGCATGCGTGAGGAGTGGATGCCCTCGCCCCACATGCCAGCTCACCTACCCAGCGCCCCCGACGAAGTCAGCCGCCAGGCGCCCCCACTCGATGCTGATCCCGATCGGAGTGACTTCTCTTTACTTGTTCAAGGGCGCGCGCTCCGCGCGCGCCGGGCGGCTCTGGCCGCCTCGGCCGGGCATGCGGCCTTCGGCCGGTCCCGTCCGGACGGCCAGCCGCCCGACACACCCGACCCGCCCCCGACCAAGCAGCGAAGCACTCCGCCGAATCGTCGCGCGAGGACTCCTGTCGTCTGCTCTGTCGTTCACCGGGGAGGTGAGCCGCACGACCGACGAGGCCCGCACTCTCCCAGCACGAGCACCAATTCCGCTCGCCCATGCAGATTCGTTCACGCAGGAGAGCAACGCCTCTCACCGAGGCTCACAGCGCCGTGACGACCCCAATCCAGGCCGGTGGTACCAGGGACGCTACAGCGCGCCCCTGGACCCCGCCCAGGCGTGGCAACCTCACGCGCGAATGCGGGTCTCATCGTGGTCCATGTCCGTGCGCGCGTGAGGTCACCACGCACGTGACCAGCACCTTTCCCCCGTAGAGGGGCACTGATCCAACCCCAGCCAAGCGCCGGCGAACGCTCGCCCGGGGCACTGATCGGACACGATCACGCCTCTCCGTGGCGTCACCACCACCAAGCAGGTTCAACGTGCCCCCGCCGGGGAACCAACCAACCTATTGGAGGAACACGGAAGGTTCGTGAACAGACCTTGAATCGCAACGAGTTGAACCCAGACGCCTCACCCCAGGCAGCCTACGGAGCGCGCTTACGCAGCCTGCGAGAAGCGCGAGGCTGGAGGCAAGAAGACCTCGCTGAACACACGGATTACTCCAGCGTGCATGTCTCAGCCGTCGAAAACGGTCGGAAATCTCCAACCCTCCGTTTCTCGCGCAACGTAGACCGCGCCTTCGGCATCGAGGGCACAGAAGACTCGTTCGAGCGCGAGTATCGCGAGATCAAACACGGCAGCCTGTTGGAAGGCTTCCCCGAATACGTTGGTCACGAAGGCCGGGCAGCAGAGATCCGGCTGTTTGAGATCGGAATCATCCCCGGACTCCTCCAAACACCGGAGTACGCAGAAGTACTTGCGGACAGCGCCGTCAAGCGGAGAGCGATCACCACCGAGCAGGCACACGAGCGGGTAGCGCTCGTCGCCGAGCGGCAAGCAGCACTCGCCCGCCCCTCATCACCTCTGGTGTTCGTGATGCTGGACGAAAGCTGTCTCCGTCGGCCCATCGGCGAGCCCGCCGTCATGGACGCCCAGTTGGCAAGACTGGTCGAGTTCGCCGAACTCCCCAACACCGTGCTCCAGGTCGCCCCGTACGACATGGGAGCACAACGCCCCTTCGACCTACCGCTCTACATCCTGACCATGGCAGACCGCTCTCTCATGTCATACGCCGAGTCCGCGCACCGAGGCCATCTTGAGCGCGAAAGTTCGTTCGTACTGCCCTTGCTAGCGGCCTACCATCAGTTGCAGGCCGAAGCCTGCTCGCAGGCAGCATCTGTGGCCATGATCAACCAGTTGCGAAAGGTCACCCCGTGACGACCGAATCCCCCCGTTGGTTCACGTCCTCGTACAGCAATAACGGCGGCGCCTGCATCGAGGTCGCCGGAAACCTCGTCGCCTCTCGCGGCGTGGTCCCCGTCCGTGACTCCAAGGTTCCGAGTGGTCCCGTCCTGGACATCCCGGCCGACGCGTTCTTGTCCTTCGTGACGAGCGTCAAGGCCGGAGATCTTGGTTCGATCTGACTACACCCTCCGGCGCGTGCCGGTGAGAAGTGCCCCATCGTGCAAACCACGATGGGGCATCTCTGCGTGGGACATCTCACTGCCCGAACCAGCTCCGAAGCCTCAGCAGAAACTCAGCAGAGCAACCGGTCAGACCTACACCCAAGGGGTACCAACAGGCACCACGGCAAAGTCCTGAGCAGCAAGTTTGCCCAGGTCAGGGCCATGTGCTATTAGCACGCCAAACCAAACTCGACGTTCACGAGGTGCAGATTCTTGCAGTCGAGGGCGTAAGCGAGCCCCCCGGCGACGAAGACCCCACCGCGCGCGATGCTGAGCACGATGTCCGGCTGGAACCCGTCGTCGGCGATGCTCTGCGCGAGCTCCCGGACGGCGACGCCGAACCGCTCGTAGGTCAGATTCTCCCGTACGCCCGCGCCGTCGCCCATCCCGCCACTCATCCCTTCGCTCACGCCTGCGCTCACACCTGGGTCCGATGGAAGTTCTGGAAGGACCGCGAGGCGGTGGGCCCGCGCTGCCCCTGGTACCGGGACCCGTACCGCTCGCTCCCGTACGGGAACTCGGCGGGCGAGCTGAGCCGGAACATGCACAGCTGGCCGATCTTCATGCCGGGCCAGAGCTTGATCGGGAGCGTGGCGAGGTTGGACAGCTCAAGCGTGACGTGCCCGCTGAACCCGGGGTCGATGAACCCGGCGGTGGAGTGGGTGACGAGCCCGAGCCGCCCGAGCGAGGACTTCCCCTCGAGCCGCGAGGCGAGATCGTCGGGGAGCGAGATGACCTCGTACGTCGAGGCGAGCACGAACTCCCCGGGGTGCAGGATGAACGGCTCGTCGCCCTCGGGCTCCACGAGCCGCGTGAGATCCGCCTGCTCGACGGAGGGGTCGATGTGCGGGTAACGGTGGTTCTCGAACACCCGGAAGTAACGGTCCAGCCGCACATCGATGCTCGAGGGCTGCACCATGGAGTCGTCGTAGGGATCGATCCGTACCCGCCCGGCGTCGATCTCGGCCCGGATGTCCTTGTCTGAGAGAAGCACGTCCCGAGGATACGCAAGGCGCGTGGAACGACCACCATCACGGTCTCCACGCGCCGGGCGCCACACTCGCTGTTACTGCTGACTACTGCTGACTACTGCTGCCGACTACTGCCGACTACTGCTTGCTCTGCTGCTACCGCTTCTCCAACGCCACCGGCACCACACTGCGGAGCCGGGCGCACCGGGGACACCGGAGGAGCCGCCCGGGGCCCAGGCGATCGGCCTGCTGCATCGGGAACGAAGCGGTGCTGAACACGTGCCCATCGGCACAACGGACGACGGTGCGCTCCATCAAGTCCTAGAGTCCCTTCCCCAAGAGCCGCGTCCGGCTACTTCCTGCCTGACGACGAGAGGCCACATTACGGGATCAAAGGGACGGCCCTCCAGGCGGCACTCCGACCCCGCCCTGACCCTCTCCGACCCCTCCACCGTACGCCCCAACTCCGGTACCCCACAGTCACATCCACCCCCTGAAACGCCCTCAGGCCCCTCGGCGACAGCGCCGGGGGCCGGTGATGAGGTACAGTGACCAGGCGATCAGACACCGACTCCGGATGATCACGGGGCGGGCGTCTTACGCGGGTGTAGTTTAATGGTAGAACATCAGCTTCCCAAGCTGAGAGCGCGAGTTCGATTCTCGTCACCCGCTCCACGATGAAACCCCAGGTCAGTGGCCTGGGGTTTGTTTGTTGTCTAGTCCAATTTGAGGGTGGCGTGCCCTCTGCGTGCCCTAAGTGCAGGTCAAGCGGCATCTTGAGGGGCGCTCGGGCGCCGTCTTGAGCGACCCAAACCCCCGAGCGTCTCGAATAGTGAGGCGCATTTCGTGTGACCCGCGCCATCATTACGGGCAATGTACGCGAAGCCGCTTACGCAAAGCGGCAGTTCACGAACCCCGGCGGACACGTAGTGGTTGTCATACGTGCGGCGTCACACCGAGGTCGGCGAGCAGGCTCCGGACGCGGCCCTCGATCTGGTCGCGGATGGGGCGTACGGCGTCGACGCCCCGCCCTGCCGGGTCGTCCAAGGTCCAGTCCAGGTAGGTCTTGCCGGGGAAGACCGGGCATGTGTCGCCGCAGCCCATGGTGATCACGACGTCCGACGCCTGGACGGCCTCGACGGTAAGGATCTTCGGCGTCTCGGCGGAGATGTCGATGCCTGATTCGTTCATCGCCTCTACGACGGCGGGGTTGACCGTGTCGGCGGGCGCCGAGCCGGCCGAGCGGACCTCCACCGCGTCTCCGGCGAGGTGCGCGAGGAAGGCTGCCGCCATCTGGGAGCGGCCGGCGTTGTGGACGCACACGAAGAGGACGGAGGGCTGGTCGGTGGCGCGAGCGCTCATGGGGAGGTCTTCCTGGGCGGTGGGTCAGGGATGGCTGGGGGCGGTGAGTTCGGGCTCGCCGTGCAGGGCGATGGCATCGGCCCGTGCG
The DNA here is from genome assembly GCF_042800355.1 of Streptomyces sp. NPDC057623. Taxonomy (NCBI): domain Bacteria; kingdom Bacillati; phylum Actinomycetota; class Actinomycetes; order Kitasatosporales; family Streptomycetaceae; genus Streptomyces; species Streptomyces sp. NPDC057623. The sequence continues at coordinate 66,276 of NZ_JBHVGZ010000029.1, forward strand.
GGAGCCGGGCGCCGGCCGAAGACTCCCGCCGTGAGTGCCAGTCCGAGTACGGCGCCGAGCATCTGTGCCGCTATGAACGGGGCGACCGAGCCGGGTGCGATGCCGGCGAAGGTGTCCGTGAAGGTCCGGCCGATCGTCACCGCCGGGTTCGCGAACGACGTCGAGGACGTGAACCAGTAGGCCGCGCCGATGTACGAGGCCACCGCGACCGGAGCGGCGTGGGCACGGCCGACTCGGGCCAGGCCGAAGATCAGGAGGACGAGGCCGGCGGTGGCCACGACCTCACCGAGCAGGAGATGGTTCGCCGATCGGTCGTGCGTCGACCAGCGCACCAACGGCTCGCCGAACATGGCGTCGGCCAGGACCGCGCCCGCTGTCGCTCCCGCGACCTGGGCGGGGACGTACGCGGCCACGTCCCGCGCGGTGAGTCCATCGCCTTCGCGGCGGCCCGTGTACCAGGCTGCGAGGGTTACGACGGGGTTGAAGTGGGCTCCGGAGACCGGGCCGAACAGCACGATGAGCACGCCCAGGCCGAAGACGGTCGCCAGCGAGTTGGCCAGCAGTTGCACACCGACGTCTCGCGACAGCTCGGTGGCCTGGATGCCGGAACCGACCACGACCGCGACCAGCGCTGCCGAGCCGACGGCCTCGGCCAGGGCGCGGCGGCCGAGCGAGGCGCTCACGCGAGTGTCTCGGCCGCGGTCGGCGTCCTCAGGAACACGGCGAGCCGGTCCAGGGCCTCCGGCAGGAGCCAGTAGTAGACCCAGGTGCCGCGTCGCTCGCAGTCGATGAGACCGGCCTGGCGCAGGAGTTTGAGGTGGTGGGAGATCGTCGGCTGGGCGAGATCGAAGGCCGGGGTGAGCTCGCAGACACAGGTCTCGCCGCCTGCCCCGCGCGAGGCGATCATCGACAGCAGACGCAGCCGGACCGGGTCACCCAGGGCCTTGAAGACCTTGGCCAGCTCCGCCGCCCGCTCGTCGTCGAGCGGCGCCTCGGACACTCCCGAGCAGCAGTCGGCGTCCTGGCCGAGGACCTCAAGCTCTTGTTTCGACATGCCTCTATGTTGACGTTTTTCAATCCAAGGCGCAAGGTTGAATCAATGAACGTCAATACAGGCCGTTTCGGGGCACCGCCATGCCCCATCTCATCCAGGAGTGACGCCATGAGCGAGCAGTCCACCGACCTGCGCGAAACCGTCCGCCAGCGCTACGCCGCGGCAGCTGTGAAGGTGACCGAGGGCGGCAGCGCCTGTTGCGGGCCGGAGCCGGTCGAGGTCGACGAGAGCTTCGGCTCCGCCCTCTACGCCGCCGACGACCGCGACACCCTGCCCGCCGAGGCCCTCGCCGCCTCTCTCGGCTGCGGCAACCCCACGGCCGTAGCCGAACTCCGTACCGGTGAGCGCGTCCTCGACCTCGGGTCCGGCGGCGGGATCGACGTTCTGCTCTCCGCACGGCGCGTCGGTCCGACCGGCAAGGCATACGGGTTGGACATGACCGACGAGATGCTCGCCCTCGCCCTGGCCAACGCGCGGAAGACGGGTGCCACCAACGTCGAGTTCCTCAAGGGCACCATCGAGGCGATCCCCCTGCCCGCCGGCACCATCGACGTCGTCATCTCCAACTGCGTGATCAACCTGTCCGTCGACAAGCCCGCCGTCTTCGCCGAGACGTTCCGCGTGCTCAAGCCCGGCGGCCGTATCGGCGTCACCGACGTGGTCGCCGACGACACCCTCACGCCCGAACAGCGGGCCGAGCGCGGCGACTACGTCGGCTGCATCGCCGGCGCGCTGTCCTTCGCCGAATACCGGGAAGGGCTCGAAGCCGCCGGGTTCACCGGAGTCGAGATCACGCCCACCCACGCTGTCGCCGACGGGATGAACTCAGCCATCGTTCGGGCGGTCAAGCCCTCCACCACCGATGAGCCGGACTCCTCGAACGCGGCAACGGCAACGGACGCGTGCTGCGGCGTCACCGCCTGCTGCACCTCGGACGAACAGGCCACCGATGCCTCCACCACGGTGACGGAAGCCAAGGCCGCCTCAGGGTGCGGTTGCCAGAGCTGACCAGCCTGGCACCCTGTTCGCCTCGACGGCCCTGAGCCAGCTCGGCACGAGCACCACCCACGTCGCCCCCGGCCAGGTCGGCGCGCTCGCCGGGCCGAGCACCGTCGCCTTTCTGCCCAGCTGGTCGACCGTGACGGCCTTGTACCGGCCAACGCCGCGGTGGTGAGCCTCATCGCCGCCGGCAACGCCGCCGGGCGGGGCGCGGGCGGAGGGCTCGTCCAACTGCTCACGGCGCCGGTGGCCGTGGCCTGCGCGGCGGTGGCGTATCTGGCCTCCGCGCTGCGGCTCACCGCAATCCGTCGCACACCGGCACAGCCCCGAACCGTCCGAGGTCGGCACACCCGGTTGAGATCACAGATCGCCGAGTGACTGCGCGACACGTCTTCGGCAACCGGGAACTCCGAGCCCTCGCCCTCACCGCGACGCTCAGCAACCTCGGCACCCCGTCCTTGATGTGTGGCGTGGGTCAGGACACGCCCTTGTAGCTCTGCCAGCCGGTGGCGAGTTTGGTGCGGCCGCCGAAGGAGCCCTTGCCGTTGCCGTTGTTGCGGTAGAGGGCACCGGAGGTGTCGCGGGAGACAAGGTCGGCCCTGCCGTCGCCGGTGATGTCACCCGCGCCGACGATGACGTTGTACGAGGCTCCCCAGTCGTTGAAGACCTTCACCCGGCTCTTGAACTTGCCCGTCGTGGTGCCGTCGTAGCGCCACAGCTCGTTCGACTTGTCCTGCGCCAGCAGGTCGCCGTGGCCGTCGCCGTTGAGGTCGCCGACGCCCACGATCTTCTTGTAGCCGGTCCAGTTGGAGGCGATCTTCGTCCGCGTCGACAGCTTGCCCGTGCTCGTCGCCTTGTACAGGTAGACGTCCCCGGTGGAGGCCTGACGGGCGATCAGGTCCGCGCGGCCGTCACCGCTGATGTCCCCGGGCGAGGTCAGCACGTCGTATTGTGTCCAGCCGCTGGTGGCCAGCGAGGTGTACGCCGTCGACGGGGTCACCGCCGCCCCGCACGCGGGCCGGTAGGCGCGCAGCGCACCGCTGGTGTAGCGCACGAGGACGTCGTTGCACCGGTCGCCGTCGAGGTCGCCGTACGGCACGAACTTCGCGCTCGTCGGCCAGCCGGAGCCCGTCTTCTTGGCAGTCAGGGTGCCGGTGCCGGTGCCGTACTGGTAGGTCAGTCCGCCGGAGCCGTTGAGGGTGAGCACCTCGCCGAAGCCGTCCGCGGTGGCGAAGTCCCGTCTGACCGGGGTCGCGCCGGTGACCTTGAGCGTGCCGGTCCTGGTGAGGGCCGCGCCCTGGCCGTCGGCCGGGGTGGCGGTGAGCGTCCAGGTGTAGGCCCCGTTGGCGACGAGCTTGCCGGCCGTGTTCTTGCCGTTCCACGACGGCGCGAGCACGCCCTGTGCCGTACCGCCGGACAGCGTGCGCACCGTCGTACCCGTGGCCTTGTTCCTGAGCGCGAGCGTCCAGGAAGCGGCCGGCTTCGACAGCCACCATCGGGGGCTCCAGAGCGCGGCGCCGCCCTTGACGTCTGCCGAGGCCGCGACGGAGGAGTCGAGCTGGGACAGTGCCGAGACCGGGACGCCGCTGGGCACCAGGTGGGTGTTCTCCTTGCCGTCGACATACGCGATCAGGCCGGTGTACGGGTCGACGTCCCAGGGCTGCCCGCCCGGGAGGGTGCCCACCGTGTGCGTCACGGGGGTGCCGCCGCGGACGTCGGTCACCCTCAGCTCGCCGTCGACGTCCATGGCGACGAAGCCGTCGCCGAGTTTCGCGGTCCGCCAAGTGCCCTGCGTGAGCGTCAGCCTGGTCTTCGTGACGGTGTCGTAGACGCCCTGGCTCTCGTTCAGGCCCGAGCCCGAACACGTCCACAGCAGCCAGCGGCCGACCGCCTCCAGGTCCTCCAGGCCGCACTTCGGGCCGAGCCACACCGACTCGCCCTTGGTGCCGGTACGGACGTCGACCGGCGTCGCGATGGCGTCGTCGCCCGGCATCCACAGGGTGGTGCCCCACATCGTCCGGCCGTGCTGCGCCGAGGTGAGCGTCGTGGCGCCGGTGTCGAGGTCGACCACCCGCGTCTCGGACCCGGCCTCTTCGGTGTACTCGGTGGCCATCGCGGCGTACCGGCCCTCGGCGTCCCACACGCGGACGTAGTTGCGCCGGGAGTCGATCGCCGTACCGGGCAGCGTGCCCTTCGGCTGGACGACCCGGGGGACAGGGTCGCCCTGCCCGTTCCACTCGTTCCAGATCACCGTACGGCCGTCCCCCGTGCCCACGAGGCGGGGCCAGGGGTCGGTGCTGACACCGTGGTCGGTGCGGGAGCCGACGGTGAGGGTGTCGCCGGCCGTGCCGACCGTCCGGCTGTACAGGTGCGTACGGCCCGTGTCGCGGTCGTGCTCCGTCACGGTGAGCCGGCCGTTGTCCAGGGTGAGCGCCCGAACGGGGTCGGGCATCGGGCTTACCACGGAGGCGGCGACCTTCTGGACCATGGGGTTGCCGTCGGCGCCCGCGCGGACCAGGTTCACTCCCCAGTCGGCGGTGTCGGGGCCGCTGCCGGGTATCAGGAGACCGCCGTCGGGGGTGGGGAGGGCGTAGGAGAGGCTCTGCGAGCGGGCCAGTACGGTCCCGGTCGTCGAGCCGTCGGAGGCGAGCGCGTCGACCCGCCAGACGGGCAGGTTGCCGTCCTTGGCTCCGAGAGAGGAGTCGTAGCGGGAGACCAGGATCCGGTCGCCGACCATGCCCAGCAGGTGGGTCGCGTAGTCGTTCTCCAGCGGCACGGTGCGGACGGCCTTGGTCAGGTCGTCGCGGGAGTAGACGGAGACGGTGTTGTTCCCGTCCCACGACACCAGGTGGGTGGAGGTGAGGACCACACGCCCGCTGGTGGTGACGGTCGGGTTGTACGGCAGCTCGGTGTGCGTGCCCTTGTCGGCGTCGAGCCAGCCGCTGCGCAGCTTTCCGTCGATCCAGTACTGGACCACCATGCCGTGGGCGTCGGCCACGGGCGAGTCGCCGGTCCACACGGAGGTGTTGGAGGAGCCGGCGTCCGGGGGCCCTGCCACCGCGCGGTCGCCGACCGTGCCGTCGTCCTGGAGGGCGAGCAGGTGCCACGTCAGCCTGCTGTCCGTCCAGCCGGTGGTGACGACGGTCCGCCCGAGCGTCCCCCGGTAGGTGTGGCCGTCCGGGAGCGGGATCGTCGTCGCCGTCCCCCCGGCCGCCATGTCCCGCAGCTTCACGGTCCGGGTGCCGTCGTCATAGCGGGCGACGACGTCCGATCCGGCGCCGAACTCCGGCATGCCCCGGGTCTCGGTGGCCGAGGCGTCCACCACCGTGTCCGCACCGGTGTAGGTGGTCCACACGTGGCCGCGCCCAGGTTCGCGGCGCAGGAACCCCGACGGGCCCGCGCTGAACAGATCGGTCGCGGGCGTCAGGGACGTCGACGCCGGGATGACCACCTCGGTGGCCGCGTCCGCGTGCGCGTCGAGGGCCCGCGGTCCGAGACCGACGGCCAGGGTGAGCGAGGTGGCGGCGGCGATACCGCCACGGATGAGGGCACGTCTGCCCACTTGGTTCCTCCACGGGAGGGGAAAGCGAGGACACTTGCACGATCAAGACTCGCCAACGGGCGACAAGGTTGCGGTCGGGGAAGGTCAGGGAACGTCAGCTCCACATAGCCCTGGAGTTCGCCACGTAGCCCTTCGTGCAGCGGACAGCGCCGCTTCGTTCTCCGACGTCGCCTCCGCGATGTCCCGGCCGGGGCCACTCGTATGCGACAGCAACGTCACTTCAACAGTTGGTCTCCGCGCAAGGCGGCCCATGCGCGGCCGCGCCGCCAGCAGCGCCGACCGTCTCCCCTTCCGAGGTTCCGTGCCCTCCGTGTGCCCTCAAGGACGGGGAACCACGGTCAACAGCGGTGCGATCCGACCCGTACGACCACTTCGAGCACCAGGTTCCTACGCTGGTCAGAGCCGTGCAGCCTACCCAAGCGCCGTCGCTTCCCAAGCTGAGAGCGCGAGTTCGATTCTCGTCACCCGCTCCATGTGAAACCCCAGGTCAGCAACCTGGGGTTTGTTTATTGTCCAGTCCAATTTGAGAGTGCCAAGCCCTTCACGTGCCTAAGCCGAGGCCAGGCGGCCACCTCGGGCGCATTCGGGCGCCGCTTCGGATGGGCTGTTACTCTCCCGGCGGCGGTCTGCTGTCGCGCGATGTCTTCGAGTGCTGTTTCGCGGCGCCGCAGGCCTCGCAGGGTTATGTGCCCGAAGACAGGGTGCCCTCACTGCTGGCTGCTCGCCCAGGACATGGCCAAACAGCGCAGCGTTCTGCGTGCTGACGCCACGGAGCAGGACATCAACTATGAGCTGCGGCGGCGAACGCCGTCCAAGCAGCGACCACCCTGATATGGCACAGCCACTTCTCTGATGCAGGCTCCTTCGCGGTCAAGTGCCCGTTTTCGCAAGGCACGGCATCATGCCCATGGCGTGCCCGTAAGTCCGGTCAGCCAGGCCGACAACGGTGCGATCCTGCGCGTTCGGGACCGTGACGTGGGCCTGGTCTCAGCCGCCGAGTACGGGCAGGGTGAGGCCGCAGCTGACGGGCTTCGCGTGGGCGGGGTCGAGGGCGTTGCGCACGAGTTGGGCGGCGTTGGAGTCGTACGCGATGGCCAGGTGCTCGGAGACGTCCAGCGGGCAGATGTCCTGGAGCAGGATGTTCTGGACGGTCGCGCCCGGTCCCGCGGTCAGGAAGTTGTTCCGGTACGGCGTGGCGAACTCGTCGTACCGGGTGGAGATGACGGTGTAGTGGACCCCGGGCTGGGTGTCCCCGTCCTTGTCCAGCTTGCTGTTCCTCTCGGAGCCGACCATCTGGTCCGACCACGCCTGCCCGATGACGGCGGACACGGCCGGGTTGAGGCCCAGCTTGGTGGTCAACGTGCCGACACCGGAGAAGCTGCCACCGTGGTTGGAGGGTGCGAGGCCGATGAGGCTGTGCACCTTGTTCCGCTTGGGATGCGCGGGATCTGTTCCGCCCTCGAACCGCAGGTACCAGCGGGGCGTCGGACCGCCTCCCTGAGAGTGCCCGACGAGGTCGACCTGGCGCGCTCCGGTGGCCTCCAGCACGCGGTCGACGTAGCGGGCGACCTGCCGGGCCGCCGCCGGGATGGGCCCGGAAGCCTGGAACGGACTGCCCGGGACACCACCATAGTTGGGGGCGAAGACGCAGTAGCCCTGCTGCTTCAGCCACGGGGCGAGCAGGCTCCAGTTGTTGTACGCGTTCGCCAGGGTCGCGTGCAGCAGCACGACCGGGCGCGGATGCTCACGCGTGGGCCGACAGCTCCAGTCGTTGGCGCCGGGCGGTGACGCGTCCGGGTGGACGAGGCTCCCGACGAACGCCACCGGGGCGGCGAGGAGTTGTCCCCGCGGCGGCGGGGAATCGTCGGCTGCGGCCGCCGCGCTCTGCAGGCCCGCGGTCAGCGCCAGGGCGAGCCCCGCACAGACCGTGGCCCACTTGGCGCGCAGCCGACTCGACCGTCTCCGGGAAGCATTCCGCTCCGACACGCGCACTCCTCGTCTCAGGCCGGCCGGGCGCCGACGCGAAGATGATCGAGGAGCGGATCACTGCAGAGACCGGCGGCCGCTCGCGGGCACTACGTATGGAGCAGCCCGCTTTCATCCGTCCAGCCCACGGGCAGTGAGGGGACGCGGATCAAGGACAGTTTCGGCATGGGCTGGACCATTCAGCGGCCGACGGATCCGGCCGTCGTACCAAGTCAGGGGCGCTCGTAGATCTGAAGCAAGCCGCCGAGGGAGAAGCACGAGGCGCCGATCAAGGTGGCCCAGTTGGCGATGTCGGCGTTGATCAGGCTGCCGGTGGAGGGCCGGGTGAACGCGGCGAGCGCCGAGATCATGAAGAGGACGGAGCCGAGCTGGTTCACGGCGACGATCCACCAGCCGAGACTGCGACGGCGGATGCAGAGCCGGCCGTGGCAGATCTCGACGAACGCGAGGTGGCCGGAGATCAAAAAGAGCACGCATCCGATCACGTCCGGCGCCCAGATCAGCCGGTTGATCTGCTGAATGCTCAGCCCCTGGAGGAAGGAGTCCAGCAGGTCGACGGCGAACACCAGGGTGCCGGCGAAGAGGACGAACGCGCTCAGCCAGTCCACTCGCGTCGGCTCGTAACTCCACCGGCTCCAGCCGTGGGTGACGAGTCGGCCTTCGCCACCGGGTACATGGCGGGGAGCGTTGATGACCTGGAGCAGTGAGACGTAGCCGCCGGTGTTGAAGAAGAGGCCGCCGGCGAAGTAGACGGAGGCGCAGGTGGTCGGGTCTCCGGAGCCGAGCTGGGCGATACCGGCGCCCACCGCGAAGAGGGCTCCGCCGATGACGAAGGCGGTCGCGGCGGCCGCGTTGAGCCTGCGCAGACGGCGGAGCGCGGCTTCGTCGGCGCTGGTGTGCCGGGTGGCGGATGAGCCGGGCGGGCGGACTGCGATGATCCCGCGCCGACGGGCGGGTCGTGACTCCCATACGGCGGTGCCCCCGTCAGGGAGGTGCCAGGTGAGCCGGGTGGTGAACGGTCCCACGCCCTCGGCGCGTTGCTCGGGTTGCCCCACGGGCCGAGAGTAGATCGCCTGCCAGGCCGTCTCCATGCGAAACGCCGACCGCGCTCCCGCTCGGTGCGGCGGCTGCGGACCGGGGTGGTCTGTTACGTCCTGTGGAACGGCGCCGCTCCCTGTCGCCGGGGACCAAACAGACGCGGTATCGGTCTCCGGCAACCCCCGCGGGCCGGTGAACGACCACTGCTTCCTGGTCCTCCGGGACGTTGCCCCGGACCCGGCTGCCGTGCGACGGTCACGCGCCGTGAGCCGGCTGGTACGGCGCCGGCGGACGATACGACGTCGGCGGACGAACGGAAGCATCATGGCCGCGCACGACCAGGTCAACAGCGCCCACGCCACCAGCGTGGCAGAGCCGGCCACCATGGCCCAGAAGCAGCCGGTATGCCTAGCACACCCGCAGCCCAACTCAGCGCCGTCGCCCACGGAGCGGTTCACAGCGCAGTGCCCCCCTCTTGCCTCCCCCGCCGGGCCCCGTTACCTTGCGGCCAGGTTTCTGGCCAGGTGACGCGGTGTGGTCCGGCGCATCGGTGTCCGGCGTACGGAACGGACATCGGGTGACAGGCAGAGGCAAGGTCCGGCAGGAAGCGCAGCACGGTCTGCTGACGAGCATCGCCGCCGAGGCGGGAGTCTCGCTCAGCACCGTGTCCAAGGTGGTGCACCGGCGCCGGGACGTGGGCGCGACGACACGAGAGCGGATCGAGGAACTGCTGACGCGCTCCGGGTACGTGCGGCCCTGGGAGCAGGATCCCACGGCGTCCCGGCAGATGATCGTCGTCTTCCGGGATCTCTCCGGCCCCTACACGCTGGAGGTCGCGCGGGGCATCGTGGACGCGGCCGGGGAACTCGGCATCGACGTGGTGACCGGGACGACGAGCCGGCGGTCGATCTCCGGCTGGCTGGAGGAGTGTGTGGCGCTCGGCGCGGCGGGCATCGTGATCGTCATCTCGATGCTGGCCGAGGAGGACCAGCGCCGGATCGTCGAGCAACGGCTGCCCGTGGTGCTGATCGACCCGCTCAGCGCGCCCTCGCAGGACATCCCGAGCATCGGGGTGACGAACTGGAGCGGGGCCCGGGACGCCGTCCAACACCTGCTGGAGCTCGGGCACACCCGGATCGGCATGGTCGCGGGGCGCTCGCACTCGCTGGCCGGCGCGGCGCGGGTGCACGGTTACCGGGCCGCGATCGAGGAGGCCGGGATCGCCTACGACGCGGCGATCGTGCGCTCGACCGACTTCGACTACGCCGAGGCGCTCGCCGCCAGCCGGCAGATCCTGCGGGCCGACGACCCGCCCACGGCCGTCTTCGCGGCCAGCGACGCGCAGGCGCTCGGCGTACTGGAGGCCGCCCGGCAGCTGGGGCTGTCCGTACCGGACGAACTGTCGGTCATGTCCTTCGACGACACACTCGTGGCGGCCATGGCCTGTCCGCCGCTGAGCGCGGTGCGCCAGCCGTTCGAGGAACTGGGCCGGGAGGCGACCCGGGTGCTCATGGACCTCGCCCAGGGACGGGTGCCCGCCTCCCCGCGCGTCGAGCTCGCCACGGAACTGGTGCTGCGGACCTCGACGTCCGTCCGGCGCCGAGTCAATACCCCGTAAGCCCTCTCGGCGCGAAACCCTTTCGTAATCCGCCGATGACAGTGCGGTGTCCGCTGCGAATACTGGCTTCCTCCCCGCACCCCGCTGCAAAGGAAAGCCGTTGAAAAGATCCTGGGCGCGAAAGGCTTTCGCTTCGGCGACCGCCTTCGGTATAGGCGTGGCATTCGCCGTCGTCTCCGTGACGACCGCGTCGGCATATCAGCCGAGTACCGCGAATCTGTATACGGCGACCAACACCGCCGCCTGCAACAAGAGACCCTGCGTCCTCTACCCGAAGTCCGCCCAGCTGCCGAGCGGCCGGATCGTGGCCACGTTCGAGGACAGCGAGAGCGATCCGGTGGGCCAGACGCTGCCCGTCTACAAGAGCGACGACGACGGCACGACCTGGTCGAAGCTGTCCGACGTCCAGGCGCCCGCCTACCTCTCCGGTGACTCCGCGTACGCGAAGTACACGAGCAACTGGACCAACGCCCACCTCTACGTGCTCCCGCAGGCCGTCGGGGACCTGAGCGCCGGCACGCTGCTGCTGGCGAGCATCGTCTCGGGCGACGACCACTACTACCGGGAGCAGAAGGCCGCGGACTCCAACTGGACACCGACCGGCGACGGCGACCGCAAGGACGTAGCGCTGGCCCTGTATGCGAGTGTGGATGACGGGGTCAGCTGGAGCTTCAAGAACATCATCACGGCCGGCGGCTGGCAGGGCGGCAGCGCGGGCAGCCTCGGCCTCGCCTCGGCCGCCAACACCGAGAACCAGGTCGACCCGATCTGGGAACCACATCTGCTCGCCCACAACGGCCGGCTCATCGCCTACTACTCGGACGAGAACGACTACACCGGCTACGACACCACCACCGGCGCCCCGACCCTCGACCCGGACAACGACACCGCGACCGACTCGCACGGCCAGATCCTCGCCCACCGCACCTGGGCCGGCACCAGCTCCTCCTCCTGGAGCAGCCCGGTCGTCGACGTCCCCGGCGCCACCGTGGGCATGGGCGGCGGCAAGACGGAGATCGGCGGCGGACGCCCCGGCATGACGACCGTCGCGCCGACGACCGACGGCAAGTGGCTCCTGACGTACGAGTACTGGGGCGGCGGCACCAACGTCCGCTACCGGATCTCCGACGACCCGCTGAAGTTCTTCTCGGCCACGGACGCCGCGATCACCGCGCTGCCCGTGCCCTCGGGCGGGAACACGCCGGCCACCGGCGGCAGCCCGGTCCTGCTGCCCATGCCCGACGGCCGGATCGTCTACAACGCCTCGGGCAGCGGCAGCGTGTGGGTGAACGAGTCCGGTCTGAGCACGGGCACCTGGAAGCAGTATCAGACGCCGATCGCCGGCGGGTACAGCCGCAACCTGCAGTACGTCGACGGCACGGGACGGGTCCTGATCCTCCAGGCCGCGTGGGCGGGCGGCAGCGTCGGGCCCGTGAAGTACGCGGAGGTCGACCTCGGCCGCTCCGACGGCGCCTACTACAGCCTCGTCAACCGGCTGACCGGCCAGGTGCTGTCCACCGCGTCCGGCAAGACGCAGGACGCGAACCTCACCGGGGACACCCCGGACGTCGTCCTCGGCGCGGACTCCGCGGCCGACACCCAGCGCTGGCACACGATCAGCACGGGCGGCAACGTCACCCTGCTCAACAAGGCCGGTGGCCGCGCGGCCGCCATCTGGACCGGCAGCGCGACGGCCGGGCAGAAACTGGCCCAGTGGGTCGACGACGGAGCCACCGACAAGCAGTGGACCCTCGTCTCCTCGCCCACATCCGGGTACTACAAGCTCAGGTCCGTACGGAACACCGGCCTGTACATGACCGGAGCGACCGCGGGCGGCTCCGTCACCCTCGCCGCGTCGGCCGACGACGGCTCCCAGGACTGGCAGCTGGTCCAGGACCCGCTGCCCACGGCCGCCACGTTCACCCTGAAGGGCACCTACTCCGGGAAGTGCCTGGACGTCCCGAACGGCGCCACGGGCGTCCAGGTGCAGATCTACACCTGCTCGGGCAACGCCAACCAGACCATCACCCAGACCGCGGCGGGCGAGCTGCGCGTCTCGGGCAAGTGCCTGGCCGCGAACGCCGACGGAACCACCGCGGGCACCAAGCTGATCCTGTGGGCCTGCAACGGGAAGACCAGCCAGCAGTGGGCCTTCCGGGTCGACGGCACCATCGTCAACCGCTCCAACGGCCTGGTCATCGACGTCAGCGCCTGGGGCACGGCCAACGGTTCGAAGGTCCAGCTGTGGACCGGTCTGGGCAACGCCACCCAGACCTGGACCCGGAGCTAGCTCCAGCGACGGCACGAAGAGGCGCCCCCGGGTCGACCCGGGGGCGCCTCTTCGTGTGCGAGAGAGATTCCGCGGGCTCACTCCCGCTCGATCGTCACCGGCACGGAGTGCTCCCGCAGCACGGTCGCGTCCCGCTCCGGACCGACGAGGCGTACGGCCTCCCGCACCGGGGTGTCGAGGCTGGAGGAGCCCGCGTAGAGCAGGATCTCACCGGGCTCGACGACGCGGCGGCCGTCGAGCCCGGTGAAGGCCAGACGGTCGGTGTGGACGCGGAAGCGGACCGTCGCCCGCTCGCCGGGGGCGAGTTCGGTCCTGGCGAAGCCGAGCAGGAAACGCACCGGCCGGGTGACCTGGGCGACCGGGTCGACGGCGTACAGCTGCACGGTCTCGGCGCCCGGAACGCTCCCGGTGTTCCGCACCCGTGCGCTGACCGTGAACTCCCCGTCGGTGGAGACGACTTCACGGTCGACGGCAAGCAGGTCGATCTCGAAGTCGGTGTACGACAGGCCGTGTCCGAACGGGAAGGCGGGCGTGGGGTCGAGGTTGGACAGGAAGCTCTGCCGGTCGCCCAGCGGCGGATGGAGATAGGTGTACGGCTGCCCGCCGGGCGAGGTGGGGATCTGCACCGGCAGCCTGCCGCTGAAGTTGGCTTTCCCGGAAAGGAGTTGGGCCACCGCCCGGCCGCCCTCCTCCCCCGGCAGGAAGACCTGGACCATGGCCGCGGCGGCGGACGCGAACCGGCCCACGGCATACGGCCGACCGCTGCTGACGACCAGCACGACCGGTTTCCCGGTCGCCAGCACCGCCTCCACCAGCTCCTCCTGGACGCCGGGCAGCCGCAGGTCCTCCACGTCACAGCCCTCGCCGGAGGTGCCGATGCCGAACATGCCCGCCTTGTCGCCGACGACCAGGACGGTCAGGTCGGCGGCGGTACTGGCGGCCACCGCGGCCGGGATCCCGGAGCGGTCCTCGTCCCTGATCGGGCAGCCCGGCGCGAACTCCCATTCCACAGAGGGGAGTTCCTCGGTCAGCGCGGTGCGCAGGGAGACCGCCTCGACACCGTTGCCGAGGTCGTCGCGGTCGGCGAGGACGTGGTTGGGGAAGCTGTAGCAGCCGAACATGGTGCGTACGTCGTCGGCGCACGGGCCGATCAGCGCGATCCGTCCGCCGGACGGAAGGGGCAGCGTCCCGTCGTTCGACAGCAGGACCGCGCTCGCGCGGGCCACGTCCCGGGCGAGCGCGCGGCTCGACGGCTTGTCCAGGTCGAGTTCGCCCGCGCGCAGGGCCGGGGGCCGGGGGTCCCAGTCCTCGTCCAGGAGGCCGAGTTCGGCCTTCTGCCGCAGCACCCGGCGCACGGCGCGGTCGACCAGGTCCTCCGCCACCATGCCCTCCCGCACCGCCTGGACGAGGGCGTCGCCGAAGCCGCGCTGGTCGGGCAGTTCGACGTCCAGGCCGGCGCGCAGGGCGAGCGCCCCGGCGTCGGCGAGGTCGGTGGCCACCCGGTGGGCGCTGACCAGGAAGGGCAGCGACCAGTAGTCGGAGACGACGGTGCCCTCGAACCCCCAGGCGTCCCGCAGGACGTCGGTCAGCAGCCACCGGCTGGCGGCGGGCGCCTCGCCGTCGATCTCGGCGTACGAGTTCATCACCGAGCCGACGCCCGCGGCGACCAGGCGCTCGAAGGGCGGCAGGATGACGTCGAACAGCTCGCGTCGACCGATGCCGACCGGGGCGTGGTTGCGCCCGCCCATGGAGGCGGAGTACCCGGCGAAGTGCTTGAGGGTGGCGTACACCCCGGCGCTCTGCAGGCCGGTGACGTACGCCTCTCCCATCTCCCCGACCAGGTACGGGTCCTCGCCGTAGGTCTCCTCGCAGCGGCCCCAACGGTAGTCCCGGATCACGTCGACGACCGGGGCGAGCCCCTGGTGGACGCCGGCCTCGGCCATGTCGGCGCCGATGGCCGCGCCGACCCGGCGGATCAGCTCGGGGTCGAAGGTGGCCGCCATGCCCAGCGAGGTGGGGTAGATGGTGGCCCCGTAGGCGGTGAAGCCGGTCAGGCACTCGTCGTGGGCCATGGCCGGGATGCCGAGCCTGCTCTGCGCCACGATCCGCCGCTGCCGCTCGGCCAGGGCGTGGGAGTGCTCCAGGGCGGGCCGGGGCAGGGTGCCGTACGGGCGGGTGAGCTGGCCGAGGCCGTGCCGGGCGGTCTCGGTGAGGTCGCCGACCCGGTCGAAGATGCTGGTGCCCGGCGCCACCTCGGGGCCGGCCGGCTCGACGTCCTCCCAGGCGCTGCTGAGCTGCGCGACCTTCTCCGGGAGGGTGAGCCGGGCGAGCAGCGCCTCGACGCGCTCGGGGATCGGCAGGGCGGTGTCGGTCCAGGGACGGTCGTCCTCGTACTGCGGAACGCTGCCGTGGTCCGGCATGGTGGTCGTCATTTCACGACTCCTCGGGGAGTTGCGGGCACGCCGACGGGGCCGGGCACGCCGCCCGGCCGCAGGTCGGTGAACTGTCAGCTGAAGTGGGTCACTTGGAGAAGCCGGCGGTGAGACCGGCGACGAGCTGGCGCCGCGCCAGAACGAACAGCGCGAGCATCGGCAGGGTGGACAGCACCACCGCGGCCATCGTGGCCGGTACGTCGATGCCGAACTGGCCCCGGTAGAGGGTCAGCGCCAGTGGGAGTACGGCCTTGTCGCCGCTCTGGGTGAGGATGAGCGGGAAGAGGAAGCCGTTCCAGACCTGGAGTCCGTCGTAGACGGCGACCGTCATCAGGGCGGGTCGGGCCAGGGGCGCGGCGAGCGAGAAGAGCATGCGCCAGTCGCCGGCGCCGTCGACGATCATCGCCTCGAAGAGCGAGCGGGGCACGTCCCGCAGGAAGCTCACCAGGATCATCACGGTGATCGGCAGCGCGAACGCCACCGACGGCAGGACGATCGCGAGCAGGCTGTCGTACAGCCGCATCCTGATGATCAGCAGGTAGACCGGGATGATCACCGCCTGGAGCGGGATCGCCAGGCCCAGCAGGTACAGCCGGAAGGACACCCGGGACAGCCGGCTTCCGGCGCCCCGCACGATCGCGAAGGCGGCCATCAGGGCGACGGCGACGGTGACCGTGACCGTCGCCGCGGTCACGATCACGCTGTTGAGCAGGTAGGTCGTGAAGTCGCCGGCCAGCACGGTCCGGTAGTTGTCCAGGGTCGGGTGGCCGGGCAGGGCGAGCGGGCTGTCCGCGGTGAAGTCGGCCCGGGTGCGCAGACTGGTCACCACCAGCCAGTACACGGGTACGACGACGATCGCCGCCCAGAGCAGTGTCGTGCAGCCGGTGAGGGCGCGGCGTACCGTGCCGAAGGCGGTGAGGTGCCGCGGGCCGCCGGTCCGCGCGGGCGGCGCACCGGCACCCTCGTGGCCGGTGTCCGGGCGGGCGTGACGGGCCTTGGTCATGGTGGTGCTCACATGCCCTCCTGTCGGCTGTCCATCCGGGTGAAGCCGGACAGCCGGGTGGTCAGCAGCGACAGGCCGAGGCCGAGGACCACCAGGAGCGTGGCGACGGCGCTGGCGCGGCCCATGTCGTGGGCCTGGAATCCGGTGATGTACATGGCGAGGGGGAGGACACGGGTGGCGGTGCCGGGGCCGCCGGTACCGCCGGACAGGACGAAGATCAGATCGAAGTAGGTCAGCGAGCCGACCAGCATCAGGGTGCTGGAGGTGACCATCGTGTACTTCAGCTGCGGCAGGGTGATGTGCCGGAAGCGGGTGATCGGCCCCGCACCGTCGAGGGCGGCGGCCTCGAACAGGGCGGTCGGGATCTGCCGGATGCCGGCCTGGTAGAGCAGGGCGTGGAACGGCACGAACTGCCAGGCGATCACCGCGATGACCGTGTACAGCGCGAGGTCCGGGGAGCCGAGCAGGGGCTTGGCCAGCCAGTGCAGGCCGGGTGTGGCGCCGATGCCGAAGGAAGGGTCGAGCAGCGCCTGCCAGGTCAGACCGATCGCCACCGCCGACAGCAGCAGCGGGAGGAAGAACAGCACGGCGAACAGGGCCCGCACCCGGCCCGTGGGCGCCTGGAAGACGCCCAGAGCCAGCGCGATCGGGGTCTGGACCAGCCAGCTCACCACCATCACCTTGACGGTGAGGCCGAGCGCCTGCCAGGTGGCGCCGTCGGTCAGGACGCCGCTCCAGTTGGCAAGGCCGGCCCAGCCGATGGAGCCGAGGCCGTCCCAGCGGGCGACGCTGAGCGCCGCCACGCCGAGCAGGGGGACCAGCCCGAACAGCCCGAACAGGAGCAGCGCGGGGGCGGCCATGAGGAGGCCGGAGCCTCCTCCTGACCGGCGCGCGGGGGTGGTGGGCGTCACGATCCCGCCTTGTTCATGTTCGTACCGAACTCGGCGGGCGAGATCTCGCGCAGGAACGACTTGTCGGTGTTGGTCAGCAGCGGGTCGGCCTGGTCGGAGGGGAGCGCCTGGTCCCACGAGAGCTGGAAGCTCTGCGACGACTGCACCAGGTCGTAGACGAAGGTGAGCCAGTCCTTGTCGGTGGACGACTTCACGGCAGCCAGCTTGGATTCCAGTCCCTTGACCGGCGGCACGCTGCCGGCGGCGAGGTAGGAGTCGACCTGGGAGTCGTTGAGCACGTAGTCCTTGAAGTAGGTCAGCGCGGCGGACTTGTTCTTCGTGGACGAGTTCAGGGAGAGGAAGTTCGAGGGGTTGCCGACGATGTTGTTCGCGTCGCCGGCTCCGTCGGGAAGCGTCGGGAAGGCGGTGTAGCCGAGGTCGCCGTTCTTCAGGAAGTCCGGCGCGGCCTTGGCGATGTTGGCGTACTCCCAGGTGCCCATCAGCTCCATGCCCGCCTTGCCCGTGTAGAGCAGGGCGGTCGAGGCTCCCTGGTCGTAGCTGACGGAGGAGGCGTTGTCCCCGAACGCTCCGGCCTTCGACAGGTCCTGGAGGTACTGGTTGGCCTCGGTGACCGACTTGTCCTTCCACATCGAGGCGTCGCCCGCGGCGATGTCGGTGAAGACGCGGGAGCCGCCCACCCGGTCGAGCAGGTACTCCAGGTACATCAGCGTCGGCCACTTGGAGTTCGCGGCGAGGGAGATCGGTACGACATCCTTCGCCTTCAGCTTCTTCACGGCCGCCAGCAGGTCGTCGTACGTCTTCGGCGGCTCGACACCCGCGTCGGCCAGCACCTTCTTGTTGTAGTAGAGGACGACGGGGGCGAGGCCGTTGGCGGGCACGCCGTAGACCTTGTCGTCGAAGGTGGCACTGCTCAGCACGCTCGGCATGAACCGGTTCGTGTCCGCGTCGGCCTCCGTCAGCGCGTCGACCTTGCCGGCCTTGACGTAGTCGTTCAGGGCGCCGCCGCCCCAGCTGAAGAAGATGTCCGGGGCCTGGTTCGCGCCGAAGGCGACGCGCAGCTTCTGCTTGTAGTCGTCGTTCGCGAACAGCCGCAGCGTGATCTTCTCGTCCGGGTGGTCCTTGTTGTAGGCGTCGACGGACTCCTTGAGGATCGTCTGGTCGTTGAGCGCCCACATCGTCAGCCCCTTGGCGGACGAGTTCCCGGACGATCCGGACGGGCCCGAAGTCCCGCACGCGGCAAGGCCCATGGCCGCCGCGAGGACGACCGCGGACGCGACCGCACGCCGCATTCCCCTGCTTCCGGGATTTCCGCTGACCGGGATTCTCCGCATGACGGTGCCTCTCTTCTTTCCACATGCCGTCGGTGAGCCAGGCAGATCGGAGACCGGTACGAAAGGCTTTCGAATGCCCCGCTGCCGACGGCCTGCCTGCTGGCCGGGACACTGACACGGGATTCACGGCCGGGACAAGCACGGGAAATACCTCGGTTACGAAATATTTTCGTCAGTGGCGTCCCTTACGGAACCGGCGGCACGTGGATGGCTCGAATTGCACGCGGTCGACCGCTGGAGGGTCGGGTCGCGTGGGAGCGACGCTCGCCCAGGAAGGCGACGCTCCGACCGGTGGCCGCGACCTGCCGCGCCACGAAGATCGTGTCCCACGGTCCGGACAGCACCGCGACCGGGACTTCGAGCGCATCGCCGCCGTCACCGGACAGGCACTCCGCCGTGGCCGCCCGGCTGGATGCGACGCCGATGTCGGTCGCCCTGGCCTGGCTGCTGCGGCGGTCGCCGAACATCCTGCTCCTTCCCGGCACCTCGTCCGTGGCGCACCTGCGCGAGAACATCGCCGGCGCAGGACTCTCGCGCTCCGACGAGGAACTCGCAGAGTTGGACAAGATCGGCCACCAGCAGGACGCGGCCAGGCCCCCGGCAAGGCCAAGGGGCAGCGACGAATGATGTACTGCGGGCCTCATCGCTGGTGACCGAGGGGCGTGTTTCACACATGCTGCTGCACGGTGACGCCACCGGAGGCGGTTCCACCGCACCAGGGCTGAGGAAGGCCAGTCATCATGTGCAACGGCAACGTCTCTGCCTGGTCGGCCCACTCACCGACGGACCCCGTGCAAAAAGTGGGCCACATCAGCGCGACACCCGCCCGTTGTGGAGCGTCGTGCCCACAGCGTGCCCTTGAGAGCGGACAACCACGGTCAACAACGGTGCCGTCAAGCGCCCACACCAGCAGCCACCCCACCAGATCTGCCCAGGTCAGGTGGTGTAGTGCTCCGTATGCGCCGTCGCTTCCCAAGCTGAGAGTGCGAGTTCGATTCTCGTCACCCGCTCCACGATTAAGGCCCAGGTCAGAGACCCGGGCCTTTTTGCTGTCCGCTGTGATCAGCGGTCGCGTGCCAGATTCGTGCCAGAAGGCTTGTCAGGCTCCCTCTCCGCACGCGCTGTGGCACGAGCCTTCCGAACCGTCGCGTCCAGCCCGGCGGCGACCTCCTCTTGCCGCTCGTCGTCGGAGTGCTGATAGATCAACGCCGCCTTCTCCGAGGACTGGCCGGCGCGGACCATCGTGTCCTTGAGGGTGGCACCGGAGCGGGTGGAGAGGGTGTGCCCCGTGTGCCGGAGATCGTAGAACCGGAAGCCCTCCGGCACGCCGACAATCTCACGCGCCTTCCGCCACTTCCGCCCGAAGGTGCTCCGCCGGAAGGGAGCGCCCTTCTCGCCGACGAACAGCAGCCCGTCGGGCCCGACTCGGCGTAGCTCTCCAGGTGCCAGCGGAGCTCCCGATGGAGGAACGCGGGAAGAATCACAGTCCGGGTACCGGCCTCGGACTTGGTGTCGCCCTGGACGCGTCGCCCGTTCATCCGCTCCGGCTCGGCGAGGCGGACACGGATACGGAGAGTGTCGAGGTCGACGTCCCGACGACGGAGGCCGACCAGCTCTTCCGGCCGCATCGGACCGTATGGGCCGAGGTAGACCATCAGGCGCCACCGCATCCCGACGGCGTTGGCGAGGGCGTCGACCTGGGCGACGGTGGCGATACGTCGCTCGGCGGCCTTCTCCTTACCGGCGCCCTTGATCCGGCACGGGTTGCGCGTGATCAGCTCGTCATCCACGGCGGTTTCCATGATGGCCTTCAGCAGCGGGTACGCCCTGGCCGTGATCGTCTTGGCGCCCGTGAGCCGTAGCCGTTCGGCCCGCCACTCGCGGACGCGCGGTGCGGTGATCTCGTCCAAGTCCAACTCGGCGAGGGCGAACAGGTGCTTGTCGAGGAGATAGCGGTACAGGTCCTGAGACAAGGGCGCCAACTCCCGTTCCTCCACCCACTTGTCGGCGTTCGTGGACATGACCTGGCTCCTCGGGCTGACGGTCTCCTCGCCTGTGAGACGTCATGTACCGCAGAGACTTTGCGAGTCAGCTCGTCTCACAAAGTGCTTCTGTGAGTCAGGACACCACCGCTGGCCGCCGCCCAGTCGTCCAGTCGCCGTCTAGTCGTCGTCGCACACCTTCCGGTACGTCGCGTCCGGCAGATACGTCCTCCAGGTGGTCCGGGTCAGGCCCTGGCCCGCCGCGCGGGCACAGACGCGGCGGAGCGCGTGGGCGGCGTCGAGGTCGTACCGCCGGACGGGGACGTGGGTGCCGCTCACGTACAGGGTCTGGCCGTCAGGGGCGAAGGCGAGGGAGGTGATCGCCTCGCCGGGGGTGGGCAGGGGCCCGCCCAGCGGCTGGTGGGTGTCGAGGTCCCAGAGCTGGAGCGTTCCCTCGTCACCGCCGACTGCGAGGGTACGGCCGTCTGGGCTCAGGGCCAGGGAGCCGATCTCCTCCGGGCTGCCCGCCCCGGCGTCGGGGAAGGCGTCCCGCAGGATGTCCGCGTGGTCGCTCAGGTCGCCGTCCCAGACGGTGACGCGGCGGGTGCGGTCGCCCGCGGCGAGGCGGGTGCCGTCGGCGGTGAAGGCGAGCGCCGTGGTCCCGTCGTCCGGGTCCGGGCCCAGTTCCGTGGGACGGCCCGAGGGGAGGCGGACGGCACGGTTGTCGCCCGCGAGCAGCCGGCCGTCGGGGCGGACCGCGAGCAGGGAGCCCGCCGGCTTCGCCAGCACACCCGACCGGCGGCCCCGGCTCACGTCCCACACCTCGTCCGCCACCTCGCCCTCGGCGTTCTGGCGGGCCGCGTACAGGGTGCGGCCGCCGGGGCCGAGCGCGATCGAGAGCACGCTGCCGGCGGACTGCCCCGCCGGGGCCGTCCCGAAGGTGGCCAGGACCCGGCCGCGGGCCACGTCCCAGACGGTGATCCGCTGTGCGGCGGGGTCCTGCGCGGGGGCCGACGCCCCGTACGCGAACATCTCGCCGTCCGGGCTGAACGCCATCAACGGCGACGTCTCCCCCGCCAGGACGGGCCGTTCGGGGTCGGCGGGGCCGGGCAGCGGCACGGCGGGGAGCGCCCGTACTCCCGGGCCGTCGGCGTCGTCCCCGCCACCGGGGCCGCGGTCCTGCGCGGTCCCCCGCAGCTCGAAGCGGTAGCCGTCGCCGGCGAGCCGTGCGGTGGCCACGGTGTCGCCGTCCGGGGCGAGCAGGGCGTCGGCCAGGGCCTCGTCGCGCCACGCCGCTGTGGTGGCGGTCGTGGTGTCGAAGGAGTGGACGGTGTTGACGTCCAGGTAGCGCAGGGTGGTGTGGGCCAGGTCCCAGGCGAGGGTGCCGTAGGCCTGCTGGTCGTCGAGGGGCCGGCGGAACACCGGGGCGTCGGGGGACGACAGCCGCCAGACCTTGATCTCCGTGCCGTTGGCCGTCGCCAGGAACGCCCCGTCCGCGCTGATCACGGCGGAGGACACCTCGGAGTCGGAGAGGGCGGCGACCTCGCGCCGCGTGCCGGTGTCCCAGACGCTCACGCCGTTGGTGTCGACGGCGGCGAACCGCTGGGGCGCGCCCTTGGCGCCGCCGCCGAACAGCAGCCGTACGCCGTCGCCGCACAGCCCGCCGGCGTTCTGCCAGGCACCCGTGATCTCGTGGCCGTCCCCCGTGTCCAGGAGCCTGGGCGCCTTCCCGGCGGGGCAGAGGGCCACATACCGGTCGTCGGGGCTCGGGACGACCTGGGCGCCACCGGGCGCCTGGGTGGCGAACAGCAGCCGGCCGTCGGCGACGGAACGCAGTTCCACCCGGCCGTCGATCCCGTCGGCCCCGTCGGCCCGGACACCGCCCACCACATAGCCGCGTCCGCTGCCGCCGAGGGCGAGATACGTGGTCCGGCGGGGCCGCGGACGAGGCTCCCCCACCCAGCGGTCCCGTGCGGTGTCCCACAGCCGGATGCCGTCGTCCACGACGAGCGCGAGCGTGTGGGCGTCAGGTCCGGCGGCGAACACCTGGGCGCCGGCCGGCAGCGTTCCCGAGGCGGTGCGGCGGTGCGTGGCCACGTCCCAGGTGCGCCAGGTGCGGCCGTTGACGCCGAGCAGGGACCGGCCCGAGTCGACGAGGTAGTCCGTCGACATGCCGCTCGGCCCGGGGTCGGCGAAGGTGTCCAGTTCGGGCTGGGCGAGGGCGCCGAGCAGGGCGCGGCGCGACTCGGGCAGCGCGGCCAGCCGCCAGGCGGCGGCGCTCAGCCCCATCGCGGTGCGCGGGTCGGTGCTGCGCAGGGAGTCGGCGACGGCGGCGGCGCGGCGGGCGGCGGCCTCCGTGCGCTGCCGCTGGCCCGCGCGTGCCTGCGTCACCGCGACCAGGCCGACGGCCACGGCCACCGCGACGACGACGGACAGCGTGGTGAGCAGCAGCCGGGAGCGGCGCGCGGCCCGGGCGACCGCACGGTGTTCCGCGTCGCGTGACTCCAGGGCGGCGGCGAGGAAGTCCCGCTCGGCCGCGGTGAGCAGGTCCTCGGGTGTGAACCCTTCGCGCGCGAGGTCGAGCCGGGTGCCGCGCCAGAGGGCGCCGGGGTCGCGGTCGGCCTCCAGCCAGGCGCGGGCCGCCTGCGCGAGCCGCCGGTGCTGACGCAGCCGCTCCCGGTCCTCCTCCAGCCACCCGGCCAGCCTCGGCCAGCAGCTGATCAGCGCCTCGTGGGTGAGCTGGACGCCGTCCTCGTCGGCGGTGAGCAGCCGGGCACCGGCCAGCCGTTCGACGACGCCGGGCACCAAGGGGTCGGCCCACTCGTCGAGTTCGGCGCGGCTCAGCGGGCGCCGGGTGTCGGCGGTGGTCGCGCCGTCGCCCTGGCCATGGGGGCCGGCGGGCTCTCCCCCGGGCTCCACCATCCGCAGCAGCAGCCGGCGCGCGACGGTCCGCTCCTCGGGGCCGAGCGTGCCGTAGACCTCCTCGGCGGTCGCCGCGATCGCACCGCGCACCCCGCCGGCCGCCTCGTAAGCGGCCAGGCTCAGCATCCGGCTGCGGCGGCGCCGCCAGGTCTCCAGCAGGGCGTGGGAGAGCATCGGCAGCGCGCCGGGTTCGTCGAGGATCTCGTCGACGAGGCGGGCGGTCAGCTCCCGCTCCACCAGCAGACCGGCGGTCGCGGCCGGCTTGACGACGGCCTCGCGCAGTTCGTCGGCCGTCATCGGGCCCAGGGCGAGCCCGGCGCCGCGCAGGGCGTCCGCGAGGCCCCGGTGTTCCAGGCAGCGGGGGTAGAAGTCCGCGCGTACGGCGATCAGTACGCGCAGTCGGCTGCCCGGGTCCCGCGCCGCGAGCAGCAGGTCGATGAACCGGGCGCGCTCGGCCTGGTCGTGGCAGAGCGTGAACGCCTCCTCGAACTGGTCGACCACCACCCAGCTCTCCGGCTCCCCCTCGGCGGGCGCCAGCAGATGGCCGTAGGTGGCGGCGGGCCGCGCCCCCGGCGTGAGGATCCGCAGCGCCGCCGGCCGCCCCCCGGCGCCGTCGTGGCGCCCGGCCCGCTCCCGCAGCAGGGGGATCAGGCCCGCCCGCAGCAGCGACGACTTCCCGCTCCCCGACGCACCGAACAGCACCGCCAGCCGGTGGTCGCGCACCAGAGCGCCCAGCTCCTCGGTCACCTGGTCGCGGCCGAAGAACAGATGCCGGTCGCCGGGTTCGAAGCGGGCCAGCCCCCGGTAAGGCGCGCTCGGGGTGTCCTCGGGGGCCGCCGACAGGGGGGCCGTGGTGCCGGCCTCGGCCTCCTTCCAGCGCGTCTCCCACTCCTCCATGTCGCCGGTGTCGCCGCCGCAGGCCCGCACGTATCCGCGCAGGACGTCGAGCGAGGGCAGCCGCACGCCGCCCGCGGCCCGGGACAGTGTCGTCGCCGAGCAGCCGGCCGTCTTCGCCATGGCCTGGTACGACGGGCTGCCCGCGGCGCGGCGCAGTTCACGCAGTCCGTGCGCGAGCTGCTGCACGGGCCCGGACTCCGGGTCGAGCGGCCGTTCTGGACGTCCCACGGGCCAACCTCTTCCTGCCGACGGGCCCACCCAGGTGGAGGCCGATCCGGTACGGCGGGTTCCGAATTGTTTCGCCTGATGGAGGGGGCAGTGCATCAACGTTGCGCTTGCCAGCCTCGGTGTCATCCCAGCAGTTCGCTCGACACACTCCAAGAGGGGGAGCCTTGCGCCAGCGTGTGAGAAACGCCGCTGTCGCGGCCACGGTCGCGACAGCGGCGCTCACCACCGGTCTGACCGTCGCGGGCCCGACCGCCGCGGCCCAGGCGGCACCGGCCGGTACGACCACCCAAGCCACCGCCGGGAAGCCGACGGGCGGCGGCACCCGGCGGGTCACGCTCATCACCGGCGACCGTGTGATCCTCGGCACCAAGAACCAGGTCGTCGGCGTGGAGCGGGCCAAGGGGCGCGAGCGCGTGCCCGTACAGGTGCGGAACGTCGGCGGTCACACCCTGGTCGTGCCGATGGACGCGGACCGGCTGGTGGCGAACGGCAGGCTGGACCAGCGGCTGTTCGACGTCACCGAGCTGAGCAAGGTGGCCGCCCGCGGGAGCCGGACGAGCGGCCTGAAGGTCATCGTCGGCTACCGGGGCACGGCGCGGACGGCCAAGGCCGGCGTCCGGGACACCGGCACGCTCGGTTCGGCCTTCCGGACCCTCAACGCGGACGCCGTGCGCACCTCCCGGCAGAACACGCCCGACCTGTGGGACGCCGTCACCAACGGTGGCGCCGTCTCCAAGGGCGACACCCTCGCCCCCGGCATCTCGCACGTCTGGCTGGACGGCATCCGCAAGGCGGCCCTCGACACGTCGGTGCCGCAGACCGGCGCGCCGGCCGCACACGCCAAGGGCCTGACCGGCAAGGGCGTGAAGGTCGCCGTGCTCGACACGGGGATCGACACGACCCACCCGGACCTGAAGAACCAGGTGGTCGGGGCCAAGAACTTCACCACCTCCAAGGACACCGCCGACCACTTCGGGCACGGCACGCATGTCGCGTCGATCGTGGCCGGCACGGGCGCCATGTCCAAGGGGAAGTACGCGGGCGTCGCGCCGGGCGCGAAGCTGCTCAACGCGAAGGTGCTGGGCGACGAGGGCGGCGGCGACGACTCCTCGATCCTCGCCGGGATGGAGTGGGCCGCCGCGCAGGGCGCCGACATCGTCAACCTCAGCCTGGGCGGCGAGGACACCCCCGGGGTGGACCCGCTGGAGGCCGAGGTGAACAAGCTCTCCAAGGAGAAGGGCATCCTGTTCGCCATCGCCGCCGGCAACGAGGGCGAGGGCGGCGACCAGACCGTGGGCTCCCCGGGCAGCGCCGCCGACGCGCTGACCGTCGGCGCGGTGGACCGCAGGGGCGAGCTGGGCGTCTTCTCCAGCCGGGGCCCGACCGCCGACAGCGCGCTCAAGCCGGACGTCACCGCACCCGGCGTGGACATCACCGCGGCCTTGGCCAAGGGAAGCATCGTCGCCAGGGAGTATCCCGAGAAGCCCGCCGGATACGTGACGCTCTCGGGTACGTCGATGGCGACCCCGCATGTCGCGGGCGCCGCCGCCCTGCTCAAGCAGCAGCACCCCGACTGGACGTACACCCAGCTGAAGACCGCGCTCATCGCCTCCGCGCAGGGCGGCTCGTACACGGCGTTCCAGGGCGGCGCGGGCCAGATCCGCGTCGACCGGGCCGTCGCGCAGACCGTGGTCGCCGAGCCGGCCTCGCTGGACCTCCCCCTCCAGCAGTGGCCGCACACCGACGACACCCCGGTCACCCGGAAGCTGACGTACCGCAACAGCGGGACGAAGGCCATCACCCTGAACCTCACCGGCACCGCCTACAACCCCAGGTACAAGGCGGCCCCCGAGGGCTTCCTCAAGCTCGGCGCGGACAAGGTCACCGTGCCGGCCGGCGGCAGCGCCTCGGTCGACGTCACCGTGAACACCCGCCTCGGCGGCCAGCTCGACGGCGGCTGGTCGGGGCGTGTGACGGCCGCGGGCGACGGCCAGAGCGTCACCACGCCGCTGGGCGTCATCCGTGAGACCGAGCACTACAACCTCACGCTCAAGTACATCAACCGCCCCGGGCAGACCCCGCAGCACCGCGCCTCCCTGCTGTCGATCGACAGCCCGGAGCAGAGCGCGACCGTCACCGACGAGCACACGAACGACACCGTCACCCTCCGGGTGGCGCCGGGCTCGTACATGCTGGAGTCGGCCAGCTCGAACAACATGGAGACCTACGAGGGCGGCCTCGACTGGCTGATCGCGCCCAGGCTGAGCGTCACCAAGGACATGACGGTCACGCTGGACCTGAACAAGGCGAAGTCACCCGACATCACGGTGCCGGACCCCAAGGCCAAGCAGATCAACGCGTGGGTGTCGTACAAGTACTACGCGGGGCCCAGCGGCCAGAACGGCAACGGCGTCATCCTGCGCTCCTTCTCCGACGTCCGGCTCGCCCACGTCGGCCCGAAGGTCGACAACCTGTCCCAGAACTGGTCCGGGCAGTGGACCACGGCCGACAACACCGAGTACAACATCGCGGCCGCCACCCCGGTGAAGGAGATCAAGGGCGCGTACGTCCACCACTACAAGGCGTCCGAGTTCGCCACCCTGAAGGTCGGCATGGGCTCCTCGGTGCCGGGGAAGACCGGCGGGGTCGCGCTCACCGCCATCGTGCCCGACGGCTTCGGCTACCGGTCCGGCTTCGCCTCCGAGGTCCCGCAGAAGCTGCCCGGCACCCGCACCTACCACGTGTCGGCCGTCGGCGGCGCCCAGTGGCGGCCCGACTTCTACCAGTACTCCGGGAGGAAGGACGCGGAGGGCAACCCGGTCTCCGAGGTGACCTCCTCGGTCGACGACTACCTGAAGCCCAAGCCCGGCCGCACCTACCGGATCCGCTTCAACGCCGCGGTGGCCGGCCCGCGGATGCCGTCCGGCACCGACAGCGGTGTCCGACGCGACGGGAACAGGATCTCGGGTTCGCTCGCCCCGTTCACGGACAGCGCGGGCCACTCCGGCGAATCGGACCTCACCTCCGCGACGACGACGCTGTACCGCAACGGCAAGAAGCTCGCCACCCGCGGCGCCCCGCTCGTCTCCGGTACCTCCTTCAAGGTCCCGGCGGGCGAGGCAGCGTACAAGCTGACGACCTCGGCCAGGCGCAGCGCCAAGCTGTCGGCCGTCTCCACCCGCACCGACGCCACCTGGACGTTCCGCTCGAAGAAGACCGGCGCCGACGGCGTCCGGCTCCCGGCCTCCTCGGTCCGCTTCAGCCCGGCCACCGGCCTGGACGGCGCGGTGACCGGCAGGACCGCCACCTTCCCGGTCACCGTCGAGGGTCCCGCCAAGGGCGGCAACCTCAAGTCCCTCGCGGTGTGGGCGTCGTACGACCACGGCCGCACCTGGAAGAAGGTCACGGTCACGCACGGCAAGGTCACCGTGAAGAACCCGGCGAAGGGCAAGTCCGTCTCGCTGCGCGCCAAGGTCACCGACAAGAAGGGCAACACGTCGATGATCTCGGTCTACGACGCGTACTTCCGGAAGTAGTCCGAAAGCAGCCCCCCGCGGCAGGGACAGCCGTTACTTTCACTTTCAAGAACTGCTGTCCCGCCTGCCCCATGAGCTCCACCCCCCACACCCGTAACCCTTCCACTCATATGACACGCATCTCGAGGCCCCCCATGCAGCTTTCCTCCGCAGTCCGCGGCACCGGCCGTCACCGCAAGGCCCGCGCGCAGAACCCGGCGCTCCGCCGGGCGGCCGTGCTCGCGGTGGCCGCGCCCGTCGCCGGGGCGATCCTGGCCGGTCCCTCCGCCTTCGCCGCGGGCAAGGCGACCACCAAGGCGGGTGCCACCGAACTCGACGCCGCCGAGCAGAAGATCGCGGACAACCTGAACACCCGCACGAAGGACACCCGCCTGGGCAGCAACCTCAGCGGTGTCGTCATCGACGCGAAGTCCGACAAGGTGGTCTGGGGCCACAACGCGGACACCGCGCTGATGCCCGCGTCCAACACCAAGCTCGCCACCTCCACCGCCGCCCTGACCGTGCTCGGCCCGGACCACCGGCTCACCACGAAGGTCGTGTACGGCGACGGCACCCTCACCCTCGTCGGCGGCGGCGACCGCACCCTGACCACCGACGACCTCGCCGCGCTCGCCAAGGACTCCGTCGCCGGACTGAAGAACGCCGGCCTCACCTCGGTGAAGGTCCGCGTCGACGACAGCCTCTTCCCCGAGCCGACGCTCGCCAAGGGCTGGAACACGGGCTACTACCCGGACTCCATCGCCCCGGTACGCGCCCTGGTCGTCGACTCCCACAACGTCGAGGACACCTCCCTCGACGCCGGCGGCGTCTTCGCCAAGCTCCTCACCGAGCGCGGGGTCACGGTCGACGGCGAGGTCACGCGCGCGGCGGCCGGCCAGAAGGACGTGCCGGTCGCGACGCACACCTCCGACAAGCTTTCCAAGATCGTCAAGCAGATGCTCAAGGTCAGCGACAACGACATCGCCGAGTCCCTGCTGCGGCTCACCGCGCTCGGCGCGGGCCGCTCCGCCACCTTCGAGGACGGCACGGCCGTCGTCCGCGACATCCTCACCAAGTACGGCGTCTCGCTCGACGACTTCGAGATGTACGACGGCAGCGGGCTGTCCCGCGCCACCCGGATCCCCGCGCGGACCATCGCCGACATCCTCGACGTCGCCGACGACTCCAAGAACGCCCAGACGCTGAAGTACATCGTCGACGGGCTGCCCGTCTCCGGTGAGGCCGGCGCCACCCTGGGCCCGGAGTTCGGCCGCTTCGACACCCCCGACTCCCAGTGCGCCGTCGGCAAGGTCAAGGCCAAGACCGGCACCCTCACCGGCGCCGTCGCCCTCAGCGGCCTCACCAAGGCCGAGGACGGCAGCTGGCGGATCTTCTCCTTCATCGAGAACGACTCCACCGCCAACGCGAACGACATCAAGGACGCCCTCGACGGCCTGGCCGCCACCGCCAACGGCTGCTGGGCGTAAGGGCTCCCCGAACCACCCCCCACAACCCGCCCCCGGACCGGCCGTCCCGCGGTCCGGGGGCGGTGCCGTGCTGTGCCATGCCGTGCCGTGCCGTCACGAGCGCGCCTCACCGAACTCCGCCTCTCCCCCCACACCGGCTCACGGAGCCGAGACACGAACGGAAACGATGGACTTGACAGACAACAAGCCGGCCCCCGCCCACCGCCGCGGGACCAGTCGGCGCCGCGTCCTCGTACTGGCCACGGCCGGAGCGGCCGCGGTCGGCACGGCCTGGGTCGGCCGGTCGGCGCTCGCCTCGGACCCGGCCGACCCGCCGCGGACGTTCCGCTCGCAGCAGGACATCGACCTGCGCGTGAGGTCCGTACGCAAGACCCTGGACAGTGCCGCCCCGAAGGATGTCGCCGCCTGGATCACCGGCACCGGGTCCGCCCCCGGCACGGTCGAGACAGAGATGGACACCCAGGTCAACGGTCTCGCCGACGCCGCGGCGACCGGCCTGGACACCTCCCGCGACACGGTCCTCGTCTCCTGGGTGCGCACCGCGGCGACGCAGCGCACGATATGGGACCGCAAGTACGAGTTCCTGCGCACCGGTTCGGGCGGAGCCGGCACTTTCGGCGTCATCACCGACGAGATACGCGCCAAGTACCCCACCCAGCTGGGCTCGGACCCCCAGTGGGACCCCGACAAGGTCTCCCACCGCTCGGTCTGGGAGGCCATGACCTCCGAAGAACGCCAGATCGAGATACTCCGCACCTCGACGGCGCCCGGCGTCTCGCGCCACCACCTGGGCTCCGACGCGGACTTCTTCGACACCACGCCCCAGGACTGGGCGGACAACGGACCGGAGAGCGCCAACTACGCGTGGCTGCGCGCGAACGCGGCCCACTACGGCTTCCTCCAGACGTACACGGCTCAGTCGGCCAAGGCTTCCCCGGCGATCAGCGAGGAGCGCTGGCACTGGTCGTACGCCCCGGTCGCGGAGGCGGTCCTCGCCTTCGTCCAGGCGAACCAGACCCTCATCGGCGACGCGCTGGACGAGCAGTGGGCCTACGACCCGGCGCGCTACACCTACATCAAGGCGCACTGGCGCGACTACATGTTCCACGTGAACGAGAAGGCGCACTTCGGGTCGACCACCCGGCGCTGAAGCGACCAGTTCCGAAGGAGACCCGGGCAGCCTGACGGACTGTCATCCATGGCTGGGCGCAGGGCACTTCAAGCGACGACAGCCCCCTTGACACTCTTGACGCCTGTCAGATTAAATTTCTGACAGGCGTCAGCAGAACGCTCCCTGCCACACGGAGTGTCCGAACCACCGAGAAGGAGAGTCTTCGTGAGCACGAACACCCCCGGCATTTCCTGGGCCAAGCGAGGCCTTGCGACCCTGGCCATGGCCGGAGCCGTCGTCGGAGCGGCCGCACTCCCCGCGTCGGCCGCCGAACAGACCGTCCAGGGCAAGGCCGGCATCGGCTGGACCCAGGCCGCCCAGTTCGCCGCCGACGCCTGCTACGACATCGGCGGCACCCCCGTCGACGGCACCTACGCCTACCACGCGTCCGGCGACCTCTGGATAGGAACGGTCACCTGCCGGACCCCCTGATCCCAGCGGCTCCAACGCCGAGCGAGCG
Source organism: Streptomyces sp. NPDC057623 (assembly GCF_042800355.1). Taxonomy (NCBI): domain Bacteria; kingdom Bacillati; phylum Actinomycetota; class Actinomycetes; order Kitasatosporales; family Streptomycetaceae; genus Streptomyces; species Streptomyces sp. NPDC057623. The sequence goes on from NZ_JBHVGZ010000029.1 coordinate 97,162, forward strand.
CGGGGGCGCGGTGCTGTCGCGGACGACGAGTTCGGTGGCGAGTTCCACCCGGGTCTGCGCCAGGGGCTGCCCCTTCGCGAGCTTGACCACCATCGCCGCGGCGGTGACGGCCATCTCGGTGAGCGGTTGGTGCACGGTGGTCAGCGGCGGCACGGTCCACTGGGCCGGGCGCAGGTCGTCGAACCCCACGACGCTGAGGTCGCCGGGGATGGAGAGTCCCGCCTCGGCGGCGGCCCGGTACACGCCGAGTGCCAGTGCGTCGTTGCAGGTGAACACGGCGGTCGGTGGAGTGGGCAGGCGCAGCAACTCCCGTGCGCGCCTGAGTCCGTCCTCGGCGCGGTAGTCGCCGACGCGGACCAGCTCCGGGGCGATGGGCACACCGGCGGTCTCCATGGCGGTCCGGTAGCCGTCCGCCCGGGCACGGCTGGCCAGGGCGTCCTCGGGGCCGGTGATGACCGCGATGCGCCGGTGCCCGAGCTGGAGGAGGTGGCGGGTGGCCGAGAGGCCGCCGGTCCAGTTGGCCGCGCCCACGGAGGGGGACGCGTGGGCGGGCTCGCCGTTGGGGTCGACGAGGACGAACGGGATGCCCCGGCTGCGCAGTTGGCCGCTCTGAGTGTCGGCGAGGACGGAATAGACCTCGATGATGCCGGTCGGCCGCCGGAACAGGACGTCCTCGACCCAGCCGCGCCCGGGGGTCAGCCGGCCCTGCAGTTCGGAGATGACGACGGCGAGCCGGTGTTCGCGCGCCACCTGCTGCACCCCCTTGATGATCTCGACGTGGTAGGCGTCCCGGATCTGGCGGAAGACGAGTTCCAGCACGGGGGCGGGGCGCGCGGCCCGCTTCTGCCGACGGTGCCCGTGGCTGCGGATGATCTCCTCGATGCGGGCCCGGGTGTCGGGTGACACGTCCGTCCGCCCGTTGATCACCTTGGAGACCGTGGCGACGGAGACCCCGGCGTGCGCCGCTATCTCGGCGTTGGTCAGCGGCCCGGCGGCCGGCCCTTGGCGAGGCGGCCGGCCCTGCTCGATCGGGGACATGCCGAGCAGAGTAGGTCGCGCGGCGAACTTTTCGAAGACCCCGCGGTCGCGAACTTCCTTTTGTCACAGGCCTTGACGGATAAGAAAGCCCTTTCTATCTTCGCTGCGCTCCTCCTCGAAATCACGAAAATTTCGTGCGCCGGTGCGGCTTCGACCGGCGGTCCGTCCCCCCACGACGCTGGAGAAGACCTTGGCCTCACCCACCGCGAGTCACCGCATGATCCGTCGTCGGCCGTACGCCGTGCTGGCCGGGGTGATCGTCCTCGGCGGCGCCCTGCTGGGCCCCCGGGCACTCTCCCCGGAGGCCTCCGCCGCACCCGCCACCGCCGCCCCCAGGGCGTGGTCGGACAAGGCCGACGGCTTCGCCTCCCTGGACGGCGGCACCACCGGCGGAGCCGGCGGCCAGACCGTCACCGTCACCACGTTCAGCGACCTGAAGAAGTACGCCACCGCCACCGCCGCCTACGTCATCCGGGTCGGCGGGACGATCACGTACCCCGAGAAGGGTCACGAGGTGCGCGTGGCCTCGAACAAGACGATCATCGGGGCCGGGACCAAGGGAGAGATCGTCGGCGGCGGCTTCTTCCTCAAGGCGGGCGTCAGCAACGTCATCATCCGCAACCTCACCATCCGCGACACCCGGATGACGGACGACGACCCGGACGACGACGGCTACGACTACGACGCCATCCAGATGGACACCGCCGACCACATCTGGATCGACCACAACCGCCTGGAGCGGATGAACGACGGCCTGATCGACAGCCGCAAGGACACCACGAACCTGACGGTGTCCTGGAACATCATCAACGAGAACCACAAGACCTTCGGCATCGGCTGGACGGACAACGTCACCGCCAGGATGACGATCCACCACAACTGGTTCAGCGGCACCGAGGCCCGCAACCCGAGCATCGACAACGTGGCCAACGCCCACCTGTACAACAACTACCTGCAGAACACCGGCAGCGGTAACTGGTCGCGGGGCAAGTCCAACACCGTGATCGAGAACAGCTACTTCAAGGGCGTCAAGGACCCCTACTACAAGGACTCCGGCGCCTCGCTCGTCGTGCGCGGCAGCGTCGTGGTCGACAGCGAGGGCAAACAGCAGACGGGCGGCAGCGGCTTCGACCCGGGCGCGTTCTACGACTACACCCTGGACGACGCCGAGGAGGTCCCCGGCATCCTCGCGGACGGCGCCGGTCCGCAGGCCGACATCGGCAACTGAGGCCGGACGCCGGGAGGTCACTCCCGGTCGGCACAACGGTCAGCGGGCGCACCGGCGCGACCGGCGCCGGTGCGCCCGGGGCTCAGCTGTCGGTCTGTGCCGGTGTCTCGCCGTGCTGGTCGACGACCGTGCGCTTCATGATCGCGCTGGTCCCGAACAGGGTGTCGGAAGTGATCCCCTTGACGTCGTCCTTGGTGATGTACGAGCGGGCGCCGAGGAACGCGAGGGTGTCCTTGTCGAAGATCCACTCGTCACGGGTCGCGGAGGAGGCGTCCTCCCGTGTGACGGCGATGCCGTGGCGGCCGGCCGCGTCGACGGCGTCGGGGAGTTCCTGTACGCCGGGGATCCTCGCGGCGGCCCTGTAGATTGCCGTACGGCGATCTCGACGGCGACCGCTGCAACGACGTCCTGGTCCGGCTGAGCAGCGGCGCCCTGCGCGCCTACCGCCCGGCGTGCGGCAAGGCGCCGACCCCCTCGACGCCGTACACCTCGCTCGGCACCTCCGGCTGGAACCAGTACGACACGCTCACCTCGCCGGGTGACGTGAGCGGTGACGGCCGCCCGGACCTGATCGCCCGCAGTTCCTCCACCGGCGCCGTCTACCTCTACAAGGGCACCGGCACGGGCACGCTGGCGGCGCGCGTGAAGCTGTACGACAACTGGAGGACGTACAAGAAGGTCGTCGGCACCGGTGACCTGAACGGTGACGGCATCGGCGACCTGCTCGCGCAGGACACGGCGAACAACCTGTACCGCTACCACGGCACCGGCAAGGGCACGTTCGGCGCCCGCGTGAAGGTGTTCGCCGGCTGGGGCGCCTCGTACAACGCGGTCGTCGGGGTCGGCGACATCACCGGCGACGGGAAGGCCGACCTGCTCTCGCGCGACACGAGCGGAAACGTGTGGCGCAACAGCGGTGACGGCAAGGGGTCGTTCGGCGGCCGTACGAAGATCGCGACGGGCTGGCAGGGGTACAAGGCCGTCGTATGAGCATCCTCGCCCTGTGGCGCGGGCCGTCCCGTCGGCCTGCGTCACAGGGCGTCTGTCGATCGCTCCGACGTCGAGGAACCCCAGGGCCCTGCGACGTCGCGATTCACCGCCGCGTCAGCTGCCTGGTGACGTTCCGGACGACGACAGCCGCGAACTCCTCCGCGACGGCGCACAGTCGCTCGGTCGGCTGTGGGGCGTACACGGTCAGTTGGAAGAGTTCGGTGGTGCGGGGGCCGGACGGGGTCGGGTAGGTGCGGTGCGGGGTCCGTACGGTGCAGCTGTCGGTCTCCGCCTCGTCCGCGATGACGTAACTCTTCGTGCCGGCGACGTGCACCGGCGTCCCGTCGTCCGCGTCCAGCGAGTTGTCCCGGCTGAACTGGATCTCCACCTCGCGTCGGCCGTCGTCGCTCGACCAGTCGCAGTCCCAGGAACCGAAGCCGCGGTCCTGGTTGTCCGCCTCGACGCCGGGAAGCCGTTTGAGGTCGGTGGCGTCGAGGAGGGCGCAGGTGTCGAGCCGGGCCAGGGAGTTCGTGGCCGGTGGTGACGAACGCCGGGGTACCGGGCCGGCGGCCAGCACGCCGACCACGTGGTCGGTGGCGGCGTCGGCCATGTGGCACGGGTCGGGGGACAGGTCGGCGAGCTGCTTGCCGATGACCCGGATCTGCTTGCCGTCGGTGGTCAGGACGGCCCGTTCGCAGGCTCTGCCGGCGCGCTTGAGCGTCACGACCGTGAGTCCGCCGACCAGGCGGGTGGACCGGATGTCGTCGAAGTCGTCCCGGTCCGAGTCGAGATTGACCTGCACGTCCGCGTTGTCGTCACCGCTGCTGTTGCGCACCAGGACGTCGCACCGGTCGATCTCACCGTAGGCGGGGTCCAGTGCGGTGCTGCCGAAGCGGCTCAGGGAGGCGGCGTCGAGCAGCCCGCAGGGGTCCGCCGTGCGCTCGTCGCCGAGGGCGCCGGCCTGGGCCGTGGCCGAGGGTTGCGCGTCGGTCGCGGCGGTACGGCCGCCCTTGTCTCCCTTGCCGCCCTCGTCCTTCGAGGCCCACGGGCCGAAGAGGACGAGCCCGGCTGTGATCGCGCCCGCCGAGACCAGTGCCACCGCCGTGATCGCCGAACGGTTCCGGCGTCGGTGTACGAGTCGCGGCAGTCGGAGTTTGCGGGGCGTGGGGCCCGGCGTACCGCTGTCGTGCGGCTCCCGCGGTATGTGCGGCGGCGGTGGCGCGGCGCGTGACAGCAGCTTCTGGGCCCTGAGGGCATCGGGTCGGCGCCGGGGCTCCACCTCCAGCAGGGCGGCGAGGGGACCGTCGAGGAGGCCGGCCCGACGCGTCGGCTCGATGTGTCCCGCGACGGCCCGGGCCAGGTACGTCATGAGGTGTTCGGCCTCCCCGTACGGCGAGCGGCCCTCGACCGCCGCGAACAGGGAGGCGCCCAGGGAGAACACGTCGGACTTCTCCCCGGCGGGCTGGCCCTTGGCCAACTCCGGGGCCAGATAGCGGGGTTTGCCGCGCACGGCGCCCGTCGTGCTCTGTGTGACGTCGCTCCACAGAGCCCGCGAGATCCCGAAGTCGGTCAGTCTCGCGACGCCTTCGTCGGTGACGAGGATGTTCTCCGGCGTCACATCGCCGTGCACCACACCGGCGTCGTGGGACTTCGCCAACGCGGCCGCGATCTGCCGGCCGATCGACCCGGCCTCCTCGGGTGTCAGCGGGCCGCGCTCCGTGACGATCTGCGCGAGGCTGCGCGAGGGGACGTATTCCATGATGATCCAGCAGGTGGCGCCCTCGTCGACGAGGTCGAAGACTTCCACGATGTTCGGGTGGTGCAGCCGCCCGGCGTTGCGCGCCTCGCCCATGAGCCGTCGTGCGGACCGGTCGTCGTCCAGGCGTGCGCACTTGACCGCGACCGGCCGTTCGAGCCGTTCGTCCCAGGCCAGCCAGACGACGCCCATCCCGCCTCTGCCGACGGGCTCCCGCAGGAGATACCGGTCGGCGATCCTGTCCCCGGCCTCCGGCGTCACCGGCACCGCCCCACCCCTCGCGCCCACAGCCGACGGTCCTGCCCGAGGACGGAGTGTACTCAGCCCGCACCTGGCCGGACCGAGCCGCGGGGAACGCAATGTACGCAAGTAGCCCGGATTGTTGCCGTTCGCATCCTTGTCGGGCAGTGATCGCTGCGGCACGGTTGGCCCGGATCCGGCACCCGTTTCAGCCCACCCCTCTGTCGGGCCTCTTCGTCACCGGCAGCGGCATCGGCCCCCATCCACGGGTCGGCCGTACACGTGCGGCCACAAGCCCCTGATGCCGCGCGCCCTTCCCGCGCACCCCTTCCCGCTCCTTCCCGCTCCCCCTTCCCGCGCCACTCCTTGCCGAAGAGCACTCATGGACACTCTCGCCCTCTTCCCCCTCTCCCCCGATCAGGACCCTCCCGCGGTTGCCGCGCTCTATCTCAGCGCCCTCGACCATGAACGCCTCTACTCGGCGTCGGAGTTGCGGCAGGCCGTCTCCCGCGCCTACGCGGCCGTCGACCAGCCGTCCGCGCTGCTGGAGCTGTACCTCCGGTCTGTTCAGGCGTCCCCGACCGCCGCGCCGGACGTCCGGGCCGCACGAAGATCCTGGGCCCTTCGCATGGTCCGGCACCTCGCTCTGGACGACGGCCGGCCCCGGGCCGCGAGCGCGGGGCAACCGGCGTGGGCGGAGCCGCCCGTGGCCCACTCCGAGCCGGCCCCGCGTATCCGTGCGACGTCACCGTCCGGTCCGGCGGGCCCTGCGCCCTCCCCCACCCCCGCTCCCACCCCCGGTCGGACCGTGACCCTGCGCGAACTGCGTGCCGCGCGCCGCCGGCCCGCGCTGGTCACCGTCGCGGTCGTCGGCGCGCAGATGGCCGGCGTCGTCCTGGCCAACGAGGCGCCCGGTCTCATGGCGGTCTCCTGGGCGGGTCCGCTGAACGTCGGGCTCACCCTCGTGCTGGCGCAACTGGTGATCACCGGCTCGGCGGTCCTGTGGTACACGCGCCACGCACGGAACTCGCCGAAACCCGTGACGGCACAGCACGGTTCCAGTCCCACCTCGCGCTTGGAGAGCCACCGGTGAACGTCGTGCTCGCTCTCTCCGGTTCCGGCGGCACCTTTCCCGTCCTTGCCGTCTTCGGCCTCTGCATCGTCCTCACGCTGTTCCTGTCCGTCGGCTCGATCCTCCCCGAGGAGGACGAACTGAGCGGGTTCTACCTCGGTCAGCGGCGGCTGTTGTCCGTGGTCAACGGGCTGGCGATCTTCGGCGCCTACATGTCCGCGGCGGGGATGCTGGGCAACCCCGGTCTCATCGCGCTCACCGGCTACGACGGCATCGCCTATGTGCTGGCGCCGATGGTGGCCTGGTCTCTGCTGGTGCTGGTGGTCGCCCAGCCCTACCACAGCACCTCACGGTTCACGATCGGCGACTCCCTCGCCCTGCGACTGCGCGCCCGGCCCGCGCATCTGGCGTCCGGCATCACGAGCGTGGTCGTCTGCCTGCTGTATCTGACCGCCCAGCTCGTGGGTGCCGGGGCGCTGTCGGCGACGGTCATCGGCATCGACGGCGACGGCGCCCAGCGGGTCGTCGTGGCCGGACTCGGACTGCTGATGGTGCTCTACGTCCTCATCGGCGGAATGCGGGCGGCCACCCTGGTGCAGAGCATCAAAGCCGTAATCCTTCTCGCCACCGGTCTCGTCGTCGTGCTCGCGCTCCTGTCGGAGTTCGGCTGGAGCCCCGCGCGTCTGCTGAACGCGGCCGTGGCGCACAGCGGCTTCGGCGAGCCCTTCCTGGAACCCGGCATCCGCTTCCACGACCGCACCAGCAAGACCGACCAGATCAGCCTGCAACTGGCGTTCGTGCTCGGCGCCGCCGCCCTGCCGCACGTCCTGATGCGTATCGGCACGGTCTCCAGCGGGCGCAGAGCCCGCAAGTCGGCGGCATGGGCGGCCGGCATGGTCGTCGTCTTCACCCTGTTCGAGATCGTGACGGGCCTGGGCTCCGCGGCACTGATCGGCACGGAGGTCATCGCCGGGGACGCCGCCTCCGGCAACACGGCCGTGCTGCTGCTGGCCGAGCGCCTGGGCGGCTCGTTCCTGCTGACCGTGGTCTCCTGCGTCGCCTTCGTCACGATCATGGCCGTCGTCGCCGCGCTCACGCTCACCGCGGCGGCGTCGTTGGCCCATGACGTCTACGGGGCGACGATCATGCGGGGCAGAGCGTCCGAGAAGAGCGAACTCCTGGTGGCCCGGCTGGGGGTGGTGGTGATCGGCGTGGCCGCGATCGCGCTGTCGATGATCGCCCAGCACCTCAACATCGCCTTCCTGGTCAGCCTCGCCTTCGCCATCGCGGCCTCCTCGATCCTGCCCGCCCTGCTGTTCAACCTGTGGTGGAAGGGCTTCACGACCAGGGGAGCGGTCTGGAGCATGTACGGCGGCCTGCTGGTCGCCGTACTGCTGACGACACTGTCCCCGGCGGTCTCGGGGAATCCCACGGCGCTGCTGCCGGACCTGGACTTCGCGGTGTTCCCGCTGCGCAACCCCGGTCTCATCTCCATTCCCCTGGGATTCCTGCTCGGCTGGGCCGGCTCGTTGCGCGACCGGCGCGAGCCGGGCGGGGCCGACTACACGGAGACCGAGGTCCGTGTCCTCACCGGCGCGGGCGACGCCCGCCACGGCGACTGACCCCGGGCAGTTCGACCCGGACGGACTTGCCCCCGACGGCGGTTCGCTCCGCCTATCGAACGTCCACGAAGTCGCCTGTCGCCTTGACGCCCCGGGTCGTCATGGTGCTCCTGAAATCGTACCGCCAGTAGCGGTCGGTGGTCGCGGTCACCTTCGCCGTGGCCACCCCGGTGGAGTTCGTGGTGGTGTAGCCCAGGGACTCGTAGTAGTCGGTGCCCGGTCGGCGGAACTCCAGGTAGGCGCGCTGGTTGGTGTAGCCGCGGTAGTCGTGTGTGTCCCAGTTGGCCCGGGTGAGCTTGCCCGTGACGGTGAGGGTGCGGCCCTTGGCGACCGGCTCGGGGGAGGCGTTGGCGGTCAGCTTGGCGTAGCGCTTCATGAAGAAGGTGGTGTGGCCGTCCGCCTTCACGTAGTCCCCGTCGTTGGCGTGGGCTTCGACGCTGACCTTCCAGATGCCGGCCAGCGAGTTCGTCAGATCCCGTCGGGGGGCGATCGTGTAGTGCCTGGTGCAGACGGAGGTGGTTCCGGCCGCCGTGCACACCGGCGCCGCTTCGCTGGGCTTCAGCACCGCGTCGGCGTTGGTTCGGCTGCTTCCGTGGTAGAGCGTGAAGTCCGCGGAGCTGATGCCCGAGTCGTCGCTCGCCGTCAGCTTGACGGTGATCGTCCGCGAGTCGGTGGTGCCCAGGACCACGTCGTTGCCCGAGCCGCCCCCGCCGGTGATCCGGAAGTCGCCCACATCAGCGTTGCCCACCACCTCGGCCGCCTGCGCGCCGGGAGTGAGGAGGGCGGCTATGGCCAGCGTTCCGAGCAGCGCGGAGCCGATCGTCATTCTTCGCATGGAGTCCCCGAAGGGTTGGGCCCGTCTCTTCGACGGGCCGCCAGTAATGGGCGGCAGTGTACGTACCGGCGATCAGGGGTGGAGACATCGCCGTACGGTTTCCGACCGGCGATCCGGTCTCCGCCGTCCGGCGCGACTCACCGGCTCCGCGACGGCCTGTCCCGAGCCCCGCGCCGCCGTAGCCGCAGGAACACGCCGCCCGCCGCCAGCGTTCCCACCGCACCCGACGCGACGCCGAGCGCCAAGCCGCCGCCGAAGCCGGTGGCGTCGTCCGCCGCCGGGGTCTCGTCCGGAGCGGAGACCTTCACCTCCGCACGCAGGACGATCGCGGGGTAGTCGCACAGGTAGTCGCGGTCCTTCTCCGCCACGCAGTCGGCGTCCTTGTGGCGCAGCGTGAACGTCACGGGATACGTGCCGGGTTTGAGGTTCTCCCTGATCCGGCCGGCGCCCACCCAGGCGCTCTCGGTGTCGCCGAGGGTGGTGTCGTCGGTGAGTGCCGGGCTGGAGACCTCCACCGCCGTCGGGTGGGGATTGCCGGGGCGTTCCTTGACCGTGAGTTCCACCGCCGCGCCGGGTTGTGCCGGACCGCTGACGGAGACGTATCCCCGTCCGGGGAACGGGAGGGAAGCGGCGTAGGCCGTCCCGGTGTGCCCAAGCAGGAGCAGAGGCACGGCAATTGCGGCAAGTCCGCTGTACGCGGATGAGCGTGTGAAGTGGATCATATGCGCTGTCCCCCGCATGAAGTGGTCATACGATCATGACCGACCTTGACGCAGTCACGCCAGGCGGCGTGACGCGCGTCTCAATAAATCTGGGGGATTTGACCATGAAGTTGCGCAGAGCGCTGAGAGCCGCGGCGGGGGCCGCGGCACTCGTTCTGCTGCCGGGCCTTCCGGCGTACGCGGACCAGACCGATCCACCTCCCTCGGGCAACGCGACCCTGGGGAGCGCCACCCCCGGGAGTGCCACCCCGGGCAGTGCCACCCCGAGCGCCTCGGCGGAAGAGCCTTCCGTCGTGCCGACTCCCGTTCCGGCGGGCGGGGACGACGACGCGCGCGGGTTCACGCCGGCCGACGCCGACAGCTACTGGACTCCGGAGCGCATGCGGGCCGCGAAGCCCGTCCAGGAGCAGGAGGCCAAGCGGTTTCCCGCTCCGGCCAGGACGCCCCGCTCCCCCAGCAAGCCGTTCGAAGGACTGCCCGTCGTCGGCACCTTCTTCTGGAACGACGGCACCGACACCGGCCGCTTCTGCGGTGGCACGGTCGTCAAGAGCCCGGGCAAGAACATCGTGATGAGCGCCGGTCACTGCTTCGACGACCAGGACGCGCGCAAGAACCTCACGTTCGTCCCGCAGTACGACGACGGCAGGAAGCCGCACGGCGCCTTCACCGTCAGGCCCGGGCGGATCTACGTCGACAAGCGGTACCTGGCCAAGGGCCCGGACGCCGCGGCCGACCTCGACTTCAACTTCCTTCAGATCGAACCGCGCGGCGGCAAGAACGTCGAGGAGGTCGTCGGCGGGGCCGAGTTGATGATCAATGCCGGGTACGCCCACGACCCGGTCCGCCTCATCGGCTACCCGGCCAACCAGAAGCGCCCGCTGGACTGCACGGACAAGACCGTCCGGTACGACAGCACCGACCCGAAGATCCCGGGCAGCTTCCTGCGTATCGCGTGCGACAAGTACTCCGGCGGCGCGTCCGGCGGCCCGTTCCTCGTCAAGCGAGGCGGCGGCTGGGGCGTCATCGGCGTCATCGGCGGCTGGAAGACCGGCGGTGACAAGGACGACATCTCCTACAGCTCCTACCTCGACGCCGACGCCAAGGCGCTCTACGACGACGCGGTCAACAACCGCCAGCCGGCCGGCCGTGGCGTCCTGGGCAAGGCCGAGACCTGGCAGCACGCCGAGGTCATGGCCGGGGGCTACTTCACCGACGGCAACCCCGGCACGTGGGACTACTCCGACCTGATCGTGCGCTGGTCCGACGGCGAGGTGACCCTGTACCGCGGTGCCGGTGAGGAGGGCGACAACTTCGACAAGGAGTTTCGTCTCATCGGGCCCAACGGCACCTGGAAGCACGCCGAGACCATCGCGGCGGGCGACTTCAGCGGCGCCGACACGGACGACCTGATCGTCCGCTGGACCGACGGCGAGCTGACGCTCTACCCCGACGTGGACGAGCGCGGCTTTCACGGCGAGGTCCAGTTGCAGAAGCCCAACGCCACGTGGAAGCACGCCGTTTCCATCACCGGCGGCCGCTACACGAGCGGCAACAAGTGGACCGACGACCTCCTGGTCCGCTGGAGCGACGGTGAGGTCACCCTGTACACCGACGTCAACCGCGACGGCTTCCACGGCGAGAAGAAGCTCGCCGCGCCCAACGGCACCTGGAAGCACGCCGCGACGCTCACGTCGGGCGACTTCACCGGCAACGACCAGTACGACCTCATGGTGCGCTGGACGGACGGCGAACTGACCCTCTACAAGGACCTCGACCAGAACGGCTTCCACGGCGAGGTCCAGGTCAAGAAGCCCAACCGGCTCTGGACCCACGCCACCATCCTGGGCGCCGGCGACTACACGGAGAACCGCCACCCCGACGACTTCCTGGTGCGGTGGTCCGACGGTGAGGTCTCCATGTACCCGGACGCCGACGAGACCGGCCTGAACCGCGAGATCACGCTGGTGTACCCGCCCGCCTAGGGTCTGCCCCAGAACAGGAGAAGGGCTCTTCCCACGCCTACGCGGAAGAGTCCTTCTCCGGCTTCTTCCCGCTGAAGAGCCAGAGGTCGAAGAGCTTCGTCAGGTCCTTCCCGGACCTGTCCTCGCACAGGGCGACGAACTGCGCGGTGTCGGCGTTGCCGTGCCGGTGCTGCCGGGTCCAGGTGCGGAGGATGTCGAAGAAGGTCTCGTCGCCGACGGCCTCCCGCACCTTGTGCACGACCATGGCGCCGCGTCCGTAGACGGGCGGGTCGGAGACACGTGCCGCGCTGGGGGGATCGGCCGGCGGGAAGGCCCAGATGCCCTCGCTCTCGGCATCCGTGCCGTCGTAGAAGTCCTCGAAGATCTCGTCGGTCCTCCTGCCGCCCCGCTCCTCCTCCCAGAGCCACTCCGCGTAGGTGGCCATGCCCTCGCTGAGCCAGATGTCCTTCCACTCGCGCGGGGTGACGGAGTTGCCGAACCACTGGTGCGCCAGCTCGTGCACGAGCAGCGCCTCGTCCGGCGCCCGATCGAAGTAGGGCTTGGTCTGGGTCTCCAGGGCGTAGCCGAGCCCGGGCACGTGGTCGACGACGGCGCCCGTGGAGGAGAAGGGGTAGGGACCGAAGCGTTCGCTCGCCCAGCCGACGATCTCGGGCACCAGATCCCTGACGTCCGCGGCGTTCTCCGACTCGTCGGGGTCGACGGCGACGTAGACGGGCAGGCCGTCGTCGGTCCGGCCCTGGTGGACCTCGAAGTAGCCGACGGAGACGTGCGCGAGATAGCCGGCCATGGGCTCCTCGGTGTGCCAGTGCCGGGTCACCGTCCCGCCGTTGTCCTCCTGCGCGGTCAGCTCGCCGTTGCTGACGACGTCGTACGGGTCGCCGTCCTCGTCCTGGGGCACGGTGACCGTGATGTCGTACGTGGCCTTGTCCGAGGGGTGGTGGTTGCCCGGGAACCAGGTCATGGAACCGGCGGGCTGGCCGAGGGCGGTCGAGCCGTCATCGGTCTCGATCCAGCCTTCCAGGCCGCCGTCGTCGTCCTCGATCGTGCGGGGGGTGCCGTCGTAGGTGACGACCGTCTTGAAGATGTCGCCCTTCCTGACCGGCTTCGCCGGTGTCACCAGCAACTCGTCCTTCTCCCGCGTGTACCGGGCCCGCTCGCCCTGCACCGTGGCCCGGCGGACGTGCAGCCCTGACAGGTCGAGGTCGAAGCGGCTCAGGTCCTGGGTGGCGCGCGCCGTGATGACCGCCGTGCCCTTCAGGCGGTTGGTCTCGGGCACGTAGTCCAGGGTCAGTCCGTAGTGCGCCACGTCGTAGCCGCCGTTGCCGAGTGCGGGAAACAGCCGGTCGCCCACGCCGGGCGCGCCGGGCTTCGCGGCCGCGGCGGCGCCGTCCCCGGGCGCGGAGCCGGTGCAGGAGGTCGTCATGGCCAGGAGGAGTACAGCGGCCGGAACCATTCCGGACAGACGGGCAGCTGTGTGAGGGTTCATCTCGTGCCTCCAATCGATCGGGGGACGCGAGACGTCAGAAAGCCTGTATTGCCTGCTGGTTGCCTCATGGCAGGTAAAGGTTTCTTTACGCGACTTCCGGCTGACACGATCACGACCATGATCAATGATGGTGGAGAGCGCGGGCCGAACTGACCACCGGCCTTTGGCTCCGAACGGGGAGAGTTCGGCCGGCATACCGAGAGCAATGGCTCCGGAAATGAGCTCGCCGATATCGCGTCACCCAAGCATGCGAATGTCCGGGCGCGGGGGTTCTCGAATTCTCGATGCCTGCACCACTGGGGGGAACATGAAGAAATACGTCGCGGCAGGAGCATCTCTGGGAATGGCTGTCGTCGCCGCACTCGGCGCCGCGGTCGGCACCGCCCATGCGTCACCCGCGGCGGATGCCCGGCCCTACACGTGCACCAAATCCGCCTATTCGTCCGACGGGAAACACTATGGAAAGGTGCTCTGCACCGGGGGGTCGTCGGCGGTGATGCGCCACAAGGCCATGGTGAACTGCCGGGCGAGTGACGGCCGGACCTGGGTGGCCGAAGGCCCGTTCCGGTACCGGGACCACACCTCTACCGCCACGTGCGGTACGGCCAAGGTCACATTCGTCACCTGGATCAGCCGCCCGAGGGGATAGCATGTTCGAACCGACGACGACCACCCCTCCACTCTCCACCAGAAACCATGCCGTCCAGCGCCAAAAGGTGGCCTGGTTGACCACATAACAAATCGGCCAGGCAGTTGATACCTAAACCATCGCGGGTCTTCTCACGAAGAGACGAAAGAACGACGCCCGCCGGATGGCGTCAGCCACAGCCACGGGCGGTGCTGTGGGCCACGGCGGGTGTGGTGGCACTCGGCTTCCTCATCACGCTGGAGATCGCCGCGCGGCGCTACGGCGGCGTACCGGGGCCGATGACCACCCAGGCGAAAGACCTGATATTCGCCGCCAAGCCGGGGCCGCTCTACGCGGGCATGGCGCTGACGATGGTGGTGCTCACCTGGCGGCAGAGGTTCGTCGCGGCTGGTGTCGCGATCGGCATCGACACCGTCTTCGCACTGGGACGGTGGGCGGTCGACGCCCGGACTCCCGACGGCTATTTCTTCGGCAGCGGCGCGTTGTGGGTGATGCTCGGGTGTGCGGTCATCGCTGTCACCCGCCGCACCGGCCCGGAACGCGTCCTGCTGCTGAAGGGCGTCGGGCTGGGCCTGCTGCTGGTGGCCGGCCGCAGGACCGGCGACACCTGGCTGCTGATCACTTCGAAGACCCGCCCGACGGTGCTCGACCCCTACGTGGCCATGGCCGACCAGGCACTGGGCAACCCCGCATGGCTGGCAGGCCGGATCCTCACGGCCACCGGCCCGATCGCCGACCATGTCCTCGGCTACGTCTACGCCCAGCTCGCGGTGGCCGCGGTCGTCGTCGCCCTCTACCAGCTGCGCGACGTGGCGGCCGAGCGGCGCTTCCCGCGCCATCACCTGGTGCGCACCTTTCTGGTCATCGGCCTCCTCGGGCCGGCCTTCTACATGATCTTCCCGGTGGTCGGACCGGTCTTCGCCTACGGCCCGGGCGCCTCCGGAACCGGCGGCGTGCACTGGGCGCTGGCCAACCTGTGGCCGCAGATACCGCCGCCGGTCAACACCCCGAGCCCGATGCCGTACGACGCGATAACCCCCCGCAACTGCATGCCCAGCCTGCACACGGCGTGGGCCACCGTGATCTTCGTCCATACCCGCAAGGGCCCACGGCTGCTGCGATACGCCGGCACGTTCTGGCTGGTCGCCACGCTCGCCGCGACCCTCGGCTTCGGCTACCACTACGGCGTGGACCTCATCGCCGGCGTGGTCTTCGCGCTCACCATCGAGGCGGCGCTGCGTTCGCACGAACGCGGCTGGGACCGGTCGGGAATCCAGCTGGTCACCCACGGCACCGTCGTCTTCGCGGCGCTCTTGACGTGTTATCGCTATGCGCCGATGGAGATGGCGGCACATCCACGGATCGTCGGACCACTGCTCATTCTGGCGATGGCCTCGGTGATCTACGGATACGTACGCGTCACCCGACTCTGGGAACCGGAATCCGCACCGGTGCGGCAGCCGGCACCCCAACCCGAACCGGCTTAGGTCAGGGCGGGCTCGCGGGTGGGGCAAGGCGCGTTGCCCCCGCCGTGCCCCTCTGTCCCTGGGGCCCTCGGCCCCGGCACCCTACGTGTGGGTCCATGCGTACCCTTGACTTCTCCCCCTCCTGAAGGAGGGGGATTCTTACGGCTCGCGCCGTGAGGGTTTCTGCTTCGTCGCCGACTGCCCGCCCGGAGTTCTCCGTT
>NZ_JBHVGZ010000030.1:0-109099 GCF_042800355.1 Streptomyces sp. NPDC057623
GGCGTTCACCCCGTTTTCGGCTGGGGGTCCGGGGGTCGGCCCCCGGGACGACACAGCGCGGAACGTCCACCTCAGGGCGACTTCCCTCGCAGGGCCTTCACCCCGTTCTCGGCATGACAGCGTCAGGGGTGGAGGAGGACCAAGTCGTCCCGGTGTACGACCTCACGCTCGTACTCCGCCCCCAGCTCCCGCGCCAGTTCCCGCGTCGAGCGCCCGAGCAGCTGGGGAATCTCCTTGGCGTCGAAGTTGACGAGCCCGCGGGCGACCGCGCGGCCCGCGCTGTCGCGCAGCTCGACCGGGTCGCCCGCGCTGAACTCGCCCTCGACGGCGGCGATTCCGGCCGGCAGCAGCGACTTGCGGCCTTCGACGACCGCTCGTACGGCGCCGTCGTCCAGCGTCAGCGAGCCCTGCGGGGTGGAGGCGTGCTGGAGCCACAGCAGGCGGTCGGCGGAGCGCTTGCCGGTGGCGTGGAAGTACGTTCCGGTGTCACCGCCGTGCAGTGCCTCGGCCGCGTGGATCGCGCTGGTCAGGACCACCGGGATACCGGCCGCGGCCGCGATCCGCGCCGCCTCGACCTTGGTGACCATGCCGCCGGTGCCGACGCCGGCCTTGCCCGAGCTGCCGATCTCGATCCCGGCGAGGTCGGACGGCCCGCGCACCTCCGCTATCCGCGAGGTGCCGGGCCTGCTGGGGTCGCCGTCGTACACGCCGTCCACGTCGGACAGCAGCACCAGCAGGTCGGCGCGGACGAGGTGGGCGACCAGGGCGGCGAGCCGGTCGTTGTCGCCGAAGCGGATCTCGTCGGTGGCGACCGTGTCGTTCTCGTTGACGATCGGGAACGCGCCCATCGCCAGGAGCTTGTCCAGGGTGCGCGAGGCGTTGCGGTGGTGGGAGCGGCGGCTCATGTCGTCGCTGGTCAGCAGCACCTGGCCGACACGGACGCCGTAGCGGGCGAAGGAGGCGGTGTACCGGGCGACGAGGAGGCCCTGACCGACACTGGCGGCGGCCTGCTGACGGGCCAGGTCCTTGGGCCGCCGGCGCAGGCCCAGCGGGGCGAGTCCGGCCGCGATGGCGCCGGAGGAGACGAGGACGACCTCCCTCTCCCCGCCGCTGCGGCTCTTGGCGAGTACGTCGACGAGCGCGTCCACCCGGTCGGCGTCCAGGCCGCCGGAGGCGGTGGTCAGCGAGGAGGAGCCCACCTTGACGACGATCCTGCGGGCCTCGCGCACACCCTGCCTTGCCCCTGCCACCTGTGCTTCTTCCCCTCACGTCCATCCGGTTCCCTGCTCGGCAATCTACGCGAAGTGGATCGTTCGGCGCGCGGGGATTCCAGCCTCCGGACAGGCGGGCGGTAACGGTGTGCTCACGCGTTGCATACGGCAAAAAGGTTGCGTTGGTTGCCTATGGAAAATAAAGACCGGGCAAACATATTTTGAACGTTGTGCCACACCACGTACACCAGGTTCCCGGCGTAAAGCGCATCCTTCTCCGCTCGGGCAAGAGCCCCTATGACGTCGTTCCCCTGGAGGAGGCCCTCCACCGGGACGTCATCGCCACCAACTCCGGCAACCTGATCTTCAGCGACGCCACGCACAAGATCCTCGAGACCCCGCGCACCGAGGTCGTCTCGAACGGCATCCGCACCGATGTCTCGGCGGCGGGCCGGATCAACGAGGAGTACGACGCGTTCGTCGTCCCGCTCGCGAACGCGTTCCGGCCGTCGTTCGAGGGTCAGCTGAAGCGCCTGACGCGGCTGATCGGCAAGCTGCGGATCCCCGTGGTCGTGGTGGGGGTCGGCGCGCAGGCCGGGCTCGGCTACAACGCGGCGCGGCTGAAGGGCATCGAGCCCGCCGTGCGCGAGTTCGTCTCCGCCGTACTCGACCGCAGTGCCTCGATCGGGGTCCGGGGCGAGTTCACCGAGAAGTACCTGAAGGACCTGGGGTTCCGGGACGTCGAGGTCATCGGCTGCCCGTCGCTGTTCCTGTACGGCAAGGAGCTCACCGTCACCAAGCGGGAGCCCGCCCTCGGCGCCGCCTCCCGGATCGCGGTCAACGGCTCGCACAGCGCGGTGCGGTCGCAGGGCCTGGACCGGGTCATCACCCGCGCCCACGCCCGCTACCCGTACCTGCGCTTCATCGGCCAGAACATCAGCGACGCACGGCAGTTGCACTGGCGGGACCTGTCCGACCCGAACGGTCAGGTGACGGCGATGCCGACGCATCCCGAGCACCCGATGTACCGGGAGGACAAGGTCCGCGTCTACGTCGACCCGGTCACCTGGATCGACGACCTGCGCGCGTTCGACTTCTCCTTCGGCTCCCGTATCCACGGCAACATCGCCGCGCTGCTCGCGGGCACGCCCGCGACCGTGCTGTGCGGTGACTCGCGCACGCTTGAGCTGTGCCGCTACTTCGACATCCCACACCGCCGGATCGACAAGCTGCCCGAGGACCTGGACCCGGCGGCGCTGTACGAGGAGGCCGACTTCGGCGCCCTGATGAGCGGCCACCAGGAGCGGTTCGAGCGGTTCACGGGGTTCCTGGACCGCAACGGCCTGGAGAACACGTTCACGCACGGCGACGGCGGCGCCGCCTTCGACGAGCGCATGCGGTCGCTGGCCTTCCCGGCGGGCGTCCGCCCCTGGAACGACGCCGACCTCGCCTCGCTGACCAGCCGGTTCGGCTGGCTGCAGGGCCGTGTCTCCGAGCTCGCGGCGGACAACGACCGGTTGAGGCGGGAAGTGGCCCGCACCGGCAAGGGGGGTGCGGCCCTTCCGGCGGCGTCCGTCTACCGGCGGGCGCGGCGGATGGTGGGGCAGCCGATTCGGAAGGTGATCCGGCCGGCGCGGGGGTAGTGCCCGCTCAGCCGCGGGCACTTCGGCGGCGTCGGCGCTCCCTGACCAGCCGGGCGGCCCAGCCGGCGATGACGAACACCCCGGCGTACACCGCACTGGCCGACCAGCCGCTCGGCGGGTCCTTCAACCGACCCACCAGCCACAGGAGCACCGTCACGGCCGCCCAGAGGCAGATCCACCGCACGCCCTCGAACCACACGGGCGGCCGGTCCTCCTCCGGTACGGGAGGCGCGGGAGGATTCCATCGGAATCCTCCCGTCCGCTGGTAGTGCGCCTGTCGTCTGCGCTCGAACCGACAGGCGAGCCACATGAGGAGCCCTGCGCCGAGCCCGACCAGGATCGACTGGAACAGGCGCCAGGGGTCGTCGAACCCGGACAGTACCCAGGCGCACAGCAGCCCGTGGGTGACGCCGACGACCCATGCCGTACCCAGCGGGTGCCTGGCCAGGTACACCTGCACCCTGGGCGGCGGTTCGGCTCCGCCGAGACTCCGGTCGATCTTGAAGAACGCACGCTTCAGCGCACCCACCGGCCGTCTCCTCCCTGTCCGAGCCGGTGTGGGGGGGGCGAGGAGCGGGTCCCACACACCAGGCCTTGGGGGGTTCTTCCCCCCCCCCCCCCCACCCCACACGCCGGTAACAACCGAACCGGCTACTGGTCCCTGTACATCTCCGCCACGAGGAAGGCCAGGTCAAGCGACTGGCTGCGGTTGAGCCGCGGGTCGCAGGCCGTCTCGTAGCGCTGGTGCAGGTCGTCGACGAAGATCTCGTCGCCGCCGCCCACGCACTCGGTGACGTCGTCACCGGTCAGCTCGACATGGATGCCGCCGGGGTGGGTGCCGAGGCCCTTGTGGACCTCGAAGAAGCCCTTGACCTCGTCGAGCACGTCGTCGAAGCGGCGGGTCTTGTGACCGGAGGCCGCCTCGAAGGTGTTGCCGTGCATCGGGTCGGTCACCCAGGCCACGGTCGCGCCCGAAGCGGTGACCTTCTCGACCAGCTCGGGGAGCTTGTCGCGGACCTTGTCGGCGCCCATGCGGACGATGAAGGTCAGCCGGCCCGGCTCACGCTCCGGGTCCAGGCGCTCGATGTACTGAAGCGCCTCCTCGGCCGTCGTCGTCGGGCCGAGCTTGATGCCGATCGGGTTGCGGATCTTCGACGCGAACTCGATGTGCGCGTGGTCCAGCTGCCGGGTGCGCTCACCGATCCACACCATGTGCGCCGAGACGTCGTACAGCTGCCCCGTGCGGGAGTCGACCCTGGTCAGCGCCGACTCGTAGTCGAGCAGCAGCGCCTCGTGCGAGGAGAAGAACTCGACCGTCTTGAACTCCTCCGGGTCGGCCCCGCAGGCGTGCATGAAGTTCAGCGCGTTGTCGATCTCACGGGCCAGCTGCTCGTAGCGCTGCCCCGACGGGGACGACTTCACGAAGTCCTGGTTCCAGGCGTGCACCTGGCGCAGGTCGGCGTAGCCGCCGGTGGTGAAGGCGCGGACCAGGTTGAGCGTGGAGGCGGAGGCGTTGTACATCCGCTTCAGGCGCTCGGGGTCCGGGATGCGGGCCTTCTCGTTGAAGTCGAAGCCGTTGACCGAGTCGCCGCGGTACGTCGGCAGGGTCACGCCGTCGCGGGTCTCGGTGCCCTTGGAGCGCGGCTTGGAGTACTGGCCGGCGATCCGGCCGACCTTCACGACCGGCACCGAGGCGGCGTACGTCAGCACGGCGCCCATCTGGAGCAGGGTCTTGAGCTTGTTGCGGATGTGGTCGGCGGACACCGCGTCGAAAGCCTCGGCGCAGTCGCCGCCCTGGAGGAGGAACGCCTCTCCCTTGGCGACGGCCGCCATCCGGGCGCGCAGCTGGTCGCACTCGCCCGCGAAGACGAGCGGCGGATACGACTCCAGCTCCGCAACGACTGCGCGCAGAGCCTCGGTGTCGGGGTACTCGGGCTGCTGCGCCGCGGGCAGGTCTCGCCAGGTGTTGCCAGCACTCGCGCTGGTCTTAGCGTTCACGGTCACGCCCTCAACATTACGGGGTCGTGTCGGGCGTCCTGCCCCATGCCCAGCAATTGAGACACGAGGTACACGACTCGGACGTGGGTGATCGGGCATGGGGTAAGGTGCCTCGCATGTTCGCGCACTCGACCCAGAACTGGTGGTGGACCGCTCATCCGGCGGCCCGCTGACTGCGCGTACGACAGACTTCGCGAAGGCCGCCCGAGGGGCGGCCTTCGGCGTTTTCGGGGTCCGTTCCTCTCCCACTGAGTACCACCGAGTCTCACTGAGAAGGAGCACGGACCCATGAACCTGCTCGGCTTGCTGGACGACCCCCGTCCGTTCGCCCTGCTGCGCCGCCGCACCCCGGGTCAGGACCACGAGACGGTCGAGGTCCTCGTCGGCCCGGTCGCCACATGCGACAGACTCGCCGACCTCCCCGACGAGGGCCTGGCGCTCGTCCCCTTCCGCCAGATCCGCGAACGCGGCTTCGACGTGCGCGACGACGGCACGCCGCTGACGGTGCTGACCCCCGAGGAGACGTACGCCCTCCCGCTCGCCGATGCCCTCGGGCAGCTGCCGTCCCACGACGTGCGCGTGGAGGACGGTGGTTTCGACGTCTCCGACGAGGCGTACGAGGAGATCGTCGGGCGCGTCCTGCGGGAGGAGATCGGGCAGGGCGAGGGCGCGAACTTCGTGATCCGGCGAACGTACGAGGGCGCGGTCCCCGGGTTCGGCCGGGCCGACGCGCTGGCACTGTTCCGGCGGCTGCTGGAGGGCGAGCGGGGCGCGTACTGGACGTTCGTCGTGCACACCGGGGAGCGGACCCTGGTCGGGGCGAGCCCTGAGGTGCACGTGCGCATGTCCGGCGGGACCGTCGTGATGAACCCGATCAGCGGGACGTACCGCTACCCCGCCGAGGGGCCGACGCCCGAGCACCTGCTCGACTTCCTCGCCGACGGCAAGGAGATCGAGGAGCTGTCGATGGTCGTCGACGAGGAGCTCAAGATGATGTGCACCGTCGGCGACATGGGCGGGGTGGTCGTCGGGCCCCGGCTGAAGGAGATGGCGCACCTCGCGCACACCGAGTACGAGCTGCGCGGCAGGTCCTCACTGGATGTGCGGGAGGTCCTGAAGGAGACCATGTTCGCGGCCACCGTGACCGGCTCGCCCGTGCAGAACGCCTGCCGGGTCATCGAGCGGCACGAGGTCGGCGGGCGCGGCTACTACGCGGGGGCGCTGGCGCTCATCGGCCGGGATTCCGGCGGGGCCCAGACCCTCGACTCCCCCATCCTCATCCGCACCGCCGACATCGGCGCGGACGGACGGCTGCGGGTGCCGGTCGGCGCCACGCTCGTGCGCGGTTCGGACCCGGCGAGCGAGGTGGCGGAGACGCACGCGAAGGCGGCGGGGGTCCTGACGGCCCTCGGCGTACGGCCGTCCCGGCCCCGTGCGGAGCACGCGCGCGTACATCTCGCCGACGACCCACGCGTGCGTGCCGCGCTCGACGGGCGGCGGGCGTCGCTGGCCCCGTTCTGGCTGCGGATGCAGGAACGGTCCGAGGAACTGGGCGGACACGCCCTGGTCGTCGACGGCGAGGACACCTTCACGGCGATGCTCGGGCACGTGCTGCGGTCGAGCGGGCTGGACGTGACCATCAGGCGCTTCGACGAACCCGGGCTGCGGGACACGGTGCTCGCTCACGAGGGCCCGGTCGTGCTCGGCCCGGGCCCCGGTGACCCCTCGGATCTCGCCGACCCGAAGATGCGGTTCCTGCGGGACCTCACCGCCGAGGTCATCCGGAACCACCGGTACGGCGTCCTCGGCGTCTGCCTGGGGCACGAGCTGATCGCGGCCGAGCTGGGGCTGGAGATCGTACGGAAGGAAGTGCCGTACCAGGGGGCGCAGACGACGGTCGAGCTGTTCGGGCGGCGGGAGACGGTCGGTTTCTACAACAGCTTCGTGGCGCGCTGCGACGACGAGGTGGCGGCGGAGCTGTCCGCGCACGGGGTGGAGGTGAGCCGGGCGGGCAACGGGGAGGTGCATGCCGTACGGGGGCCCGGATTCGCCGGCGTGCAGTTCCACCCGGAGTCGGTTCTGACGCTGGGCGGGGCCGCTGTCGTGAGGGAGTTGGTGGGCGGGCTGCGCAACACGCCCGTGTAGCCGTCTGGGGGCTCGCGGGCCCCCAGACTTCCCTTCGCCTCGTCGCCCGGCGGATCAGCCGAAGAAGACCCCGACCTCCTCGTACAGCTTCGGGTCCACCGTCTTCAGCTTGGCCGTCGCCTCGCCGATCGGGACCCGGACGATGTCCGTGCCGCGCAGGGCGACCATCTTGCCGAAGTCGCCGTCGCGGACCGCCTCGACGGCGTGCAGCCCGAAGCGGGTGGCGAGCCAGCGGTCGAAGGCGCTGGGGGTGCCACCGCGCTGGATGTGCCCGAGGACCGTGGTGCGGGCTTCCTTGCCCGTGCGCTTCTCGATCTCCTTGGCCAGCCATTCGCCGACCCCGGACAGCCGCACGTGCCCGAAGGAGTCCAGCGACTCGTCCTTGAGGACCATGTCGCCGTCCTTCGGCATGGCGCCCTCGGCGACGACCACGATGGGGGCGTACGACGCCTTGAAGCGCGAGGTGATCCACGCGCAGACCTTGTCGACGTCGAAGCGCTGCTCGGGGATGAGGATGACGTTGGCGCCGCCGGCCAGCCCGGAGTGGATGGCGATCCAGCCGGCGTGACGGCCCATCACCTCGCAGACCAGGACCCGCATATGGGACTCGGCGGTGGTGTGCAGCCGGTCGATCGCCTCGGTCGCGATGCCGACGGCGGTGTCGAAGCCGAAGGTGTAGTCCGTGGCGGACAGGTCGTTGTCGATCGTCTTGGGCACGCCGACGCAGGGCACGCCGTACTCGTCGGACAGGCGGGCGGCGACGCCGAGGGTGTCCTCGCCACCGATCGCGATGAGCGCCTCGACCTCCTGCTTGGCGAGGTTCTCCTTGATACGGCGGATGCCGTCCTCCTGCTTCAGCGGGTTGGTGCGCGAGGAGCCGAGGATGGTGCCGCCGCGGGGCAGGATGCCGCGTACGGCGGGGATGTCGAGACGGATGGTGTCGTTCTCCAGCGGACCTCGCCAGCCGTCCCGGAAGCCCACGAAGTCGTAGCCGTACTCCTGCACGCCCTTGCGGACGACGGCCCGGATGACGGCGTTGAGACCGGGGCAGTCGCCGCCTCCGGTCAGTACTCCGACCCGCATGGAAATGTCCCTTCGCCGCGGTTGCCTGGTGAGGCCACGCTAATGGTGAGCCAAGTCACAACGGGATGGGTAGGAACGGCAATTCCGGTGAACTGCCGGGTGTTCGGTTTACGCGCCGCCCATACTTGACGAACATCGGACGGCCGATGGATCACTCGTCGTCGAGGCCGCGCTCTATCGCGTACCGCACCAGCTCCACCCGGTTGTGCAGCTGAAGCTTGCCGAGGGTGTTCTGCACATGGTTCTGCACCGTGCGGTGGGAGATGACCAGGCGCTCGGCGATCTGCTTGTAGCTCAAACCCTTGGCGACGAGCCGCAGCACCTCGGTCTCGCGCTCGGTGAGCTGCGGGGCCCCCGGCTGGTCGGCGTCCGAGGCGGCGGACGCCGGTTCGGAGGCGAGTCGGCGGTACTCGCCGAGCACCAGGCCGGCCAGGCCCGGGGTGAACACCGGGTCGCCGACGGCCGTACGGCGCACCGCGTCGAGGAGTTCCTCCGTGGATGCCGACTTCAGCAGATAGCCGGTCGCGCCCGACTTCACGGCCTCCAGGACGTCGGCGTGCTCACCGCTCGCGGACAGGACGAGGACGCGCAGCGCGGGGTTGTGGGCCACCAGCTCCTTGCACACCTGGACGCCGGGCTTGGCGGGCAGGTTGAGGTCCAGCACGAGGACGTCGGGTGCGGCGGCCTTGGCGCGGCGTACGGCCTGGTCGCCGTCGCCCGCCGTGGCGACCACGTCGAGGCCGGACTCGGCCAGGTCACGGGCGACCGCGTCGCGCCACATGGGGTGGTCGTCGACCACCATGACCTTGATCGGGTCCTGCTGTCCGCTCGCGGTGTCCGTCATCGCTGCTCCGCCTTCCCCCGTGAAGCGCTGCTGTCCTTCGGTACTTTCAGTTCCACTTCCGTGCCCTGGCCCGGCACCGAGATCAGCTCGGCGCTGCCGCCGAGGTCCCGCAGCCGCCCCCGGATCGACAGCGCGACACCGAGCCTGCCCTCGCCCTCGGCCTGCGCGAGCCGGCCCTCGGGGATGCCCGGGCCGTCGTCCCGTACGGTGACGATCACCTCGTCGGGCTCGTCCTCGACGAGGATCCACGCGCGTGCGTCCTCCCCCGCGTGCTTGCGGACGTTGTCCAGGGCGGCTCCCACGGCCGCGGCCAGCTCCCGCGCGGCGGCCGGGGACAGGACCACGGGCGCTCCGGGCTCGGCGAGACTGACCTTCGCACCGGCGTGCGGGGCGAGCAGCGCACGGAGATCGACGGGACCGGCGGAGTCGTCCGCCTCCTCCACGGCGACCACGACGGCACCCTCGGCGGCGTCCCGCGACACGCGCGACACGGGCACCAGCCCACCCGAGACCAGGGTGCGCAGCGCGACCTCCTGCTCGCCGGCCATCCGGCCCAGTTCGGCCGCCTCACCACCGATGACGGCGCCGCGCCGCTGCACCATCGCCAGCACCTGGAGCACGCTGTCGTGGATGTCCCGGGCGAGCCGCTCCCGCTCACGCGTCGCCGCCTCGATCTCCAGGGCGCGGGCCAGGGTGCGCTCGGAGGCGCGGGCGACCTCGACGACGTAGCCGATGGCGATGGAGGCGATCCAGACGAGCAGCACCATGTGGACGGTGTCGCGGGTCGGTACGCCGGAGCGGTGGACCAGGTTGGCGGCGGCGACCAGCGTGGAGGCGAAGGCGGCCCAGCGCCAGCCGCCCTTGATGGCGAACGCGAGCACGGCGCCCGCGGTCCAGATCGACGGCAGGGTCGGCGCCCCGGCCTCGATGCGCGCGGGCGTCTCGGCGAGGCGGGTGAGCAGGATGCCGGCCAGGGCGACGGTGAGGTCCACGGCGAGGAAGCGCTTGGTGCAGCTCGCGGCGTTCGCGACCCTGGGCAGGGTGGCCAGGGTCCACACCGCCAGTACGGCGTAGTAGGCGATGGCCACCCAGGGGCGGGCGACCTCGTCGTGGGCGCTGATGAACAGCCCGATCGCGTACACCATGGTCAGCACGCGGTAGCCGGCCAGCGCACGCCACAGTGGCTGCTCGACGGACATCCTCATGACCCGCTCGCGCTTGGCCATTCCCCCCACCCCTGTTTTCGAGTCGCTCGCCCAGAGTGCCCTGCCTAGGCCCCCGACCGCTCCTCGTCCGCCTTCTTCGGCTTCTTGGCCTGTTCCTTCTTGGCCTGTTCCTTCTCCGCCTTCGCCGCATCCGCGATCTGCCGCTTGGCGGCCGTCGCGTAGATGTCGACGTACTCCTGGCCGGAGAGCTTCATGATCTCGTACATGACCTCGTCGGTCAGCGCGCGCAGCACGAAGCGGTCGTGCTCCATGCCCTGGTACCGGCTGAAGTCCAGGGGCTCGCCGATCCGGATGCCGGGCCGCATGAGCTTGGGCATGACCTTGCCCGGCGGCTGGATCTTCTCCGTGTCGATCATCGCGACCGGGATGACCGGTGCTCCGGTGGCGAGCGCCACGCGCGCGAGGCCGCCGGGCTTGCCCCGGTAGAGCCGGCCGTCGGGCGAACGCGTGCCCTCCGGATAGATACCGAACAACTCACCGCTCTCAAGGACCTCTATGCCGCTCTTGATGGCCGCCTCGCCCGCCCCGCGCGCCCCTGAGCGGTCCACGGGCAGCTGGCCGACGCCCTTGAAGAACGCGGCCGTCATCCGGCCTTTGACGCCGGGGGTCGTGAAGTACTCGGCCTTCGCGATGAAGGTCACCTTGCGGTCGAGGACCGCGGGCAGGAAGAACGAGTCCGAAAAGGAGAGGTGGTTGCTCGCCAGGATCGCGGCGCCCTCGGCGGGAACGTTCTCCAGGCCTTCCACCCAGGGCCTGAAGGCGACCTTCAACGGTCCCCCGATGGCCACCTTCATCGCGCCGTACAACAACCGAGTGCCTCCTGTGTCTGTCGATCAGACCTTAACCCGGAGCACTGTCAATGAGTCCGACGGCCCTGGTCGGTGTCAGTGCGGTCGCGTACGGTGAACCACACATGGCTCTCGTCCATGTCCGTCCTCTCACGAACAGGAGACCGTAAGGTGCCGGTCCTTCCTGGAGCCGAGCCGTACCGCCACGAGGGCGGGGAGACCGGGGTTCTCCTCTGCCACGGCTTCACCTCTTCTCCCCAGTCGCTGCGCCCGTGGGCGCGGTCTCTGGCCGAGCGCGGGTTCACCGTCTCGCTGCCGCTGCTGCCCGGACACGGCACACGCTGGGAGGACATGCGGCTCACCGGCTGGCAGGACTGGTACGCCGAGGTGGACCGCGAGCTGCGCAATCTGCGTGACCGCTGCGCGCGGGTCTTCGTGGCCGGCCTCGCCATGGGCGGCGCCCTGGCCCTGCGGCTCGCCGCGAAGCACGGCGAGGGCGTCGCGGGCGTGCTGGTCGTCAACCCGGCGAACAAGGTGCACGGCCTGGCCGCGTACACGCTTCCGCTGTCCCGCCACTTCGTGCGTACGGTGCCGGGGATCGTCGGCGACATCGCGAGGCAGGACGGCGTCGAGATCGGGTACGGCCGGGTGCCGCTGCACGCGGCCCACTCGCTGCGGACCTTCTTGCGGCTGGTCGACGGCGAGTTGCCACAGGTCACCCAACCGCTGCTGGTGGTGCGCAGCGCGCAGGACCACACAGTGCCGTCGGTGGACCCGGCCCGGATCCTGAGCCGCGTGTCATCCACTGACGTAACGGAGATCGTGCTGGAACAGAGCTACCACGTGGCGACGTTGGACCATGAGGCGGACCGGATCTTCGAGCAGAGCATCGGCTTCATCGACCGGGTCGCGACCGGCGTCGGCAAGGAAGGGACGACTGCCCGTGGCTGAGCACGACTCCGACCGCGAGAGGCGTGATGACCGCGACGATCGCGAGCCGGAAGAGCAGCACGTCCCGTTCGACGAGGACGCCGCCTGGGCCGCGATCGTCGCCGGGTACGGCGACGAGCCGCCGGACCCGCCGGGCTCGAAGCCGTTCAAGTCGGTGGAGGACCTGGCGTTGCTGGAGCCCGACACGAACGACGGGGCGAGCGGCGGGACGGACGAGGACCGCGGGCACGAGAAGGGCGAGACCGGCGCGAAGGCCAAGCAGGCCGACGAGCCCAGGGAGGACCGGGAGGACAAGCCGGTCCAGCCGCTGGGCAGCTCCGTCTCCTTCGCCCCCGGCGTCGGCCCGCGCGACTACAGCGTGCCCGAGCCGGCCGAGGAGGACTTCGACGCCGACGACGAGGGCCACTTCGTCCCGCCGGAGCCGCCGCCGCTGCCCGCCGCCGACGCGACCGCGAAGTTCGCCTGGCTCGGGGTGATCGGCGGGCCGATCCTGCTGCTGCTCGCCGTTCTGCTCGGCTGGGACATGACGTGGTGGCTGGCGACGCTGGGCATCGGCGGGTTCCTGGGCGGGTTCGCCACGTTGGTGATGCGAATGAAGACGGACGACGAGGACGACGACGATCCGGGACGGGGTGCGGTCGTCTGAGGCTCGCCAAGACGCTCTAGGACGCCGGAACCTTGAGGGCGGCCAGGACCGGAAGGTGGTCCGTGGCCGCCCTCAGGTCTGTCTCCGTCACACCGGGGTGGCCCGCGGGGACACCGCAGCCGAGTACCTCGACGCCCTTGGTGGCGAAGATCGCGTCGATGCGCTGATGGGGGTCGACCGGGGTCGAGGTGTACTCGCTGCCCCAGGGGGCGGTGGCCCAGCAGTCCTGGAGGCTGTCGGCCATGCGGCGGAAGGTGCGGCCGGCGGGACGTTCGTTCAGGTCGCCGCCCGCGACGGCGTGCTCGACGCCCAGGGCGGCGAGGCGGTCGAGCAGCATGCCGCCCTGCTTGTGGCGTTCGGCCTGCTGCAAGGAGAGGTGGCAGCTCACAAGGCCCAGGCGGGCGCCGCCGAACCGGACCACTGCCGTGGCGAAGCCGCGCCGGTGGAGTCCGGGGGTGAGGGGGAGGAGTACGTCCTCCGTGCGCTCCACCGTGGCCCTCAGGTTGCAGAGGATCGCCGGGCCCGCGGCCGTGGCCCCGCCGGTGAGGATGACGAGGTTCGCCGCGCTGGCCAGGCGGGAGAGTTTCTTGCGCCAGCGGAAGAAGCGGGGGGCTTCCTGGACGAGGACCAGGTCGGGGGCGCAGGCGTCGATGACGCGGGCGAGGGCGGTGGTGTCGTCACGCATCGAGCGGATGTTGTAGCTGAGGACCCGGATGACCGCGGAACCGTCGGGCTCTGTGTGGAAGTCGGGCAGCAGCGCCATGTGGATCAATGTACGCCCCATGGCTCGGGGCGCGAGGCTCGTGCGCGACTGCCGGTTGGTCGTGCCTTGTCGCGCGCACGCGGCGGAGCCGCACATCGATACAGCCTCGCGCCCCTGAAGGTGGGCACGGTCCCCGTTGCCCGAAGGGCAGGTCTTACATGATCGGGTCGGGCTCGCGGGCCAGGTCCGCCGCGCCCACCAGCCCCGCCTTGTTGCCCAGCTGGGCCGCGATGACGTCGGCGACCGGGCGCCAGTTGCCGCCTACCAGCCAGCGCTTGTAGGACTTGCGGATGGGGTCGAGGACCAGTTCGCCCTCGTCCGAGAGGCCGCCGCCGACGATGAAGGCGGACGGGTCGAACAGGGAGGCCAGGTCGGCGAGGCCGGCGCCGGCCCAGCGGGCGAGCTCGCGGTAGGAGTCGACGGCGACCGGGTCACCCTGGCGGGCGGCCATGGAGATGTGCTTGCCCTCGATGCCCTCGGGGCTGCCGTCGCCCAGGCCGAGCAGGATCTCGGCGTGCTCCGGGGTGGCGTTGGCGCGCTGCTTGGCGTATCTGACCAGGGCGCGTCCGGAGGCGTACTGCTCCCAGCAGCCCTGCGAGCCGCAGCCGCACAGCAGGCCGTCCGGCACCATGCGGATGTGGCCGAACTCGGCGGCCACGCCGTAGTGCCCGCGGCGCAGCTTGTTGCCGATGATGATGCCGCCGCCGAGGCCGGTACCCAGGGTGATGCAGATGACGTTGCGGTGGCCCTTGCCGGCGCCGAACTTGTACTCGCCCCACGCCGCCGCGTTGGCGTCGTTCTCCACGACGACCGGAAGGCCGACGCGGGCCTCGACCTTCGCCTTCAGCGGCTCGTTGCGCCAGTCGATGTTGGGGGCGAAATAGACCTCCGAGCGCTGACGGTTGACGTAACCGGCCGCACCGATACCCACGCCGACGATCTCGTGCCCGGCACGCGCGCCCTCCACCGCGGAGGCGATGGCGTCCACGATCCCCTCGGGCGTGCCCGGGGTCGGCACCTTGTGGGTCGA
The DNA here is from genome assembly GCF_042800355.1 of Streptomyces sp. NPDC057623. NCBI lineage: Bacteria > Bacillati > Actinomycetota > Actinomycetes > Kitasatosporales > Streptomycetaceae > Streptomyces > Streptomyces sp. NPDC057623. The sequence goes on from NZ_JBHVGZ010000030.1 coordinate 14,329, forward strand.
GAGGATGTTGCCTTCCTCGTCGACCACGCCGGCCGCGATCTTCGTGCCGCCGATGTCGACGCCGATGGTGAGTCCCATGAATCCCTCAGTTTCGGTCGAGCCCCGCTACGGCCAACGGTACCCGAGCCCCTGCCGTCGGGGACCCGTCGTCCGCCCGGCGGACGGGGCCGGCGGGCGCCCCGAACGAGCAGGGCTCCGATCAATTGAGGATCCGTGGAATCCGGGGCATCAGTCCAGGTCGATGCGCTCGCCGGGACCGGCGTCGTCGCCCCGGTCCGGGCGCTCGTCCAGGTCGTGCCCGCCCGTCTCCCGGGTGGTCCAGCGGCGTTCCTGGGCCTGGACCGCGGAGCGGTAGGCGGCGAGGAGTTCGGTGCCGGCCGCGGCCAGGTGGTCGAAGACGTCCGGGTTGCGCTCGATGACGGGCTCGACGGCGGCCTTGGCCTGCTCCACGACCTGCTTGACCACCTGCTGGGCGGCGGGTCCGGCGACCGCGCCGAGCAGCGGGGACTGGAGGGTCGACAGCTTGTCCGCGACAGCGTCGACGAGCTTGCGCAGTTCCTCGGCGGCCGCGCCCGGCGGCTGACCGTGCTCGGCACGGCGGCGCGCCTTCTCCTCCGCGAGGTCCTCGGCGCACGCCGTCGCCCAGGCGTCGGCGTCGGTCGCCCGTGCCTCGTCGATCGCCTCGTGCTGACCGGCGTCTGACGGGGGGAGCTCTTCGCTCATGACGGACTCCTGACTACGGTTCGTCTCTACGACGTTACCCGAACGGGCGTACCTGCTTCACCGTGCGCCCGGCCAGAGATCGGGGTCCGGCGCGAACCGGATCCGCAGCTCGCCGTCGCGCAGCCCGGCCCCGTCCACGCCGCACCGGCGCAGGGCCGACGGCAGCGGCACGATACGCCGGAACTGCCCTGCGGTGACGACGAGTTCGTCGCCGCGCCGGATGAGGTCGAGCTCGTCGCGTACGGCGCCCGGCAGCGGGACGTGCCAGACGAGGACGCCGTCCTCGGCGAGCCGGTCGGTGACGGGCCACTCGACGGTGGACGACGTGTCGTTGACGGCGGGCACGGCGAGGTCGGCGAGGTCGTCGGCGCCGCGCGGGTCCCGCCCGAGGTGGGCGACGCCGTGGACGTCGTGGCCCTCCGTCCGCCATTCCTCCAGGACCTTGCGCTGCTGGGCGACGGGCCCGGCGAGCCAGCTGCCCGCCCCCGCCTCCGCCTCCGGCAGGACCCGGTTGGCCACCAGCAGGTCGGGGCGCAGGCCGCGCAGGGCGAGGGCGAGCGTGGCGGACCGCACGGCGTCGGCGCCGCCCGGACCGGGCTCGGCGACCAGCCGTACGACGGTGTGGCGGTCGGCGACGACGGACTCGACGGCGGCGAGGTCGAGGTCCCAGCGGGCCGCGGTCTCGTACAGCCACTCCGCGGGCATCGGCACGCCGGCCAGCCGCCCCAGAACGGGCCGCAGCGCACGGGCGGCCTGCCGCTCGGGCGGGAGTAGCCGGCGCAGATAGCGGCGCAGCTCTTCGGGGAGCGCGAGCAGGGCGAGGGCGTGCGGGGTGGCCGGCAGGTCGACGACGAGGAGGTCGTGCGCCTCGGCGAGCGCGGCGTCCCGCAGGGCCCGCAGCAGCGCGAGTTCCTCGGCACCGGGGAGGGGGGTGACCTCTTCCGGGTCGAGCCGGGAGGCACCGAGGAGGTCGAGGGCGGAGGAGGCTCGTTCCTGGAAGGCGGCGAGGTCGTCCCGGAACCCGACGGCGGCGTCGGGACGCCAGGCGGTGAGGTTCGGGGCGATCCGGGTCGGGGCCGGCCCGGTGCCGGCGCCGAGTGCCGCGCCCAGGGTGTCGGTGCGGTCGGCGCTGAGGACCAGGGTTCTGGTGCCGTGGGCCGCTGCCGTCAGCGCGGTGGCGGCGGCGACGGTTGTACGGCCGCTGCCGCCCGGGCCCGTGATCAGGATGGTGCGCATGGGGGTGAACCGTAACGGACGTGGGGGTTCAGGTCGGTTGGGAGGTACCCGGCGCTACCGCGTACCCCCGCGCACCCTCGGTGAACCGCCTACTTGCCCGACTCGACCCGCTTCTTCAGCCCGGCCAGCGCCCGGTCGATGATGACCTTCTCGGCCTTGCGCTTGATCATGCCCAGCATCGGGATCTTGACGTCCACCGTCAGCAGGTACGTGACCTCGGTCGCCCCCGCCCCGGCCGGCTTCAGGATGTACGAGCCGTCGAGCGAGCGCAGCATCTGGGACTTCACCAGCGTCCAGGACACCTCGTTCTCGCCGGTCCAGGTGTATCCCAGCACCTGGTCGTCCTTGATCGCGCCGGCGTCCATGACGAGCCGGACCTGCTCGGCCCGGCCCTGGTCGTCGGTCTTGAGGACCTCCGCCTCCTTCACCTCACCGGTCCAGTCGGGGTAGCGCGCGAAGTCGGCGATCACCCCCATGACATCGGCCGGTGCCGCCTCGATCGTGATGCTCGAGCTGGTGTGTTCCGCCATCGCCGTGGCTCCTCCAGAAGCGGCCGGTATGAAGTCGTGGTGCGCACGCGTGCGCAGCGTGAAGGCTACCGCGCGTCCGACCAGCCGACTTCACCCGCACCTCACCACTCCAGCGCCCAGGGCTTCCCCGACCCGGCGAAGTGCCCCACGTTCACGCACTCCGTCGCCCCGATCCGCATCCGGCGGACCAACGGCTGGTGGACATGGCCGAACAGGGAGTAACGGGGGCGCGTGCGGCGAATCGCCTCCAGCAGGGCCTTGCTTCCCCGCTCGAAGCGCCGCGCCACGGTGTCGTACACCAACTCGGGGACCTCGGGCGGAATGTGCGTGCAGAGCACGTCCACCTCCCCCACGGCCTCGATCTTCGCCGCGTACTCCTCGTCGCTGATCTCGTAGGGGGTGCGCATCGGCGTCCGCAGGCCCCCGCCCACGAAGCCGAAGACCCATCCGCCGATCTCCACCCGCTCCCCGTCCAGCACCGTCGTGCCAGGCCCGGCGTACTCCGGCCACAGGGGCGGCATGTCGACATTGCCGTAGGTGGCGTACGTCGGTGTCGGGAAGACCGCGAACATCTCGGCGTACTGCCTGCGTACCGCCTTCTCGATCACCGCGCCGCGGTCCGAGCCGATCCCGGCCCACAGCCGCGCCCCGAGTTCCCGGGCCTCCTCGAAGCGCCGGGCGGTGCGCAGCTCCACGATGCGGTCGGCGTTCTCCACGCCGAACAGGTCGGGGAAAATGCCCCGCGAGTGGTCGGCGTAGTCCAGGAACAACACCAGGTCGCCCAGACAGACCAGGGCGTCCGCGCCCTCCCCGGCCCTGGCCAGGTCGCGGGTGTTGCCGTGCACATCGCTGACCACATGGACGCGCGTCCTGCGGTTTCCCCTCGGTGTCGGTGCCATGGCGATCAAGGGTAGGCGTGTGCGGCATACGTGAACAGTGCCGACCGAACCTATGGTTACTGGCCAGTCGTCAGACAGCTCGACTACTGTGCGCGCAGAGGTACCAATCCGTGTGACGCAGCGAACATCTCGCCGGACCCCCCTGTCGAAGAAGCCATACCGGCGGGTAACGTCCGGTCGGTCCAGTCGTGCTCTGGATTTCAACTTGTGAATCCACGAGCACTCGCCCGAGCCATGGACCGCACCGTCGCATCGCACAACGTCGTGGCGCCGGCGCCCTATGAGGAGCAGCAGTCTTGCGCGAGTTCAGCCTTCCGGCTTTGTACGAGGTCCCTGCGGACGGAAATCTGACCGACATCGTCCGCAGAAACGCCGCGCAGCACCCGGACGTCGCCGTGATCGCCCGCAAGGTGAGCGGAGCGAAAGGGGGGTCCCCCCGGACGGAGTCTGGGGGAGGTGCCTGGCAGGACGTGTCGGCCACCGCCTTCCTCGCCGAGGTGCACGCGGCCGCGAAGGGGCTCATCGCCGCCGGGGTCGGACCGGGCGACCGGGTCGGCCTGATGTCGCGTACGCGCTACGAGTGGACCCTGCTCGACTTCGCGATCTGGTCGGCGGGCGCGGTCACCGTGCCGGTGTACGAGACCAGCTCGCCGGAGCAGATCCAGTGGATCCTCTCCGACTCGGGCGCCACCGCCTGCGTCGTCGAGCTGGACAGTCACACCGCCGCCGTCGAGTCGGTGCGCGACCGGCTGCCCGCCCTCAAGCACGTCTGGCAGATCGAGGCCGACGGCGTCGAGGAGCTGGGCCGCCTCGGGCAGGACATCAGCGACGCGACGGTCGAGGAGCGCAGCTCGCTGGCGAAGGCCGACGACCCGGCGACCATCGTGTACACGTCCGGGACCACGGGCCGCCCCAAGGGCTGCGTCCTCACCCACCGCAGCTTCTTCGCCGAGTGCGGCAACATCGTCGAGCGCCTGCGGCCGCTCTTCCGCACCGGCGAGTGCTCGGTCCTGCTCTTCCTCCCGCTCGCCCACGTCTTCGGCCGCCTCGTGCAGGTCGCGCCCATGATGGCGCCGATCAAGCTGGGCACCGTCCCGGACATCAAGAACCTCACCGACGAGCTGGCCTCGTTCCGCCCGACGCTGATCCTGGGCGTCCCGCGCGTCTTCGAGAAGGTCTACAACTCGGCCCGCGCCAAGGCCCAGGCGGACGGCAAGGGCAAGATCTTCGACAAGGCGGCGGACACGGCGATCGCCTACAGCAAGGCGCTGGACACGCCGTCCGGCCCGCCCGTCGGCCTGAAGATCAAGCACAAGGTCTTCGACAAGCTGGTCTACAGCAAGCTGCGCGCGGTGCTCGGCGGCAAGGGCGAGTACGCCATCTCCGGCGGCGCACCGCTGGGCGAGCGGCTCGGCCACTTCTTCCGCGGCATCGGCTTCACGGTCCTGGAGGGCTACGGCCTGACCGAGTCCTGCGCCGCCACCGCCTTCAACCCCTGGGACCGCCAGAAGATCGGCACGGTCGGCCAGCCGCTGCCGGGCTCCGTGGTGCGGATCGCGGACGACGGGGAGGTGCTGCTGCACGGCGAGCACCTGTTCAAGGAGTACTGGAACAACCCGGGCGCGACCGAGGAGGCGCTGGCCGACGGCTGGTTCCACACCGGTGACATCGGCACCCTCGACGAGGACGGCTACCTCCGGATCACCGGTCGCAAGAAGGAGATCATCGTCACCGCGGGCGGCAAGAACGTCGCCCCGGCCGTGATCGAGGACCGGATCCGGGCGCACGCGCTGGTCGCGGAGTGCATGGTGGTGGGCGACGGGCGGCCCTTCGTGGGCGCGCTGGTCACCATCGACGAGGAGTTCCTGGGCCGCTGGTGCTCCGACCACGGCAAACCGGCGGGTTCCACCACGGCGTCGCTGCACGAGGACCCCGACCTGCTGGCCGCGATCCAGTCGGCGGTCGACGACGGCAACGCCGCGGTGTCGAAGGCGGAATCGGTGCGGAAGTTCCGCATTCTTCCCTCCCAGTTCACGGAGGACTCGGGCCATCTGACGCCGTCGCTCAAGCTCAAGCGCAACGTCGTGGCGAAGGACTTCGCGGACGAGATCGAGGCGATCTACCAGAAGTAGTACGCCCTTTCCGAGGCCGTACCGGTACGACGGCTCATGGCGCGGTGTCCTCCACGAGGACCCGCGCCATCGTGCGTTCGGCGAGCGCGGTGATCGTCACGAACGGGTTCACCCCGATCGACCCGGGCACGAGCGAGCCGTCGGTGACGTAGAGCCGCGGATACCCCTTCACCCGGCCGTAGTCGTCGGTCGCCTTCCCGAGCACGCAGCCGCCCAGCGGGTGGTAGGTGAAGTCGTCGGCGAAGACCTTGTTGCCCGAGCCGAACAGGTCGTACCGGTAGATCGTGGCGTTCGCCCGGTTGATCCGGTCGAACAGGTTCTTCGCCATCCCGACCGACACGGCACTCTGCGCGGCACTCCACCCGAGCCGCACCGCCCCACTGGCCGAGTCGTACGAGAACGACGCGCGCTCCGGATTCTTGGTGATCGCCAGATAGAGGCTGACCCAGTGCTCCAGCCCTGTGGGCAGGGGAGCGATCTCGGCGAAGACGGGGTTGGCGGTGTTGGCCCAGTCGTCGATGCCCATGACCGGCATGGTCGACTGGTTCGCCCCGACGGTGTCCCACAGGTGGTTGGCCCGTCCCAGCATCACGTTGCCGTTGGTCCCCCACCCCGTGCCGACGCTCGGGTCCAGGGCGGGCAGCGTGCCCGACTCCCGTGCCCGGACGAGGAGTTCGGTGGTGCCGACGCTGCCGCCGCCGAGGAAGAGATACCTACAGCCGTACTCCTTCGTCTCCACCACGGTGCCGGTGTCGTCGATCCGGTCGACGGCCAGCACATACGTCCCGTCGGCGGCCCTGCTGATCGACTTCACCCGCTCCAGGGTGTGCAGGGTGACGTTCCCGGTGCCGAGCGCCGAGGCCAGATACGTCTTGTCGAGGGAGCGCTTGCCGTGGTTGTTGCCGTAGATGACCTCTCCGGCCAGTGCGGACCTGGTGGCCGTGCCGTCCGCCTCACGCCGCATGTACCCGAAGTCGTACACGCTGGGCACGAAGGTGGTCTTCAGGCCGGCGTTGCTCGCGTGCTTGCGGGAGATCCGGGTGAAGCGGTACCACTCGGTCGACTCGAACCACGCGGGGTCGACGGTGTTGACGCCGAGCATGGAGCGGGCGCGCGGGAAGTAGGTGCCGTACATCTCCGCGGTGTCCACGGTCGGGAACTGCTCGGCGAAGTAGGACTGGAGCGGGGTGACCGCCATGCCGCCGTTGACCAGCGAACCGCCGCCGACGCCACGGCCGACGTACACGGACATGTGGTCGTAGTGCACCCGGTCCAGGGCCCCCGGGTACGGGCTGATGTCCTTGTTGACCACGTCCAGCCACAGGAAGGTGGCGAGCGGGGCCTCGGTGCGGGTGCGGAACCACATGGAGCGGCGGTCGGGGGCGCTGGTGGAGCAGAAGACCTTGCCGTCGGGGCCGTCGGTGTTCCACAGGCGGCCCATCTCCAGGACGAGGGTGCGGATGCCTGCCTGGCCGAGGCGGAGGGCGGCCACGGCGCCGCCGTAGCCGGAGCCGACGACTATGGCGGGGGCGGATTCGACCGCGTCGGGCTCAGTGGCTCGGGCCGACTGGAGGCCGATGCGGGTGAAGCCGAGGGTGGCCGCGGTCTGGAGTGCCGCCATGCCGAGTATTTGACGTCTTGTCAGCTGACGCTGCATCAGGTTTGATGTCATGTGCGCAGCATGTGCGGAATATCTGGTTCCGCCTAGTGGGGTGCCGGGTATTCGTTGTGGGCGGGTGCGGGTAGTTCGTGGTTGATCGCGCAGTTCCCCGCGCCCCTAAATAGATGGGCGTTGCACTACAGCAGCGTTTGCAGCTTCTCCGCCAGCAGGTCCCAGCGCCACTTCTCCTCGACCCACTGCCTGCCCCGTTCACCCATCCGGGCGCGCAGCTCGGCGTCTCCCAGGAGCGTGATGACGCGGTCGGCCGCCTCCTCGGGGGAGCCGCCCCGCACCACCCACCCCGTCTCACCGTCGAGCACCGCGTCCGGTGCCCCGCCCGAATCCCCGGCCACGACCGGCAGGCCCGTCGCCGAAGCCTCCAGGTAGACGATGCCGAGGCCCTCCACGTCCAGCCCTCGCCGTCTCGTCCGGCAGGGCATCGCGAAGACGTCGCCGGCGCCGTAGTGGGCGGGCAGTTCGGACCAGGGCACCGGGCCGGTGAAGTGGACGGAGTCGGCGACGCCCGTGTCGTGGGCGAGCTTGCGCAGGTCGCTCTCGTACGGCCCGCCCCCGACGATCAGCAGCACGGCGTCCGGCTCGGCGGCCAGGATGCGCGGCATGGCCCGGATCAGGGTGTCCTGCCCCTTGCGCCGGACCAGCCGGGAGACGCAGACGACCACCGGCCGGTCCGTCAGCCCCAGCCGGGCCCGGACCTCGTCGCCGCCCGACCCCGGATGGAACGTCTTCTCGTCGACCCCCGGCGGCAGCTGCACCATCCGCGAGGCCGCCTCCGGCGTCAGCGCGGTCGCGATCCGCGAGCGCGTGTACTCGCCCAGGTAGGTGATCGTGTCCGTCGCCTCCCCGATCCGCCCCAGCAGCTGCCGGGCCGCGGGCAGCTGGGCCCATCCCGCCTCGTGCCCGTGGGTCGTGGCCACGAGCCGCTCGGCACCCGCCTTCCTGAGCGCCGGTGCCATCAGGCCGAGCGGGGCCGCCGCCCCGAACCACACCGACGTACACCCGTGCTCGCGCAGCAGCCCGACCGCGCGCCGCGTCGCCCCGGGCGTCGGCAGCAGCATCGTCGTACGGTCCCGTACGACCGTGAAGGGCTGCTCGGCGTCGAAGGCCGCGGTGGCCTCGATGCCCTCGCGGCTCCGCTTCCAGGTGGAGGCGTAGACGACCAGCCGCTCCGGGTCGAGCCGTAGCGCCATGTTGTGCAGGAACGCCTGGATGCCGCCGGGGCGGGGCGGGAAGTCGTTCGTCACGATCAGGGTCTTGTGCATCGCCGCCGACCTTACCGAAGCCCCTGTTCACAGCTGGGGCTCGGCCACGTGTGTGGCCCCCACACAGCTGAACAGGACATCATGTTGCCCTGAGGCGGGAAGCGAACGGCAGGGGTTGTGGTGGAGACGACGGGCACGCGGCGGTCCCTGGCGTGGCTTCTCGGGATCTGGGCCCTGACCAGGGTGGTTCTGCTGCTCTTCGTGTTCAGGGTGTACGTCTTCCCCGGCCCGGACGTCACCAGCGACGTGTCGGTGATCTACCAGGGCTGGTACGAGGTGCTGCGCACCGGAACGTTCCCGCTGAACGACGTCACCTGGCAGTACCCGCCCGCCGCCGCGCTGCCGGTCCTCTCCCCCGCCCTGGTGTTCTGGCTGGACTATCCGTCGGCGTTCTTCGTCCTCTGCTTCGCCGCCGACCTGGCCGTCCTGCTGCTCCTGCTGTACGCCGGCCGGCGCCCGGGCCGGCCGCTGCGCGGGGCCGCGGTGTGGGTGGCGGGCGTACCGCTGCTCGGACCGACCGTGTACGCCCGCTACGACGTGATGGTCACCGGCGTCGCCGTGGCCGCGCTGCTCGCGGGGGCCCGGCATCCCCGGGTGATGGGCGCGCTGACGGCCTTCGGGGCGATGCTGAAGGTGTGGCCGGTGCTGCTGCTGGTGGCGGCCCGCAGGCGGAGCGCCTGGGGCTCGGCGGCGCTGACCGCCGGTGCGCTGGCGGCGGTGTTCGCCGTCGCCATGCCCGGTGCCTTCGCGTTCCTGACCTTCCAGCGCGACCGGGGCACCGAGGTGGAGTCACTGGGCTCGCTGGTCTTCCACGTGGCCCGGCAGTACGGCTGGGACGGTCAGGTGCTGCTGAACTACGGCTCGGTGGAGTTCCTCGGCCCGTATGTCGACGTCGTCAGCACGGCCGCCCTCGTGCTGAGCGGGGTCGCCTTCGGCTGGCTGCTGCTGTGGCGGCTGCGGGTGCGGAGGTTCCACTCCCACACCCTCGCGGACGCGGCGTTCGTGGCGGTGCTGATGTTCGTGACGACGAGCCGGGTGATCAGCCCGCAGTACATGGTGTGGCTGGTCGGCCTCGCGGCGGTGTGCCTGTGCTTCCGGGAGAGCCGGATGCGGCTGCCGGTCGCTCTGGTCCTCGCGGCGTCCTTCGTCACGGTCCTGGAGTTCCCCGTCTGGTTCGCCCATGTCGTCGCCAGCGACGGCCTCGGCGTCACCCTCCTGTTCCTCCGCAACGGCCTGCTGGTCCTCGCCACGCTCCTCGCGGCCCGCGAACTCTGGCGCTCGACGGTCACCCCCACCCCCTCACTCCCGGTACCGGCCCAGACCCCCCGCCCCAGGGAAACGTCCCTGCCGTCCTGACACCGCCAAACCTGGCTCGCCCCGCTTTCGGCCCTTAAGGGGCCTCGTCCTCAAACGCCGGACGGGCTGAGAAACCCAGCCCCTCCGGCGTTTGAGGAGCGGGGTCTGGGGCGGAGCCCCAGAAGGATGGGACGGGTAGGGGCGGCGGGGGCGAGGAAACCGTTGTCAGCCCAGCTGCGCCGTCAGATACCCCCGCCACTCCCCCGTGAACTCCTCCAGCGACGTCCCGAGTACGTCCTTCAGCGCGCCCTCCACGGCTCCCGCCCGCCCCTCATGCGCCCCCACGGCACGATAGAACTCCGCGAGCCTGACCTCCCCCCACCGATCCGCGATCATCCGGCACGCCATCCACCCGCTCTCGTAGGCCCGCGCCAGCTCACCCCCGTCACCGGTGAATCCGAAGTCCGCGTCGGCCGGAAGCGCCTCGGGCACCCGCCCCTCCGCCACCGCGCGATACAGCTCGGGCGCGGCCTGGGACGGGGAGCGGCCGCTGCCGAGGTAGCCGACCCAGTCGGCATAGCCCTCGGAAAGCCACAGCGGGGTGGCGGCGGCGGTGTGGGCACGGGTGGCGACATGGGTGGTCTCGTGGGTGAGGACGACCTGCCTGCTGGTGCCCCCGAGGACGCCGTACGCGTCGGGGTTGACGATGATCCGGTCCGCGGGCGCACTCGCCGGGGCCCCGGTCTCACCGGTGGTGACCGCGGCGATCCCACGGTAGGAGGAGGCCGGCGCGTCCAGCAGCCCGGCCATCCCGGTCAGCGACTTCGGTACGAGGACGACGACGCGCCGCGGCCAGTCCGTGCCCCACGCCCGGGACACGGCCGGCACCGCCCGGTCCGCGAGCCCGGCGTAGGAGCGCAGCGTCGCGTCGGACTGCCCGACGCCCAGGACGAGGCTGTCGTCACCCCGCACGGCGCCGACCTCGCCCTGGTCCCACAGCTGCTGGGCGGAGCCCTTGGCGGGCCGCTCCGCCTCGACGTACCACCGGCCCTCCAGGTCCAGGCTCAGACTCAGGGTGCGGCCGACACTGACGGGGGCCCGGTCGTAGCCCTGGACTCGATAGCGGAGCTCGGCCTCGGCGAGTGCGGTGTCGCCGGTGCGCCGCACGCTGGTCAGTCGGTACGACCAGGCAGCGAGAGGCATCGCGCGCAGGTTGTCGTACCGGTCCCGCGCGCCCGTGCGCAGATACGCCGCCTCGTCCCGGTCGAGGATCGCCGCCGCCCGCCGGTCGAGGACGCGCTGCACCTCGGCCTTGGCGCTGTCGGTGGCGGGCCGCCCGCCGCAGCCCACCAACGAGACGAGCAGCAGACAGAGCGCGATGACGACTCGCGTTCCCGACACCCGCCTTCGACCAGCCATTTCCCGATCGTACGGCGGGGAAGGCCCGGAGGTCAGGTCCGCGTCAGACCGGCACCGCAACCATCCACGTCCCGGCTCAGACCCGGGTGACCGTCGCGCCCGGCATCATGCCGACCGGGTCGTAGCGCACGGGGGCGCCCGGGTAGGGCGCGTGGATCACCTGGCCGTTGCCGGCGTACATCCCGACGTGGCTGGCGTCGGAGCGGTAGGTGACGACGTCGCCGGGCTGGGCCTCGGAGAGCGGGACCTGCCGGCCGGCGTACCGCTGGCCCTGCGAGGTGCGCGGCAGGGCGACACCGGCCTGGGCGTACGACCACTGGATCAGGCCCGAACAGTCGAACCCGGACGGGCCGTTGGCGCCCCAGACGTACGGCTTGCCCAGGGCGGAGTGGGCGGCGGCGATGGCGGCGCCCGCGCGGCCCGAGGGCGCGGCGAGGCTGCCGAAGTCGGGCATGACGTCCCGGCCGGAACGGGAGGCGCGGTCGTAGGCGGCGCGGTCGGAGGCCGTGAGGGAGTTGAGGAGCCTGCGGGCCTGGGCGAGCTTGCGCTCGACGGTCCGCTTGTGGGCGGCGACGGTCTTGCGGCTCTTCTCCAGCTCGACGAGCTTTCCGGCCGCCTCCGTGCGCTCCTGGGCGAGTTCGCGCATCGCGTCCTGGAGGTCCTTGAGCTCGTCGGCCTGGTGGGCGCTGATCCGCGCGATCCGGGCGGCCCGGTCGAGGTAGTCCTCCGGGTCGTCGGAGAGCAGCAGGGCGAGGGACGGGTCGAGGCCGCCGGAGCGGTACTGGGCGCCGGCCAGCGAACCGAGGGCGTCGCGCATGGAGTTGATGTCCTCCTGCTGCCGGGCGATCCGGTCCTGGGCGTCGCTCACCTGCTCCCGGAGCCTGTCGGCGCGCTCGTCGGCCTTGTTGTAGAGCTCGGTGGCCTTCTCAGCCTCCTCGTAGAGGTGGTCCACCTTGGCCCGGGTGTCGTCCTGCGGCGCGGCCGTGGCCGGTACGACCCCGAGGGCCGCGGCGGCGGCCGACATGACGCAGAGGGCTGTGCTGGCGCCCCGGTCGAACCCGGGCGATACAAGGCGGCGATGGGACCCCACGGGAAGCCGCTCTCCTTCCATGTGTCGGAACGCCACCGGTCTCCCCCGGGCCGGGGGAAACGCGGCAGACATTGACGCCCTCTCCCGCCCGGGGGCAGGAGATTTCGGTCCGCACCGCGTCGCGATGCCACCACGGGTTCCTGTTTCACAGGCCGCCGCCCGCCCCTGAGGGTTGGTCTTACGTGGCCTCCGCAGGCGTGACTTCCCGCCCGTCCGGCGGTAGGTCCGACAACTTCCGTCGACGGACGCGGCGATGCTAGCCGCGCGAACGGACACCGACCAACGACCGCGGCGGGCACACAAAGTGACGCCCCGCCTATGACGCAGGTCATGGGCGGGGCGTGGGGTCAGCGAGAGTTGTCGTGATTCGCCCGTTCGGGCGGCACTGCGTGTTGATCTTGCAGGCGTTCGGCCGGGGTCAGATCCGCACGCCGAACATGAACGGCATGTTGTTGATCGACTCGTAGCGGACGACCGTGCCGCTGCGCGGGGCGTGCAGCACCTGGCCGTTGCCCGCGTAGAGGCCGACGTGGTGCAGGTCGTCGTAGAAGATGACGAGGTCGCCGACCTTGAGCTCACCCATCGACAGGTGCCTGCCGTAGCTGGCCTGGGCCTGCGAGGTGCGCGGGATGGGGACGCCGGCCTGGCCGTAGGCCCAGGAGGTCAGGCCCGAGCAGTCGTAGGAGGCGGTGCCGGTGGCGCCGTAGACGTACGGCTTGCCGATCTGGCTCTGGGCGGCCTGGAAGGCGGCCATGGCCCGGCCGGAGGCGGAGCCGACGTTGCCGAGGTCCACGCGGTCGGCGGCGGAGCGGCTGGCGCGCTGCTCCTCGGCGGCGAGGGCGGCCTTCTCGGCGGCGGTCAGGGTGTTGAGCAGCTTCTGGGCCTCACCGAGCTTGGCCTGGACCTGCTTCTTCTTCTTGCCCAGTTCGGTGCGGGTGGAGGCGAGGTCCTTGAGCTTGTCGGACGCCTCGGCGCGCTGCTGGGAGAGCTCGCGCTGCTTGCCCTGGATCTTCTTCAGCGAGTCGACCTGCTGGGCGCTCAGCTGGTCCATCGTGGACGCCTTGTCCAGGTAGTCGTCCGGGTCGGACGACAGGAACAGCTGGACGGAGGAGTCGATGCTGCCCGTGCGGTACTGGGCGGCGGCCGCGAGGCCCATCGTGTCGCGCAGCTCGTTGAGCTCTTCCTGGCCGCGGGCGACGTTGTCCTGGATGGTGGAGATCTCCTTCTGGAGCTTCTCCTGCTTCTCCTTGGCGCCGTTGTACTTCTCGGTGGCCTGCTCGGCCTCCTCGTAGAGCTTGTCGACCTTGGCCTTTACCTCGTCCTTGCTCGGCTTCTCGCTGGGCGCCGCGTTGGCGGCCTGCGAACTGATGGCCACGGCAGCAGCGGCGGCGGTCGTCAGCACGGTCACACGTGCTCGGCTCGGCTGCTTGGGTCGACGGTGGGACGCCACGGAGGTGAACTCCTTCTTCTGAGTGATCACCCGCTCGGAGGTTCGAGGCCAGACCCTAGTGACCCAGTTGTGATCAGATCAAATCCTCACACGAAAATTCTCGTCACACCCGCCATTCTTTACACACAACTCACATCGTGTGACACGGGCTTGACACTACGTTGTCCGGGGCTTACACCAATTCGGGCATTGCGTCTGTACGTTGCCGTTTTCAGGACAGGCGCTTGAGAAGCACCGCAGAAGCCACCGGGCGGGCTCCGGCCCGGGCGACCCCGTCCGCGACCTCGCGGTCGGTCGAGGCGACGATGACCGGACGGCCCGGCGGCTCGGCGCGCACCAGCTGGCGGATCAGCTCGTCGGCGGTCACGCCCGGCTTGGAGAACAGCACCCGCACCCCGCGCGGCGGCGCGAGCAGTACGGGCGCGGCCAGTTCGGCCCCGTCGAAGACACAGGTCACCTCGGCGCCGGTCTGCGCGGCGAGCTGCGAGAGCTGGCCGAGCAGCCGCAGGCGCTGCTTCTCCAGCGGCATCTGGGGATAGCCGGTCTTGGTGACGTTGTAGCCGTCGACCACCAGATGCGCCTGCGGCAGCGCGAGGAGCTGGTCGAGGATCGCGGGGTCGTTCTCGGACAACGCCCGTGCGGCGATGTCCTTCGGGGTCATTCGTCCCGGTTCGACCGCGTCCACGGTCTCGGCCGGCCGTACGGACACCGGCGGCAACGCCAGCTCCCGGCGCAGCCCTTGGGCGGCGTCCAGCAGGGTGTCCAGGAGCAGCCGGACGCGCATGTCCTCGACGCTGCGTCCCTCGCGTGCCGCCTTGCGTGTGGCCTCCAGGGCGGCCTCGGCCTCCCCGAGCCGCGCCCTGAGCCGCCGGGTCTCGCTCTCGGCCGCGGAGACATGGGCGTGCCCCTCGGCGCGTACGGTCTCGATCTCGCCCTGGACCTTGCGCAGGGCGGCCTCGCCGCGCTTGACGTCACTGAGCGCCGACCGCAGCTTGCGGTGCAGCGACTCGGCTTCCTTCTTCGCCGCGTCCAGCTCGGTGCGCAGCCGCTCGGTCTCGTGCCGGGTGTGCTCACGGGCGTGCGCGAGCTCCTCGCGCAGCCGCTCCAGCTCGGCGCGGGTCTCGTCGTCGGCGCGCTCGGCGTCGGCCCGCTGGGCCTCCTCGCCGGCCGCGGTGACCAGCTTGACCCAGTCGGTGGGCCGCAGAACATAGGCCGCGGCCGCCACGTCGAGCGGGTCCGCGGCCGGGGGCGCCGAGCCGGCGTCGAGGGCGCCGGAGAGTTCCGGCTGGACCTCTCTGAACTTCTCCCCGATGCGCTGCCGGAACAGCGGATCGGTCTCCAGCGCGGCCGCCATCGCGTTGCCGGCGAACTTGGCCCGGCGGTTCGGCGCGAATCTGGCGTACTGCCGAAGCTGTGCGGGCAGTTCGCCGACGGTCAGCCCGCCGAACCCGTCGGACACGATCTGTACGACCCTGCGCCGTACCCCGTCGGGCAGCGGACGGTCGAGCACCTCGGCGGCGCCGTCGCCCGGCCCCCCGCCTTGTGTCTCCACCATCCCTCACACCCCAATGCTGTGCGGGGCCGGCTCCTGTCAGGAGCCGGCGCCCGGCCTGTCCACGAGTTCCACCTTGTCCACGGCGTTGCACCAGCGGCAGCGCACCGACTCGATGGTCTCACTGAGCACCTCGCGCTCCTCGACCTTCGGCTCGCCGGCCAGATCGAGGTGGACGTACTCCACGACCTTCGACGAGCGCGTCACGTCGAAGCGCGTGAGGTTGCCGCAGAGGGTGCAGCGCCACCGCGTCGTGTCGGTCGGCAGGGGAACCGTCATCGTGACCGTGCTCTTTCCTTCTGAGGCTTCTATTGTCCGCGACGCCCCGGGCTCCCCGGTGCGTGTGGCTCGTTACCCTACGGCCTGGCGGGTACTCGCCGCCCGTCCGTCCACGGCGGCGAGGCGGTCTGCGCGGGTGCGTCCGGTTACGTCATGCTCTGTATTCATGATCGGCAACTGGAGCGTGGCGCGTTTCGGGGCTCGGTTCGCCAAGGCGGGCCGATCGGCCTTCCGGGCGCCGGCGCCGGTGACGTACGCCCTGATCGCCGTGTGCTGCCTGCTCTTCCTGATCGGTCCGGCGGCGGGGCTGAATCCGGCGTACGGCTCCGGCGAGGGGCTGGCCGCCGCGCAGCGGGCCTACTTCCACCGCTGGGGTGTGGTGCCCGCGGAGCTGTTCGAGGGCGCGCCCCGGGCCGCCCTCACGCCCGCGACCGCACTCTTCGTGCACGGCAGCTGGGTACACCTGCTCGGCAACATGCTCTTCCTCTACGTCTTCGGCGTGCTGACCGAGCAACGGATGGGCCGCGTCCAGTTCACGCTCTTCTATCTGGGGTGCGGCTATCTGGCGCTGCTGGGCTACGCGGCCGCCAACGACGACTCCACCCAGTCCCTGGTCGGCGCCTCCGGGGCGATCTCGGCGATCCTCGGCGCGTTCCTGTTCCTCTTCCCCGGGGCGCGCGTGACAAGCCTGCTGCCGTTCCTGCTCTTCCTGCCGCTGCGCTTCCCGGCCTGGGTCGTGCTGCCCTTCTGGGCGGGCCTCCAATGGGTGGCGGCGGGGCGGGCCGCCCAGGGGCCGGGGGTGGCGTATCTGGCGCACCTGGTGGGCTTCGGACTGGGCTTCGGCTACGCGTGGGCCCGGTTCAGGGCTACCACTAGAGTGAACACCGCCCCAGCTCCGGCCTCCGAGGGAGAGAACCAGCCGTGATCACCGCGATCGTCCTCATCAAGACCAGCGTGGACCGGATTCCCGAGATCGCGGAGCGGATCGCTTCGCTGGAGAGCGTCACCGAGGTCTTCTCGGTCACCGGGACGTACGACCTGATCGCCATGGTGCGGGTGAAGCAGCACGAGGATCTCGCCGAGGTCATCCCGGGCCGGATCAGCAAGATCCCCGGTGTCGAGGGGACGGACACGCACGTGGCGTTCCGTACGTACTCGCAGCACGACATCGAGGCCGCGTTCGCCATCGGCCTGGACAGCTGACCCGCGTGGCGCAGGATGAAGGGTTCTTCATCCTGGGCTCATCCTGACCGCCGGGTACTGGGGGCAGGCTCGGTCGCATGGTCTTCTCGCACCGGATCGCGGCGCTGGCCGCCGTAGTGGCGATTCCGCTGGGCATCGCCGCGACCAGCTTCGCCCTCACCGACAACCCGGAGTCCCCCAAGGTCCCGGCCAAGGTCGAGCTGGACAGCGGCTCCCCCTCACCGACGCCCACCCGGCCCACGCCGACGCCGAGCGACGAGGTCGTCTCCCGGCCCCCGGTGACCGACAGCCCCACGAGCGACGACGATGACGACGCCCCCGACCGGGAGACCGGAGACGACGACCGTGGCGAGCCCGGGGACGACGGCTGACCCCGTGCGCCGTCGGATCTCCGCCCGGGTCCGGATCCTGCTCTGGCTGCTGTTCGTCATGGCCGTGGGACTCGTCTCCGTGGCGACGACGACACGGTCCATCCTGCTGCGGGACGTCGACCACCGGGCGAACGGGCTGCTCGCCCAGGAGGCCGGGGAGTTCGCCAACTTCGAGGAGCGGGGCGTCGACCCGGAGACCGGGCGTCCGTTCACCGACCCGTCGCGGCTGCTGGTCGAGTTCCTGGTACGGCAGTACGCCGACCCGGACGAGGAGCTGATCGGTCTGGTGGGCCGCCCGGGCACGACCCCGGCCCAGTACCGCCAGCCGCGTGACATCCCTGTCGCCGTTCCGCTGCACCGGGACGCCGACGCCCGCCGCCGCATCTTCGACTCGCCCGACGCCACGGGCACGCTGCACCGGGCGTCCGGCGAGATCCGCTGGGCCAAGGTCACGGTCGCCCGGGCCGGCGGCGAGGCCGAGGCCGCGTTCGTCGTCGCCTTCCACCCCGGGCGCGAACAGGCCGCGGTGAACGAGGAGTTCCGTATCCTGCTCGCCATCTCCGGCGTCGCCCTGCTGATGACGACCGGCATCGGCTGGGCGGTCGCGGGGCGGATCCTCAAGCCGGTGCGGCTGGTGCGCACGGCGGCGGCACAGCTCACCGAGCAGGACCTCACCCGTCGTATCCCGGTGCACGGGCGGGACGACATCGCCGCGCTCGCGGAGACCTTCAACGACATGCTCGACCGGCTGGAGCGGGCCTTCGCCGCCCAGCGCGAGTTCGTCGACGACGCGGGCCACGAGCTGCGCACGCCGATCACCATCGTGCGCGGCCATCTGGAGCTGATGGGCGGTGCCACCGAGAGCGCAGCCGAGCGCGAGGAGACGATACGGCTGGTCACCGACGAACTCGACCGGATGAGCCGCATCGTGGAGCACCTGCTGCTGCTCGCCAAGGCCGAGCGTCCCGACTTCGTCACCCCCGAGCCGGTCCAGCTCGCCGAGCTCACCGCCGACGTCTACGTCAAGGCCCGCACCCTCGGCGAGCGGGACTGGCAGCTCGCCGAGGTGGCCGACGTCGAGGCCGAGCTGGACCCGCAGCGCATCACCCAGGCGATGGTCCAGCTCGCCCAGAACGCCGTACAGCACACCGCGCCCGGCCAGACCGTCCGGATCGGCTCGCGCACCGACGGGCCGGGCGTCGAGCTGTACGTCGCCGACTCCGGGTGCGGTGTGCAGCCGCAGGACGGTGAGGTGATCTTCGAACGGTTCCGGCGCGGTACGTCCCGGCGCGGCGCCCGGGGCTCCGGAGCCGGGCTCGGCCTCTCGATCGTCCGGGCGATCGCGGAGGCGCACGGCGGCCGGGTGCGGCTGCGCGACACGGAGGGTGGCGGCGCCACCTTCGTCCTGCTCCTGGGAGAGGCACAGACGTGAACCGCATTCTCATCGTCGAGGACGAGGACAGGATCGCCTCCTTCGTCGAGAAGGGCCTGCGCTCCAACGGCTTCACCACGACCGTCGTCGGCGACGGCGACGCCGCCTACGAGTACGCGTTGACCGGCGGTTTCGATCTGGTGGTCCTGGACATCGGCCTGCCCGGCCGGGACGGCTTCACGGTGCTGCGCGAACTGCGCGAGGCCCGGGTGTCGGTTCCGGTGATCGTGCTGACCGCGCGGGACTCCGTACGGGACACGGTGGCCGGTCTGGAGGGCGGTGCCGACGACTGGATGACCAAGCCGTTCCGCTTCGAGGAACTGCTCGCCCGGGTGCGCCTGCGGCTGCGTACGGCGGCCCGGGCGCCCGAGGTGACGGTGCTGCGGTCGGGTTCGCTCACCCTGGACCTGCGCACCCGGCGGGCCCGGGCGGACGAGCGGACCGTGGACCTGACGGCCCGTGAATTCGTGCTGCTGGAGCTGTTCCTGCGGCATCCGGGGCAGGTACTGTCCCGCGAGCAGATCCTGTCGCACGTGTGGGGCTACGACTTCGACCCCGGGTCCAACATCGTGGACGTGTACGTGCGGGCGCTGCGCAAGAAGCTCGGGGCCGAACGGGTCGAGACGGTGCGGGGCGTGGGGTACCGCCTGTCCGCGTGAGGTCTTTGGCCCGCGGGAAGTCCCCGGTCCGCGTGAAGTGTCCTTCATCCACGGCTCATCGAGCGCTCACGGCCCGGGTGAACCCTCGATGACGTGACCCTGAACCTCCGACTGGGCGCGGCCCTGTGCGTGGCGCTCTCCCTGTGCGCGCTGCTCGCCGTGCCCGGCAACTTCCCGGGACTCGGCGCCGACGCCCGCCTCACCCTCGCCGTGTTCGCCCTGGCGACCTGCGCCTGGATCGCCACACCGGTCGACGACACGTACATCGCGCTGGGTGCCGGACTCGCCCTGACGGTGACCGGGGTGATCAGCAGCGACACGCTCTTCGGCACCCTCGGGGACTCGACGGTCTGGTTGCTGATCTGCGCCTTCGTGCTCGCGGCCGCCGTGGCCCGGACAGGGCTCGCCGGGCGGGCGGCGGCGTTCCTGGTCGGCGGGGCGCGGACCGTACGCCAGCTCGTGCACCTCACCACGGCCGCCCTGGTCGTCACGGCGTTCGCGGTGCCGGCCACGTCGGGGCGGGCCGCGCTCGCGCTGCCGGTGTTCCTGGCGCTCGCCAAGGTGCTGGCCGACCGCAAGCGGCTGGTGGTGATGCTGGCGCTGCTGTTCCCGACCGTGATCCTGCTGTCGGCGGTGGCGACCCTGATCGGGGCCGGTGCGCATCTGATCACCGTGTCGGTGCTGTGGCAGGCCACCGGTGACCGGATCGGCTTCACCGAGTGGCTGCTGCTCGGCCTGCCGCTGGCCGTGGCGTCGTCCCACCTGGCCGCCGAGGCCGTACTCCTGACGACGACCCGGCGCGCGGACCGCGAGGGCGCCGTGCACATCACCCCCGAGCAGATCCAGGAGCACAGCGACGACCCGGTCACCGGCCCCTGGTCGCAGGCCGAGAAGCGGTGCGCGCTGCTGCTCGGCACAGTCGTGGTGCTGTGGTGCAGCGAGCCGCTCCACCGGGTGCCGCCCGCCGTCGTGGCGCTGATCGGCGCGGTGGTGGCGGCCTCCCCGGCCCTCGGCACCGTGCGTCTGAAGGACGCTCTGAAGACGGTCCCGTGGTCACTGCTGCTCTTCATGGCCGCGACGATGGCGATGGGCGTCGCGCTCGCCGACTCCGGAGCCGCGCGCTGGCTGGTCGACGGGCTCCCCGCGGGCATCAGCCCGATGCTGTTCCTGGCCGTCGTGATCGTGGTCAGCACGGCGGCCCACCTGGTCCTCCAGTCCCGCTCGGCCCGCTCCTCGGTCCTGGTCCCCTTGGTGGTCGCGGCGGCCGTCGGCGCCGGCGTCAACCCGGTGGCCGCCGCGCTCGCCTCCACCGCCGCGGCCGGCTTCTGCCACACCCTCCCGGCCTCCGCCAAGCCGGTCACGCTCTTCTCCGACATCCCGGGGACCCCCACCTACACCCCGCGCGACCTGCTGCGCCTGTCCGCCGTCCTGGCCCCGCTGACGGCCGCCCTTGTCCTGCTCTTCGCCGTCGCGGTGTGGCCGCTGCTCGGCGTACCCGTGCTCCGTTAGGAGATCTGATGCTGACCCGAGTCGTCGTAGCCCCCAGTGGCTTCAAGGAGTCCCTGTCCGCCCAGGCAGCCGCCGAGGCCATCTCGGACGGTGTCCGGCGCGTCCTGCCGGACGCCGTGCTCGACCTGATCCCCCTGGTGGACGGCGGCGAGGGCACGGCCGCCACCCTGGCCGCCGCGACCGGCGGACGGCTGGTCGCGCTGCCCGCCACGGGCCCGGTCGGCGAGCCGGTCGGCACGCACTTCGCGCTGCTCGGCTCGGGCGACGGGGACACGGCGGTCGTGGAGATGGCCGCGGTGGCCGGGCTGTCCCTCGTGCCCCGCGCCCTGCGCGACCCGGGCGCCACGACGACGTACGGCGTCGGCGAACTCCTGCGCGCCGCGCTCGACACGGGCGTACGGCGCGTCCTGATCGGCTGCGGCGACTCGGGTACGTCCGACGGGGGCGCCGGCGCGCTCCAGGCGCTCGGCGCCCGGCTCCTGGACGCCGACGGCTTCGAACTGCCCCGTGGCGGGCGCGAGTTGACGCGGCTCGCGCGGATCGACCCGTCCGGTCTGGACCCGCGGCTGCGGGACGTCGAGCTGCTCGTCGCCTGCAACCCGTACAACGTGCTGTGCGGCGAGCGCGGCGTGGCCCGGGTCTTCGGCCCGCAGAAGGGGGCGACGCCCGCACAGGTCGAGGACCTCTCGGCGGGCCTGGAGAACTGGGCACACGTCCTCACCCGTGACCTGGGGGCCGTGGGCACCGACCTGCGCCACGGCCCCGGCACCGGTGCGTCCGGCGGTCTGGGCGCGGGGCTCGCCGCGCTGGGCGCCCGTCTGCTCCCCCGCTTCGACGTGCTCCTGGGCCACCTCGACCTGGACGCCCGCCTCGCCCGCGCCGACCTCGTCGTCACCGCCGAGGGCGCACTGGACCACCAGACACCCCGGGGCAAGGTCCCGGCCGAGGTGGCCCGCCGGGCCAAGCTGTACGGCCGCCCGGTGCTCGTGCTGGCGGGCACCCTCGGCGAGGGCGCCCACGAGGTGCCGGGCGTGGACGCGTTCAGTGCGATCCTGCCGGCGCCGATGGCCCTGGCGGAAGCCCTGGTCCGGGCCTCCGAACTCCTCACGGACGCGACCGAACGCGCCCTGCGGATGATCCTGCTGGGCGCCCGGCTACCGGCTCACGCGGAGGTGTCGGGCACGCAACGCCCGTCCTCCGTGCGGTAGTTCCACCGGGCACCGTCCGCCACGAGCTCCTTCACGGCGTTCACGAACCGCTCGACGTGCTCGTCCGGCGTACCGGCCCCGAAGCTCACCCGGATCGCGTTGAGGGACTTCTCGCCGGGAGCGGCGTCCGGGGCACCGCACTCGCCCTGCGTCTGCGGGTCGCTGCCGAGCAGGGTGCGGACCAGGGGGTGGGCGCAGAACAGGCCGTCCCGCACCCCGATGCCGTACTCGGCGGAGAGCGCGGCGGCGAAGTGGGAGCTGTTCCAGCCGTCGACGACGAAGGAGATCACGCCGACGCGCGGGGCGTCGTCGCCGAAGAGGGAGAGGATCCGGACCTCGGGCACCTCGGCGAGGCCCGTGCGCACCTGCTCGATCAGGTACTGCTCCCGGGTGACCAGGCTGTCGAACCCGGCCTCGGCGAGCGCCTTGCAGGCGGAGGCGATGGAGTAGGCGCCGATGACGTTCGGCGAGCCGGCCTCGTGGCGGGCGGCGCTCTCGTGCCACTCGACGTCCACTCCCCCGTCCTCGCGCCGGGTGACCTTGCGGCTGGCGCCGCCGCCCGCGAGGTACGGCTCGGCCTCCCGCAGCCAGTCGGCGCGGCCGGCCAGGACGCCGGAGCCGAACGGGGCGTACAGCTTGTGGCCGGAGAAGGCGACCCAGTCGACGTCCAGGTCCTGGACGCTCACCGGGTGGTGCGGGGCGAGCTGGGCGGCGTCGAGCACGATCCGGGCGCCGTGGGCATGGGCGGCCGCCGCGAGTTCCCGTACGGGCCACAGCTCACCGGTGACGTTCGAGGCGCCGGTGACGCAGACCAGGGCCGGGCCGTGGGGGTCACGGTCGCCGAGGGCGCGCTCCAGGGTCTCGATGGCCTGGCGCGGGGTGCGGGGCGCGTTGAGGTAGGTGACCTGCGCATTCTTCCAGGGCAGCAGGGAGGCGTGGTGCTCGGTCTCGAAGACGAAGACCTGGCAGCCGGCCGGGAGGGCGGCGGCGAGGAGGTTGAGCGAGTCGGTGGTGGACCGGGTGAACACGACCTGGTCGGTGTCCCGGCAGTCGAGGAACTCGGCGACCGTCCTGCGGGCGTTCTCGAACAGGTCGGTGGACAGCTGGGAGAGGTATCCGGCACCGCGGTGGACGCTACCGTAGTACGGCGCGTAGGCGGCGACGTCGTCCCAGACGCGCTGGAGGGCCGGGGCGCTGGCGGCGTAGTCGAGCGCGGCGTAGGTGACCTCGCCGCCGGTCACGAGCGGGACGGTGACATCACGGCCCAGAACGGGCAACGGGGTGCAAACGGACTGGTCGACGGCAGCGGTGGAGACAGACATGGCGAACTCCCGTGAGTGGCATGCGGGTTGAGGGCATGCGGGAAAGAGAAAAAGGGTGTGCGGAGGCGGGGCTCAGCAGCCCTATCGCATTCGCTTGCTCACGGAAGACTCCCTCGAACGACCAGGACCCCTGGTTTCGAGAGGGGCCCGCGCTTGCCGTAGACCTCGCTGCCTACGGCCTGGTCTTCACCCGGGGCACCCCGCCACGGACGGAGGGTTGCCGGACAGTCGGCCGGGGCCTCATGACTGTCACTCATGACCTGGTCCAATATCCTGCCACACGATCTTCGACGCGCAAGGCGCGGTCCAGAATCCGGACTGCGCCCTGCGTCACATCTGGCGGGTTCAGGCGTTGCTGGCCGCCACCCAACGCTCCAGCGTCCGCTTGGCCGCCCCCGAGTCGATCGACTCCGCCGCCCTCGCCATACCGAGCCGGATCTGCTCCGTGAGCGGGGCCCGAGTGGGCTCCAACGCCACCAGCGCCGCCGCCGAGTTGAGCAGTACGGCGTCCCGTACCGGCCCCGGGTCGCCGTCCAGCAGGCGCCGGGCGACCTCCGCGTTGTACGACGCGTCCGCGCCGCGCAGCGCCTCCACGGGCACCAGCTCGATGCCGACGTCGCGCGGGTCGAAGGCCTCCTCGGTCACCTTGCCGTCGCGGACCACCCACACCCGGGAGGTGGCCGTCGTCGTCAGCTCGTCGAGGCCGTCGTCGCCGCGGAACACCAGAGCGGACGAGCCGCGCTCGGCCAGCACGCCGGCGATGAGCCCCGCCATCCGGGTGTCGAAGCAGCCGACCGCCGAGGAGGTGACGCGGGCGGGGTTGGTCAGCGGGCCGAGGAGGTTGAACGAGGTCGGGATGCCCAGGTCCCGCCGTACGCCACCGACGAACCGCATGGAGGGGTGGAACTTGGCGGCGAAGCAGAAGGTGATCCCGGCCTCGTCCACCACCCGCGCCACGCCCTGCGGCGACAGGTCCAGGTTGATGCCGAGCTTCTCCAGCACGTCGGACGAGCCGCTCGCGGACGACGACGCGCGGTTGCCGTGCTTGACCACCTTCGCCCCGGCGCCCGCGATCACGATGGCTGACATCGTCGAGATGTTGACCGTCTTGGCGCGGTCGCCGCCCGTGCCGACGATGTCGACGGCCGGGCCGGGGATGTCCAGCGGCTGGGCGTGGGCGTACATCGCCTCGACGAGGCCGTTGATCTCCTCGACGGTCTCGCCCTTGGCCCGCAGGGCCACCATGAAGCCGGCGATCTGGGCGTCCGAGGCCTCGCCGCTCATGAAGCGGTCCATCGCCCATGCCGTGTCGCCGGCGCTCAGGTCCTGTCCGGCGAGCAGGGCACTCAGCACCTCGGGCCAGGAACGGCCCGCCGCGGTGTCGCCTCCAGCGGGGGTCACAGCGCTCATCAGCCGCTCCTGGGTCGGTTGTCCTTGTCCCGCACTACGGGACGTGAATCTCAACGGGGTCCACCCTATCCAGCCGCGGGGCACGGCGAAGGGCCCCGTCCGTACAACGGACGGGGCCCTTCAACCGTGGCGTGGCTAAGCAGTACTGGCGAGACCGCGGTTCCGACGCGCCCCCTCAGGGGCGCGGGGAACTGCGCGACCAACCACAACGGCGCCGCAGACAACCGACGACGCATCGCGGCACCATCAGCGGAGCGTCAGTGGTGGCCGTGGCCGCTCGTGATCTCCTTGTACTCCTCGACGGTGGGCTTCGGGATCTGGCCGTCCTCGTCGAAGTAGGACTTGCTGAGCTTGGCGCGCAGCTTCTCGGAGCCCTTCACCTTGCGCTCGACGCCGTTCTCGTCGACCGTCGGGCCGATCTCGAGCGGCTGGTACTGCTCGTGCGCGGTGAGGGTGTGCAGCGCGTCCTGGCTGAGCGGCTCGTGCACCTCGATGAACTCACCGTGCGGCAGGCGCTTGATGATGCCCGACTCGCGGCCGTGCAGCACCTTGTCCTTGTCCCGGCGCTGGAGGCCGAGGCAGATCCGCTTGGTGATGATGAACGCGAGGACCGGGCCGACGAAGAAGCCGATCCGGACGAACCAGGTGACCGCGTTGATCGACAGGTGGAAGTGGGTGGCCCACAGGTCGTTGCCACCACCGACCAGGCCGATCATGTACACCGTGACCCAGGCGACGCCGAACGCGGTACGCGTCGGAGCGTTGCGCGGACGGTCCAGGATGTGGTGCTCGCGCTTGTCTCCGGTGACCCAGGACTCGATGAACGGGTAGACCGCGATCGCGCCCAGGACCAGACCGAAGAGCACCAGCGGGATGAACACGCCCAGGACGAGCGTGTGACCCCAGAAGTTGACCTCCCAGCCCGGCATGTACCGGACCAGACCCTCGGCGAAGCCCATGTACCAGTCGGGCTGGGCGCCCGTGGACACCTGGTCCGGCCGGTAGGGGCCCATGGCCCAGATCGGGTTGATCTGCGCGACCGCCGCGATGACCGCGATGACACCGAAGACCAGGAAGAAGAAGCCTCCGGCCTTGGCCATGTAGACCGGCATCAGCGGCATGCCGACGACGTTCTTGTTGGTCTTTCCGGGGCCCGCGAACTGCGTGTGCTTGTGGTAGAAGACCAGGATCAGGTGGCCGACCACCAGACCGAGCATGATGCCCGGCAGCAGCAGGATGTGGATCGAGTAGAAACGGGCCACGAAGTCGACGCCCGGGAACTCGCCGCCGAAGAGGAAGAACGAGATGTACGTGCCGACGATCGGCATGGACAGGATCGCGCCCTCGGTGAAGCGCACACCGGTGCCGGAGAGCAGGTCGTCCGGGAGCGAGTAGCCGGTGAAACCGGTGAACATGCCCAGGACGAACAGCAGGAAGCCGAACAGCCAGTTGATCTCACGCGGCTTGCGGAACGCGCCCGTGAAGAACACGCGCATCATGTGCACGAACATGCCGGCGAGGAAGATCAGCGCCGCCCAGTGGTGGATCTGCCGGATGAGCAGACCACCGCGCACGTCGAAGGAGATGTGCAGCGTCGAGCTGAACGCCTCCGACATGAGCTGTCCCTGCAGCGGGACGTAACTGCCGTGGTACTCCACCTCGTTCATCGACGGGTGGAAGAACAGCGTCAGGTACACACCCGTGAGGATGATGATGATGAAGCTGTAGAGGCAGACCTCACCCAACATGAACGACCAGTGGTCGGGGAAGATCTTGCGCATGTTGGCCTTGGCCAGGGAGTAGATCCCCAGTCGGCCGTCCGCCCAGTCGGCGACGCGCTCGCCGGCCGGGGCCTTCCCGCGAGAGCGGGACTCTGTCGTCTCTGTGGTGCTCATCCGCGCTCCCAGAATGCAGGACCGACGGGCTCATCGAAGTCGCCGAGCGCCTCGAGGTAGCCCTCGTCGTTCACGCCGATCCGCAGCTGCGGCAGGGCGTGACCAGCGGGACCGAAGATCACTCGGGCACCGTCGGAGAGGTCGAAGGTGGACTGGTGACAGGGGCACAGCACGTGGTGCGTCTGCTGCTCGTACAGGGAGATCGGGCAACCGACGTGGGTGCAGATCTTCGAGTACGCGACGATGCCCTCGTGCGACCACTCGAGCTCGCGCTTGTCCTTGATGTCGTCGGGCTGGAGCCGGACGATCATCAGGGCGGCCTTGGCGATCTCGTTCTGGAAGTCGTGGTCGTGCTCCTCCAGGCCCTCCGGCTTGGCGAAGGTGAGGGAGCCGACCGCGACGTCCGAGGGACGCAGCGGCTCGTCGGTGTTCATGTTGACGAGCAGCTTGCCCTTGGACCACAAGGTGTGGCGCAGCTTGGTCCCGGGCAGCGGGCCGAGGTCACGCAGCAGGACCACGCCGGAGAGCGGGAACAGGGCGAGCGCGCCGAACATCGTGTTGCGGATCAGCTTGCGACGCCCCAGCACGGACTCCTTGGCGCCCTGCTTGAAGTCGGCCATGACCTTGGCCTTGACCTCGGGCTCCGCCGCGATGGCGTGTCGCTCGTCCGCGACCTCCACGTCCGACATCAGGGTGCGGGCCCAGTGGACCGCGCCCGCGCCGATGCAGAACAGCGCCGCACCGAGGGTCAGACCCAGCGCGAAGTTCAGCGCGTTGAGGTGACCGATCGGGAAGACGAAGATCGACTTGTCGTGCGGGATCGCGACGTACGAGGCGATGAAGCCGACGGTGGCCAGCATCGACACCGTGAACAGCAGGGCGACCGTGCGCTCGGACCGCTTGGCGGCCCGCTCGTCGATGTCCTGGATCCGGTGCTCGTGGGGCGGCAGACCGGGGTCGGCGAAGGGGTTCTTCTCGTCCGCTACCGCGACGTGGGCGTCCTGCTCAGCGGGCAGGTTCTCTTCTGGAATGTCTTGGCTACTCATGACTTCTTGGCCTTTGCGGTCCGAGCGGCGACCCAGACGGCGACCGCGATCAGTGCACCGAGCCCGAAGATCCAGGCGAAGAGGCCCTCACTGACCGGCCCGAGGCCGCCCAGCTCCAGACCACCCGGGTTGACCGTCTCGTCGCTGTTGACCGCGTGCAGGTACGCGATGATGTCCTTCTTGTTCTGCTCCGACAGCGTGGTGTCGGGGAACGACGGCATGTTCTGCGGGCCGGTCTGCATGGCCTCGTAGATGTGCTTGGGGTCGACATCCTTCAGGCTCGGTGCGTACTTGCCCTCCGTCAGCGCGCCGCCCTTGCCGGTGAAGTTGTGGCACTGGGCGCAGTTGTTGCGGAAGAGCTCGCCGCCCTCGGCGATGTCCGCTCCCTCGGGGCCGTACTGCTCCTCCGTCGGGATGGACGGGCCGGCGCCCAGCGAGGCGATGAACGCCGCGAGCTGGTCGATCTCGGCCTGCGAGTAGATGTTCTTCTTCTTCGGGACCTGGGCGCCCTGGGAGGTGGCGGCCGGCATACGGCCCGTCGAGACCTGGAAGTCGACGGCGGCAGCGCCGACGCCCACCAGGCTCGGCCCGTCGGAGGTGCCCTGACCATCGGCTCCGTGGCAGCTGGCGCAGCCGACGGTGTAGAGCTTCTTGCCCTCCTCGATGGTGAGGGACTGGGCGGATTCCTCGGCCTGCGCCTTGTCCGCGGGAGCGAACACGGCGTACAGCCCCCCCGTGCACGCCAGCGCGAGGAGTAGGACGACGACCGCCGCCAGCGGATGGCGTCGTCGTGCGGAGAGCTTTTTCACGGATTACCCCGGTGTCAGGATCTTCTGCGTCGATGCTTCGGTATGTGCGTTTGTGGAAACGCGCGCGGGATCGGGCCCGACTACTTGATCATGTAGATCGTGGCGAAGAGGCCGATCCAGACGACATCGACGAAGTGCCAGTAGTAGGACACGACGATCGCGGCGGTCGCCTGCTCGTGCGTGAACCTCTTCGCCGCGTAGGTGCGACCGAGGACCAGCAGGAAGGCGATGAGTCCGCCCGTCACGTGCAGGCCGTGGAAGCCGGTGGTCAGGTAGAAGACCGAGCCGTACGGGTCGGACGAGAGCGAGAGGCCCTCGTGCTTGACCAGCTCGGTGTACTCGTACACCTGACCGCCGATGAAGATCGCACCCATGATGAAGGTGACGATGAACCAGCCCCGGAGCTTCTTCACGTCACCGCGCTCGGCGGCGAAGACGCCGAGCTGGCAGGTGAGGGAGGAAAGCACCAGGATCGTGGTGTTCGTCGCCGAGAACGGGAAGTTCAGGGCGGCGGCCTTCTCGTGCCAGAAGTCCGGACCGGTCACCGATCGCAGGGTGAAGTACATCGCGAAGAGGGCCGCGAAGAACATCAGCTCGGAACTCAACCAGATGATGGTTCCGACGCTGGTGAGGTTCGGTCGGTTGACCGACGGGTGCGCGTGACCCTTGTCTACTGTCGTTGCTGTCGCCACGACCGACATTATGTCGGTCGCTTATCCCGCCCTCACTCCGGGGGGTGCCGTTCGGAGTGTCTTCGCTGTCCGTACCGGTGTTGACGTGGTGTTCAAGGGAGTAGCATCCGGCCCAACGGGCCTGTCCTTACGACGCTGACGTCACGGAGGAACAATGCAGCCGACCGCCACGGTGCTGGTCTACAGCGACGACTCCAACACCCGCGAGCAGGTGAGGCTGGCCACCGGGCGCCGGCCCGCTCCGGACGTACCTGTGGTGCAGTTCGTGGAGTGCGCGACGCCGGCCGCGGTGGTGCGCGAGCTGGACAAGGGGGGCATCGACGTCTGTGTGCTGGACGGTGAGGCCGTGCCCATGGGGGGCATGGGGGTCTGCCGGCAGATCAAGGACGAGGTGTTCAACTGCCCGCCGGTGCTGCTGCTGATCGGGCGGCCACAGGACGCGTGGCTGGCCACGTGGAGCCGGGCTGAGGCGGCTGTGACGCTGCCTGTGGAGCCGGTGGAGTTCGCGGCGGCGTTGGCTTCCCTGCTGCGGACGAAGAACCTTCAGAGCGCCTAGGAGCGCGGGTTCCGAGGGTTGTGGGGCGACTGCGGGTCCGGTGTGGCCGGTCGCGCAGTTCCTCGCGCCCCGTCGGGTCGGCTGCCGACCCGTCGGCCTAGACGCTCTGTGGCCTCAGGTTCGCCCTCTCCGCCGGGCTCGGGCCATCCGGTGTGCCGCCCACCAGGGCGCTGCCGTCACGCCAGTTCTTCCAGGGCAGGTTCCAGTCGCCGAAGCCGTTGCCGAACGGCTCCATCGTGTTGCCGTACGAGTTGATGACCTTGACGATGTCGCCCTCGCGGACGTTGTCGAAGAACCACGAGGCGTTGGCGGTGCTCATGCCGGTGCAGCCGTGGCTGACGTTGGCGTAGCCCTGGGAGCCGACCGACCAGGGCGCGGCGTGGACGTATTCGCCGCTCCAGGTCACGCGGGTGGCGTAGTAGACCGGTAGGTCGTACGAGTCCGCGGAGCCCTCCGCTATGCCGACGCTCGTGCCGCGCATGCGTACGAAGTACTCCTTGCCCAGTACGACCTTGACGCCGTTGCGGGTCTCGAAGCCGGGCTTTCCGGTCGTGACGGGGATCGACCTGACCTCCTCGCCGTTGCGGTAGAGCGTCAGCTGGTGGGTCGCGGCGTCCGTGACGGCGATGACCTGGTCACCGATGGTGATGCGCAGGGGCTTGACCTTGCCGCCCCAGAGCCGGTCGCTGATCTTGATGCCGTCGAGGTTGCTGCGGGCCTGGATGGTGGCGCCGGCGGGCCAGTACTCCTGGGGGCGGTAGTGGAGCTTGGTGTCGTCCACCCAGTGCCAGTTGCCGTCGACGGCGGGGGTGGACTCGACCTTGAGGGCCCGCTCCACGATCGCCCGCTGGTTCCTGTCCTTGATGGGCTGGCTCAGTTCGGCCGTGACGGGCTGGCCGACGCCGTATGTGCCCGTCTTGGGGCCGAACGTCACCGTCAGGTGCTTCTTGCTGGTCGGCTTGCTGGTGTCGAAGGTGAGGACCTTGCGGCCGGGGGCGCCGTCCTCGTCCTCGGTGCTCACGCGGAGCGTGTAGTGGGCGTTGGCGGCGAGCGGGGAGGTGCTGTGCCAGCGGGTGCCGTCGACGGAGAGTTCGCCCGCGACATGGCGTCCTGCGGCGTCCCTGGCGGTGACGTCCGTGATGCGGCCGTCGGAGTCCTCGGCGGTGATCTCCAGGGGCTTGTCGGGGTCGGCCTTCCCGCCGTCGCCCGTGGGGCCGTTGAAGGCGATCTGGTCGGCCGCGTCGTAGGGCTCGGCGGACAGCGGGTTGCCGTCGCTGCTGCAGCCGACGGCGCTCGCGCCTATCGCGACCAGCAGCAGCGAGCAGCCTATGACGGTGCTCGTACGCGGTATTTGGCTCATGGCCTCAACGTAGGAAGCCGCGTCGGCCACGGCGCGCCGGATAAGGCGTATGGGTGATCCGCGCTGCTGCAAACGAAGGAACCCGGACTCTCCTGACGGAGTGTCCGGGCTCCTGTGAGCTCAGCTCGTGTTACTGGGTACGGTTCTCACCGCGGTAGTACTCGAAGACCCAGCCCCAGAGGCCGATCAGCAGCAGCGGGAACGAGAAGTAGAGCAGCCACCAGCCGACCGCGATCGCCAGGAAGGCGAGCGCGCCACCGATCGCGAGGGAGAGCGGCTGCCAGCTGTGCGGGCTGAAGAACCCGACCTCGCCGGCGTCGTCCGCGACGTCCGCTTCCTTGTTGTCCTGGGCGCCCGTGTCGACCCGCCGGGCCGTGAAGCCCAGGTAGAAGCCGATCATGACGGACAGACCGAAGGACAGGAAGAGGGCCGTCGTGCCGGCCGGCTCCTTCGACCACACGCCATAGACGATCGCCATGGCGAGGATGAAGACGGCCAGCCAGATGAACATCTTGCCCTGGATCTTCACTTGCCGGCCTCCTTGCCACCAGCGAGGGCCTTCTCACCGTGAGGGGCGTTCTCGAGCTGGTCGAGGGCGGCGATCTCAGGGTGGTGCAGGTCGAACGCCGGGGATTCGGAACGGATCCGCGGCAGGGTGAGGAAGTTGTGCCGCGGCGGCGGGCAGGACGTGGCCCACTCGAGCGAGCGGCCGTAGCCCCACGGGTCGTCGACCTCGACCTTCTTGCCGTACTTGGCGGTCTTCCACACGTTGTAGAAGAACGGCAGGATCGAGGCGCCGAGCACGAACGAGCTGATCGTCGAGATCGTGTTCAGGGCGGTGAAGCCGTCGGCCGCGAGGTAGTCCGCGTAACGACGCGGCATGCCCTCGGCACCCAGCCAGTGCTGGACCAGGAAGGTGCCGTGGAAGCCGATGAACAGCGTCCAGAAGGTGATCTTGCCGAGGCGCTCGTCGAGCATCTTGCCGGTCATCTTCGGCCACCAGAAGTGGAAGCCGGAGAACATCGCGAAGACGACGGTGCCGAAGACGACGTAGTGGAAGTGGGCCACCACGAAGTACGAGTCCGAGACGTGGAAGTCCATCGGCGGCGAGGCCAGGATGACACCGGTCAGACCACCGAAGGTGAAGGTGATCAGGAAGCCGGTCGCCCAGAGCATCGGTGTCTCGAAGGACAACGAGCCCTTCCACATCGTTCCGATCCAGTTGAAGAACTTCACACCGGTCGGTACGGCGATGAGGAACGTCATGAAGGAGAAGAACGGCAGGAGTACGCCGCCGGTGACGTACATGTGGTGCGCCCACACCGTCACGGACAGACCGGCGATCGAGATGGTCGCGGCCACCAGGCCCATGTAGCCGAACATCGGCTTGCGGGAGAAGACCGGGATGACCTCGGAGATGATGCCGAAGAACGGCAGCGCGATGATGTACACCTCTGGATGGCCGAAGAACCAGAAGAGGTGTTGCCACAGCAACGCTCCGCCGTTGGCAGAGTCGAAGACATGCGCTCCGAACTTGCGATCCGCCTCCAGCGCGAACAGCGCGGCCGCGAGGACCGGGAAGGCGAGCAGGACCAGCACCGCGGTCAGCAGCACGTTCCAGACGAAGATCGGCATGCGGAACATCGTCATGCCGGGGGCGCGCATGCAGATGATCGTGGTGATGAAGTTGACCGCGCCGAGGATGGTGCCGAAGCCGGAGAAGGCCAGACCCATGATCCACAGGTCGGCGCCGATGCCCGGCGAGCGGACCGCGTCCGACAGCGGGGAGTAGGCGAACCAGCCGAAGTCGGCTGCACCGTTCGGGGTGAGGAAGCCGCCGACCGCGATCGTCGAGCCGAACAGGTACAGCCAGTAGGCGAACATGTTCAGCCGGGGGAAGGCCACGTCCGGTGCGCCGATCTGGAGCGGCATGATCCAGTTCGTGAAGCCGGCGAACAGCGGCGTCGCGAACATCAGCAGCATGATCGTGCCGTGCATCGTGAACGCCTGGTTGAACTGCTCGTTCGACATGATCTGAAGACCAGGCCGGGCGAGCTCGGCGCGCATGAAGAGCGCCATCACGCCACCGATCACGAAGAACGCGAACGACGTGACGAGGTACAGCGTTCCGATCGTCTTGTGGTCGGTGGTGGTGAGCCACTTGACCACGACGTTGCCGGGCTGCTTGCGCCTGACCGGCAGCTCGTTCTCGTACGAGTCCTCAGCTGCCGCGGCACCCTGGGGTTCGTTGAGGATGCTCACAGGTTTGTCGTCTCCCGGTTCTTCTCGTGGCCCGTCTGCGCGATGCCGGCGGGAACGTAACCGGTCTGCCCCTTCTTGGCGAGGTCCTTGAGGTGCTGCTCGTAGCGCTCGGGGGAGACGACCTTCACGTTGAACAGCATCCGGGAGTGGTCGACGCCGCACAGCTCGGCGCACTTGCCCAGGAAGGTGCCCTCACGGTTGGGGGTCACCTCGAAGGCGTTGGTGTGGCCCGGGATGACGTCCTGCTTCATCAGGAACGGCACCACCCAGAAGGAGTGGATGACGTCACGCGAGGTGAGGACGAAGCGGACCGTCTTGCCCTTGGGCAGCCACAGGGTGGGGCCCGGGTTGCCCGTCTGGGGGTTCCGGCTGGCCGGGGTTCCGGCGTCGTAGACACCGCCCGCGTTCGCCGGGAAGTCCTCCTTGAACCGGTCCGGAATGGCGGACAGGTTCTTGTCGGTCTTCGCGTCACCGGTGGAACCGTCGACGGGCTGGACGTAGTTGAAGGCCCAGCTCCACTGGTAGCCCACGACGTTGACCGTGAGGTCGGGCTTGTCCTTGAGGCTGAGGAGCTTCGTCTCGTCGCGGGCGGTGAAGTAGAACAGCACCGAGACGATGATGAGCGGAACGACCGTGTACAGCGCCTCGATCGGCATGTTGTACCGAGTCTGCGGAGGAACCTCGACCTTGGTGCGGCTGCGCCGGTGGAAGACGGTGCTCCACAGGATCAGGCCCCAGACCAGCACGCCCGTGGCGAGCGCGGCCGCCCACGAGCCCTGCCACAGGGAGAGGATCCGCGGAGCCTCTTCCGTGGTCGGGGTGGGCATACCAAGGCGGGGGAAGTCTTCCCAGTTGTACGAGCAACCGGTGGCTGTCGCCAGGACCAGGCCCGCGGTCATTGCCTGCAGCAGCTTCCGCCGCATCGGGCGCCGCGGCGAGCGGTCGGAGCCGTTGGGACTCACGTAGCGCCTTCCCGAGAGTCTCGCCCGCGCGGTATGGCTGCGGCCTGCCTTCTCGCTGGTCGGTCGCCGCCCTGCGACGGGCAGGGGTTTGGATGTTTATGCGGACCAAACCCTAGCCGACGCCCTCCGGGGGTTCGCGGGGAGGGGGGCCTAGTGGGGTGGGGGGTTCGCTGGATTGGCGGCTGCGGGTTGTTTGTGGCTGATCGCGCCCCGCGGCGGAGCCGCTGATGTCACAGTCCCGCGCCCCTATTGGGGACGTTGCAGTGGCCCGGCGTCTAGCGTTGCCGTGTGAGTTACTTCGACGCTGCTTCCAGTGCTCCTCTGCATCCTGTGGCCCGGCAGGCGCTTGTGGCCTCCCTTGATGAGGGGTGGGCCGACCCGACCCGTCTTTACAGGGAAGGGCGGCGGGCGCGGATGCTGCTGGACGCGGCTCGGGAGGCCGCTGCGGAGGCTGTGGGGTGCCGAGCCGACGAGTTGGTGTTCACCACATCGGGGACGAAAGCCGTCCACTCGGGTGTCGCCGGGGTGTTGGCGGGGCGGCGGCGCGTCGGACGCCACCTGATCGTGTCTGCCGTCGAACACTCCTCTGTGCTCCATGCGGCTGACGCGCACGAGGCTGCTGGGGGGACCGT
The DNA here is from genome assembly GCF_042800355.1 of Streptomyces sp. NPDC057623. Lineage (NCBI taxonomy): Bacteria > Bacillati > Actinomycetota > Actinomycetes > Kitasatosporales > Streptomycetaceae > Streptomyces > Streptomyces sp. NPDC057623. The sequence goes on from NZ_JBHVGZ010000030.1 coordinate 49,203, forward strand.
CACTCGGGTGCCGGTGGATCGTGCGGGGGCGGTGGGCGTACGGGCGTACGCGGATGCGCTGCGGGCGGACACCGCGCTGGCGTGTCTGCAGTCGGCCAACCACGAGGTGGGGACAGAGCAGCCGGTGGCCGAGGTGGCCGCCCGGTGCCAGGAGGCCGGGGTGCCGTTGCTGGTGGACGCGGCGCAGTCGCTCGGGTGGGGACGCGTCGAGGGTGACTGGTCGGTGCTGACCGGGAGTGCCCATAAGTGGGGTGGGCCGTCCGGGGTCGGGCTGCTCGTCGTACGGAAAGGGGTGCGGTTCGCCGCGCAAGGGCCCGCGGACGAGCGGGAGTCGGGGCGGGCGCCCGGGTTCGAGAACATCCCGGCGATCGTCGCCGCGTCGGCCTCGCTGCGTGCCGTGCGGGCCGAGGCGGCCCAAGAGGCGGTACGGCTGCGGGAGCTGACGGAGCGGATCCGGGCGCGGGTGCCGGGGCTGGTGCCGGATGTGGAGGTGGTCGGCGATCCGGTGCGACGGCTCCCCGGCGTCGTCACGTTCTCGTGTCTCTATGTCGACGGGGAGGCACTGCTGCACGAGCTGGACCGTGCCGGGTTTTCGGTCTCGTCCGGTTCGTCCTGCACGAGCAGCACGCTGACGCCCAGCCATGTACTGAAGGCGATGGGGGTGCTGAGCGAGGGGAACGTGAGGGTGTCGTTGCCGTTCGGGACGGCGGCGGAGGACGTCGAGCGTTTCCTTGAGGTGCTGCCGGGGGCGGTCGCGGGGGTGCGGGAGAGACTCGGCGCCCCGGTCGCAGAGACGGTCGTACGGGACGACGTCCTGGTCGTGGACTCCCTCGGCAAGCTGTGCCCGATCCCCGTCATCGAGCTGGCCAAGGTCATCGGCGAGGTGCCGGTCGGCGGACTGGTCCGCGTCCTCGCCGACGACGAGGCCGCCCGGCTGGACATCCCGGCGTGGTGCGCGATGCGGGGGCAGGAGTACGTGGGCGAGGAGCCGGCGGAGAAAGGAACGGCGTATCTGATCCGCCGGGTGACCTGAACGCCCCTCTGTCAGGGGCGCGGGACTGTGGAACAGCCCCCGTGCACCCGCAGCCGACCACGAATCTGCCGTGGCAGACGAGTGGTCGCACCCGGCGTCAGCCGAGGTGCTTACGGACCTCCTCAGCGGCAGCGTCCCCGTACGCCTTGGTGAACCGGTCCATGAAGTGCGCGCGCCGCAGCTGGTACTCCTGCGTGCCGACGGTCTCGATGACGAGCGTCGCCAGCATGCAGCCGACCTGAGCGGCCCGTTCCAGGGACACACCCCACGCCAGGCCGGAGAGGAACCCGGCGCGGAAGGCGTCGCCGACACCCGTGGGGTCGGCCTTGCGCTCCTCCTCGGCGGTGCCGACCTCGATCGGGTCCTCGCCCTCGCGCTCGATGCGGACGCCGCGCGCACCGAGGGTCGTGACGCGGTGGCCGACCTTGCCGAGGATCTCCTCGTCCGTCCATCCGGTCTTGGACTCGATGAGGCCCTTCTCGTACTCGTTCGAGAAGAGGTACGTCGCTCCGTCCAGCAGTATCCGGATCTCGTCGCCGTTCATCCGGGCGATCTGCTGGGAGAAGTCCGCGGCGAAGGGGATCTGGCGGGAGCGGCACTCCTCCGTGTGGCGGAGCATCCCCTCGGGGTCGTCGGCGCCGATGAGGACCAGGTCGAGACCGCCGACACGGTCCGCGACGGTCTTGAGCTCGATGAGGCGGGCCTCGCTCATCGCACCGGTGTAGAAGGAGCCGATCTGGTTGTGGTCGGCGTCGGTGGTGCAGACGAAGCGGGCGGTGTGCAGGGTCTCGGAGATGCGGACCGAGCCGGTGTCGACGCCGTGCCGGTCCAGCCAGGCCCGGTACTCGTCGAAGTCGGAGCCCGCGGCGCCGACCAGGATCGGTTGCGTGCCCAGCTGACCCATGCCGAAGGCGATGTTCGCGCCTACGCCGCCCCGGCGTACGTCCAGGTTGTCGACCAGGAAGGAGAGCGAGACCGTGTGCAGCTGGTCCGCGACGAGCTGGTCGGCGAAGCGGCCGGGGAAGGTCATGAGGTGGTCGGTGGCGATGGAGCCGGTGACTGCGATGCGCACGGCGTGGAGTCTCCTGCGGGGGAGGTTGGGTTGACAGTCCACGCTATCGTTTCGCGCCCGGGACTCTGAAGTAGTCGAAACTACCCGATAGTAGATCTTTCTTCGCGGGTGTCGGTGAGCCTACGGTTCCGCTATGACGAAATTCGAGGTCCGCGCCCCCGCTCCGGCCGACCTGGAGGTCGACCTGGCGTCACTGCTCGGTGACTGTGCGCGGATGGCTCCTCACTGGGCCGCTCCCGATCGTGTCCTTTCCCGTCCCGTCTCCCCCTCACGCATCCACGGAGTGACCGTCCCGCCGAGGTCGGCACGGCTGCTGGACGCGATGTCGGACTACGGCGACTGAGCCGACTGCGCCGTCCGGGGAACCGCGCGCTCCCCCGCTGCGTCCCATCGGCGTCCCCCGTAAAGGGGATGCGGGATACGACCCGGTGGACCCACCCTTTTGACAGGGTCGGGTCAGGGTCATGGGACATGTGCGCAGCCGAAGGAGCGATGCGGTGAACACCGAGCGACCCGAGAACGACGACACGGGCGCCGACGGCTCCGCCGAGGAGCAGGACGCCGGGCTGGAGAAGGGCGCGGACGTCGCCGGTGCCGAGGCTTCCGGCGGCGATGCGGAGGACGGTACGTCCGTTCCCGACGCCGCGGACGACGCGAAGGGCGAGACCGAGGACGAGCACGTCGCCGCGGCCGGTGATGCCGAGGGGTCGGATCCCGTCGGCGTTCCCGATGCCGTCGCTGACGACGCCGATGCCTCCGACACGCCCCGGCGCCGTTCCCCCGCGATCATCGCCTCCGTCGCCGCCGCCGTACTGCTCGTCGGGGGCGGTGGGGCCTACCTGGCCGCGAGCGCGTCGGGCGGCTCGGACGGCGGTACGACGTCCGGGGCGGCCGACGGTGACACTCCCCCGCCGCTCCATCTCGACGGTTACTCCGAAGGCGGCACCGAGGGCGGTACGAACGGCATCGCGCCCGGCGAGCCCAACCCGTACGGCGTCACCTACAAGGCCGACGGGGAACTGCCCGACGGGCCCGGATCGGCGCCCGTGTACCGGGCGGGGGGCGAGGTCGGCGCGGATGACGTGGCCCGACTGGCCGAGGCGCTCGGCGTGGACGGGACACCGGTGGCGCAGGGGCAGACCTGGCGGGTCGGCGCGAAGGACGGGGCGGGGCCCGCTCTCCAGGTGAACAAGCGGGCGCCGGGGACCTGGACGTTCTCCCGGTACACCCCCGGCACGGACGACTGCGAGAGCACCACCGTCTGCGCCAAGGCGCCCGCCGAGCCGACGGGTGACCCGGTGGGTGAGGCCGCCGCGAAGAAGGCGGCCGCGCCGGTGCTCAAGGCGGTGGGTCAGGACGACGCGAAGCTCGACGCGGGCCAGGTCATGGGCGCCCAGCGGGTGGTGAACGCGAACCCGGTGGTCGGCGGGCTGCCCACGCACGGCTGGACGACCGGGGTGACCGTGAGCACCCAGGGCGAAGTGGTCGGCGGCAGCGGTCAGTTGAAGGCGCCGGCGAAGGGGGACTCCTACCCCGTGCTGGACGCCGAGAAGACGCTCGGGCTGATGAACGCGACGCCGGGGGCCGGTCACCGCATGGGGATCGGCGGCTGCGCCAGCCCCGTACCGCTGAAGGACCGGCTTGAGGCGCCCTGCGGGGCGCAGGCGTCGACGGGTGCGCCGGCCGGGGACACCGTGACGGTCGAGAAGGCGGTGTTCGGGCTGGCCGCGCACCAGGTGGACGCGCGGCAGGCGCTGGTGCCGTCCTGGCTGTTCGAGGTGCGGACGCCGGGCGCGCAGGACAGCTTCACGGTGACGTACCCGGCGATCGACCCGAAGTACCTGGCCTCGTCCACGCCGTCCGAGGAGCCGTCCGGGCAGCCGACCCCGCGGCCGAGCGAGCCGAAGGACGACCCGAGCGCGTCGCCGATCACCCGGAACGTCGGCGTGGACGGCTACACGGCCGACGGCAGGGAACTCACCGTGGCCTTCACCGGCGGCGTGTGCGCCGACTACGAGGTGACGGCGAGCGAGAGCGGTGGCGAGGTGACGGTCCGGGTGACCGAGACGTCGCAGCCGGACAAGGTGTGCATCCTGATCGCCAAGGTGTTCCACAAGAGCGTGCGGCTGGACGAGCCGCTCGGGGACCGGAAGGTCGTGGGCACGGACGGCCAGGCGGTCCCGCTGGAGAAGCCGGGACAGAAGCTGCCGGACGCTCCGGAGACGTCCGGGGCCCGGTAGGGGCCTGTCCCCAGGCCCCTACCGGGCCCGTGGACAGGGGAAGGCGGCGGCCCCGTCGGAGGGGGTCGCCGCCTTTCCGCGCGTCAGCCGGACTCGGCCGGGCTGCTCAGTTGAAGGAGTCGCCGCAGGCGCAGGAGCCCGACGCGTTCGGGTTGTCGATCGTGAAGCCCTGCTTCTCGATGGTGTCCACGAAGTCGATGGACGCGCCGCCCAGGTACGGGGCGCTCATGCGGTCGGTGACGACCTTGACCCCGCCGAAGTCCTTGACGACGTCGCCGTCGAGCGAGCGCTCGTCGAAGAAGAGCTGGTAGCGCAGGCCGGAGCAGCCGCCGGGCTGAACGGCGACACGCAGCGCGAGGTCCTCGCGGCCTTCCTGGTCGAGCAGGGCCTTGACCTTGGCCGCGGCGGCGTCACTCAGGATGATGCCGTCGGTGGCGGTACTGGTCTCGTCCGATACGGACATCTACATCTCTCCCGGGTTGTACGGAGACTGCTTGCCGACGAGTGCAACCGGCGGGGCCGCGGATTCATTCCGGGGCCGGGCGCTTGTCTTTCGGTCTTTCTTCATGCTCGCACACGGCGTGCGAAGCGGAAAACGTCCCTTTGGGGAATACGCGGGCCCGTCACCGGGATTCACGTCACATCGACATGATGGCCATCGTCAAAGTGACGTGAACCGGTTATGATAGATAGCGTCATATCGACGAGAAGTCGATGAAGGTGTCCCGCTTGACCCGCCGGGCCCGGATTTCTCCGGTGCCGGCGAGCCGCAGAACAGAAAGGGTGCGTGTCGTGACCACCGCCCAGACCCAGGAGCTCGACGTACAGCCGACGCCCCTCGCCCTGCTGCTCCTCGGCCGTGAGGCCGACCCCAGGAGCGAGCGCGGTGTCGAGTGTCCCGGCGACCTTCCCTCGCCGTCCGACCCGGACCTGGTCGAGCGTGCCCGCGCGGCCAAGGCCAAGCTCGGGAACAAGGTCTTCGTGCTCGGCCACCACTACCAGCGCGACGAGGTCATCCAGTTCGCCGATGTGACCGGTGACTCGTTCAAGCTGGCCCGGGACGCGGCCGCCCGCCCGGAGGCCGAGTACATCGTGTTCTGCGGCGTGCACTTCATGGCGGAGTCGGCGGACATCCTGACGTCCGACGACCAGAAGGTGGTCCTGCCCGACCTCGCCGCCGGCTGCTCGATGGCCGACATGGCGACGGCCGAGCAGGTCGCCGAGTGCTGGGACGTACTGACCGAGGCCGGCATAGCCGAGCAGGTCGTGCCGGTGTCGTACATGAACTCGTCCGCGGACATCAAGGCGTTCACGGGCAAGCACGGCGGCACGATCTGCACGTCGTCCAACGCCAAGCGGGCCCTGGACTGGGCCTTCGAGCAGGGCGAGAAGGTGCTCTTCCTGCCCGACCAGCACCTCGGCCGCAACACCGCCGTCCGCGACATGGGCATGTCCCTGGAGGACTGTGTCCTCTACAACCCGCACAAGCCGAACGGCGGGCTGACGGCGGACGAGCTGCGCGCCGCGAAGATGATCCTGTGGCGCGGCCACTGCTCGGTGCACGGCCGCTTCAGCCTCGACTCGGTGAACGACGTGCGCGAGCGGATCCCGGGCGTGAACGTCCTCGTCCACCCCGAGTGCAAACACGAGGTCGTGGCGGCGGCGGACCAGGTCGGCTCGACCGAGTACATCATCAAGGCCCTGGAGGCCGCCCCGGCCGGCTCCAAGTGGGCGATCGGGACCGAGCTGAATCTGGTACGCCGGCTGGCGAACCGTTTCGCGCCCGAGGGCAAGGAGATCGTCTTCCTCGACAAGACGGTCTGCTTCTGCTCGACCATGAACCGCATCGACCTCCCCCACCTGGTCTGGACCCTGGAGTCGCTGGCCGAGGGCAACCTGGTCAACCGCATCGAGGTCGACAAGGAGACGGAGGCGTTCGCGAAGCTGGCACTGGAGCGGATGCTGGCGCTGCCGTAACCGAGCGCATGAGGGCGGGGCCCGGCCTTCCGGCCGGGGCCCCGCCCTCGGCTGTTCCCCGTCAGGCGCGGCAGCGCAGCATCTCCAGCGGGGGGTGAGCGAGGAAGTCGGCCCAGAAGTCCGCACCGAACCGGTGCAGACCGGCGGCGGACACCTCCAGGGGGACCCAGGTCAGGTCGCTGAATCCGGCGGCCCGCAGACACGATTCGTAGACCTCGCGGCGCGGGACGGCGGCGACGATCGAGATGGGCGGGTCGAGCAGGGCCGTGACCCGGAATCGCGGTCCGGTCTCGGTCTCCTCACCGGTCGGCTCGCAAAGGAAGCCGTACTTGTCCAGGGACGGCCCGTCGCCGCGGTAGTCGGGGGACTGGCCGAGCACGAAGAACTCTCCGCCCGGCTCCAGGCTGCGGTGCACATTGCGGCACATCCGCTCCAGGGCGGTTATGTCCTGCGCGTAGTTGAGCGCCTGGACCCCCGTGGCGATGTCGAAGCGCCGCTCGAAGGGCCGCAGTTCGCTGACGTCGCCCACCTCGTAGCGCACGCCCAGCGGGTCGCGCTCCTCCAACTTCCGCGCGGCGGCGACCATTTCACCGGAGATGTCGACTCCGAGCACCTCCGCGGCGCCGCGCCGCCTGAACTCCCGGCTGTAGAAGCCGGTGCCGCAGGCCAGGTCCAGCACCGACTTTCCGTGCACGTCCCCGACCATGTCCAGAAAGCCGGGCACCTCCCCGTACCGCGTCAGCGGCAGGGACTTGAAGCCCTCGAACGCCTCACCGATCTCGTCGTACTGCTGCACGCTCATCGTGGTGTCCTCCCCTGTGCCTCGTGGTTGACGGGCAGTCTTCCGGCATCCCGAGACAGGGCCGTACTGGCAGAAGCCACGAAGATCCGGAGGTCGCTCCGTCGGTCTGTCCGCCGGGCTCACTGTGCGGTGGGCCGAAAAAACCTCTGCGGCGATGTCGAGAACCCGCGACCGGCTCCGTCCCTGCTGTGAACGCGACCAGAATGGGTCGCACAGCGACGAGGAGAAGCACCATGGCGAAGTACCTGCTGCTCAAGCACTACCGCGGCGCACCGGCTGCCGTGAACGACGTGCCCATGGACCAGTGGACGCCTCAGGAGATCTCGGCCCATGTGCAGTACATGAACGACTTCGCGGCCCGGCTGGAGAAGAGCGGCGAGTTCGTCGACGGTCAGGCACTCGCCCCCGAAGGGTCGTGGGTCCGGTACGACGGTGAGGGGCGGCCGCCGGTCACCGACGGGCCGTTCGCCGAGACCAAGGACCTCATCGCCGGCTGGATGGTGATCGACGTCGACAGCCACGAGCGGGCGGTCGAGCTGGCCGGCGAACTGTCCGCCGCCCCGGGTGCGGGCGGGAAGCCGATCCACGAGTGGCTGGAGGTCCGTCCGTTCCTGAGCGCCAAGCCCAGCGTCACGGAGTGCACCTTCAAGTGACACAGCTGAACGAGGCCCTGCTCAGGAGCCTCACGCCGAGCGTGCTCGGCGTCCTCGTCCGCCGCGGAGCCGACTTCGCGGCGGCCGAGGACGCCGTGCAGGACGCGCTCGTCGAGGCGGTCCGCGTGTGGCCGGCCGACCCGCCGCGGGACGCGAAGGGCTGGCTGGTCACCGTGGCCTGGCGCAAGTTCCTCGACGCGAGACGGGCGGACACCGCCCGGCGCCGGCGTGAGGACCTCGTCGACGAGGAACCGGCACCCGGGCCCGCGACCGGGGTGGACGACACCCTGCGGGTCTACTTCCTGTGCGCCCACCCGTCGCTGACCCCGTCCTCCGCGGTCGCCCTCACGCTGCGCGCCGTCGGCGGTCTCACCACCCGCCAGATCGCCCAGGCCTACCTGGTGCCCGAGGCGACCATGGCGCAGCGCATCAGCCGCGCCAAGCGCACCGTCTCCGGCATACGGTTCGACCAGCCGGGCGATGTCGCCACCGTGCTGCGCGTCCTCTACCTGGTCTTCAACGAGGGCTACTCCGGCGACGTCGACCTCGCCGCCGAGGCCATCCGGCTCACCCGGCAGCTCGCGGCCGCCATCGACCACCCCGAGGTGGCGGGGCTGCTCGCCCTCATGCTGCTCCACCACGCCCGGCGCGCGTCGCGGACCGCGCCCGACGGGAGCCTGGTGCCGCTCGCGGAGCAGGACCGCGGCCGGTGGGACACCGCGACGATCGCCGAGGGGGTCGGGATCCTCCAGGCGGCGCTCGCGCGCGACCGGCTGGGTGAGTTCCAGGCCCAGGCCGCCATCGCGGCGCTGCACGCCGACGCGCCCACCGCCGGGGAGACCGACTGGGTGCAGATCGTCGAGTGGTACGACGAGCTCGCGCTCCTCACCGACAACCCGGTCGTCCGGCTCAACCGGGCCGTGGCGGTGGGCGAGGCGGACGGACCGCGCGCCGGGCTGGCCGCGCTCGCGGCGCTGGACGACACGCTGCCCCGCCACGCCGCGGTGTCGGCGTACCTCCACGAGCGGGACGGCGACCTGGCGACGGCGGCACGGCTGTACGCCGAGGCGGCCGAGAAGGCGTCCAACCTCGCCGAACGCGACTACCTGACCCGCCAGGCCGCCCGGCTCAACGCCCGCAGGCGTCCCTGACCGACCGGTCCGGGAACGGCTCAGCCCGCCCCAGGATCTCTCCTGAGGCGGGCTGCCTCTGCTCAGACGGTCCGCGCGGTCGGACCGGACATCAGACCTCGGCGGGTTCCGGCTCGTCCGAAGTCGAGTCCGAACCCGGCGTCGGCCCGGTCGGGACGCCCGCCTTCCTCGCCCTCTTCGCCGCCCGCTTCTTCGCCCGGCGCTCCTTGCGGAGCTCCACCATCGCGTACAGCGTGGGGACGAGGAGCAGGGTCAGCATGGTCGAGGTGATCAGTCCGCCGATGACGACCACGGCCAGCGGCTGGGCGATGAAGCCGCCCTCGCCGGTGACGCCCAGGGCCATGGGCAGCAGCGCGAAGATCGTCGCCAGCGCGGTCATCAGGATGGGCCGCAGACGGTGCCGGCCACCCTCGATCACCGCCTCCACCACGCCGTATCCCTGCCGCCTGTACTGGTTGATCAGGTCGATCAGCACGATCGCGTTCGTCACCACGATGCCGATCAGCATCAGCATGCCGATCATCGCGGGGACGCCCATCGGGGTGCCGGTCGCCACCAGGAGGCCGATCGCGCCGGTCGCCGCGAACGGGATCGACACGAGCAGGATCAGCGGCTGGATCAGCGAGCGGAAGGTCGCGACCAGCAGCATGAAGACGATCGCGATCGCCGCCAGCATCGCCAGGCCCAGGTTGACGAACGCCTCGTCCTGGTCCTCGGAGACACCGCCGATCTCGGCTTTGGCGCCGGCCGGGAGGGTCAGCCCGTCGATCTCGGACTGGAGCTTCGTACTCACCGCGCCGGTGTTGTCGCCGGTCGGCTTCGCGGTGATCGTGGCGGCGCGCTGGCCGTCGATGCGGGTCATCGAGACCGGCCCGTCCACCAGCTTCACGTCGGCGATGTCGCCCAGCTTCACCGGGCCCAGGGGCAGGTCCTGAAGCTGCTTCAGCGTCTTCGCCGGCTTGGCCGACTTGATGACGATGTCCCGCTCGGTGTCGTCGAGGGTCGCCTGGGCGGCCGTGTTGCCGCGCACCGCCTGGGCGACGGCCATCCCGAGGGTCTGGTCGTCGAAGCCCGCCGCGGCCGCCTTGTCGTTGGCCTTCACCGAGATGCGCGGCACGCTCTGCGCCAGGTCGCTGGTCACGTCCGTGACGTCGTCCAGGCCGGCGACCGCCTTGCGGACCTGCTCGGCCGCCGTGCGCAGGACGTTCCCGTCGGCCGCCTTCACGACGACGCTGAGGTCCTGGGCGCCGAAGCCGTCACCGGCCGCGATGGTGGTCGTACCGACGCCGTCGAGCTTCTTCAGGCCCGCCTCGATGCGGTCCTGCACGTCCTCGTACGACGCCGAGTCCTCCAGCATCACCTGGTACGACGCCTGGTTGGTGTCCGTGCCGCCGCCGAAGGCCGCCATGAAGCCGGACGAGCCGATCGTGACCTGGTAGTCCTTCACGCCCTTGGTACCGGCGAGCAGCTTCTCGACCTTCGTCGCCTGCTCGTCGGTCGCCGCCAGGCTGGTGCCCGGCTTCAACTCCTGCTTGACGGTGAGGACTTCCTGCTCGCCCTGGTCGAAGAAGTTCGTCTTCAGCAGCGGCGCCATGCCGAACGTGCCGATGAGGACGACGCCCGCGAGCAGCACGCTGGTCAGACGGCGGCGGGTCGCGAAGCGCAGGACGGGGACGTAGAAGCGCTGGAGCCTGCTCTTCGCCTCCTTCTCCTCGGCCTTGCGGCGGGCCTCGTCGGCATCCTCCGGGGTGCCCTTCGGGGCGCGCAGGAACCAGTACGACAGGACCGGTACGACCGTCAGCGAGACCAGCAGCGACGCCAGCAGGGCCGCCGTCACCGTCAGGCTGAACGAGCCGAACAGCTCGCCCACCATGCCGCCGACCAGGCCGATCGGCAGGAAGACGGCCACCGTGGTGAGCGTGGAGGAGGTGACCGCTCCGGCGACCTCGCGGACCGCCTTGAGGATGGCCTCCTCGCGCTCCTCGCCGTAGCCGAGGTGCCGCTTGATGTTCTCCAGGACCACGATCGAGTCGTCGACGACGCGGCCGATGGCGATGGTGAGCGCGCCGAGCGTCAGCATGTTCAGGGAGAGGTCCCTGGTCCACAGCACGATCAGGGCCAGGACCACCGACAGCGGGATGGAGACGGCGGTCACCAGCGTCGAGCGGATCGACGCCAGGAAGACCAGGATGATGAGGACCGCGAAGAGCAGGCCGAGGGCGCCTTCCGTGGTCAGGCCGTCGATGGACTTCTTGACCGCCGGCCCCTGGTCGCTGACGACCGTGACCGTGGCGCCCGTACCGAGGTCCTCGCGCATCTCCGCGAGCTTGTCCCGCACCGCGTCCGAGATCGCGACGGCGCTGCCGTCACGGTCCATGGTGACCGCGACCGCGAGGGACGGCTTGCCGTCCGTGCGCGTGATGGAGTCGGCCGCGGCCTGCTCCTGCTCGACGGTGGCGACGTCACCCAGGCGGACCGGCTTCTTCGCGGAGGCGGCCGCGCCCTCGCCGGTGACCATCAGGTCCTTGATCTGCTCCAGCGAGGTGAAGCCACCGCCCACCTGGACCGTGCGGTTGCTGCCGTCCTCGTCGAAGGAGCCGGCCGGGACGGTGGCGCCGCCGGCCTGGAGGGCCTGGGAGAGGGCGGCCGGGGTCAGGCCCGCCTTCGCCAGCTTCGCGTCGTTCGGCGTCACGGTGACCTGGAGGTCGCGCACGCCGTCGACGGTGACCTGGCCGACGCCGTCGATCTCCTTCAGGTCCGCCACGACCGTCCGGTCGAGCTCGTCGGCCAGGGCCTGCTGGTCCTTGTCGGAGGTCACGGAGAGCACGACGGTCGGGATGTCGTCCGTGGAACCGGCGATGACCTGCGGGTCCACATCGTCCGGGAGCTGGACGCGGGCGCGGTTGACGGCCTGCTGGACGTCGGCGACCAGCTGCTGGGTGTCGGGGCCGTAGTCGAAGGACGCCATGATCACGGCGTTGCCCTCGCTGGCCGTGGAGGTGACGCCGGTGATGCCGTCGACGGCTTCGAGGCTGTCCTCGATCGGCTCGACGACCTGCTTCTCGACCACGTCCGGTGACGCGCCCTGGTACGGCGCCAGCACGGACACCATGGGCAGTTCGATGGAGGGCAGCAGCTGCTGCTTGAGCTGAGGTATCGCGATCGCGCCGAAGGCGATGGCGATGATCGACATCAGGCCGATCAGGGCACGTTGCGCGAGGCTGAATTTCGACAGCCAGGACATGGGTCAGGGTCTCTCTTCTGTGAGCGGCAGAAGTGGGCAGCGGACAGCGCAGGGCGTCCGTGGCACACCACGGCACGCCACACACGCAGCACTCCACTCATGTGAGCGCCCGCCCTAACACCCTGAGCCATCGGGGAGCCCGTTTTCGTAGACCCCAGGTCCATTTCCTTATGCGGCGCATACTCCGGGCGCAGTACGCCCGCTCCGGGTCACTCCACCCTTGGACGTACCAGCCCGGATTCGTACGCGATCACCACGAGCTGGGCCCGGTCGCGGGCACCCAGCTTGGACATGGCCCGGTTGACGTGCGTCTTCACGGTCAGCGGGCTGACCTCCAGCCGCTCGGCGATCTCGTCGTTGGAGTGTCCGCCGGCGACCTGGACCAGGACCTCGCGCTCCCGGACGGTGAGGGCGCCGAGCCGGTCGGCGCGGGCGGGGTCGCGGTCGTCGTCCGCGCCGTAGCCCTGGGCGAGGAAGCGGGCGATCAGGCCCTTGGTGGCGGCCGGGGAGAGCAGGGCCTCACCGCCGGCCGCGACGCGGATGGCGCTGAGGAGCTCGTCGGGTTCGGACCCCTTGCCGAGGAAGCCGGAGGCGCCGGCGCGCAGCGACTGCACGACGTAGTCGTCGACCTCGAACGTGGTCAGGATGACGACGCGGACATGTGCCAGGGCCGGGTCGGCACTGATCATGCGGGTGGCGGCGAGGCCGTCGGTGCCGGACATCCGGATGTCCATCAGCACGACGTCCGCCCGCTCCTCCTTGGCCAGCCGCACCGCCTCGGCCCCGTCGGAGGCCTCGCCGACGACCTCCATGTCGGGCTCGGAGTCGACCAGCACGCGGAAGGCGCTGCGGAGAAGGGCCTGGTCGTCGGCGAGCAGGACGCGGATGGTCATGCGGAGTCCTCTGCGGGGCACGAGGTGGACGGCTTCGTCATACGAGAACTGCCGCGGGGTGGGTGTGAGTTCCCCGCGGCGTCGTCATACGGCGTCCTCCGCCGCGCGCGTACGGCTCTTGAGCGGCAGGATCGCATGGACGCGGAAGCCGCCTCCGTAGCGGGGGCCGGTGGTGAGGGTGCCGCGCAGGGCGGTGACCCGCTCGCGCATGCCGAGCAGGCCGTGGCCGCCGCCCTCGCCGGTCGCGTCGTCGCCGGCTCCGTCGTCGAGCACGGTGATCTCGACGTTCGGGCCCACGCGGACGACGCTGACCTCGGCTTTCGCCTCCGGGCCCGCGTGCTTCTGCACATTGGTGAGGGCTTCCTGGATGACCCGGTAGGCGGCCAGGTCCACGGCGGCGGGGAGCGTGGCGCCCTGGTACGCGCGCGCCACCTCCACCTGGAGGCCCGCGCTGCGGAAGGTGCCCGCGAGTTCGTCGAGGCGGTCGAGGCCCGGGGCGGGTTCGGTGGGGGCCTCGGGGTCACCGGACTGCCGGAGCAGGCCCACGGTCGCCCGGAGTTCGTTGAGCGCGGACCGGCTGGCCTCGCGTACGTGCGCCAGGGCCTCCTTGGCCTGGTCGGGCCGCTTGTCCATGACGTGGGAGGCGACGCCGGCCTGGACGTTGACGAGGGCGATGTGGTGGGCGACGACGTCGTGCAGGTCCCGGGCGATCCGGAGGCGTTCCTCGGCGACGCGACGGCGGGCCTCCTCCTCACGGGTGCGTTCCGCGCGTTCGGCGCGCTCGCGGATGGCGGCGACGAAGGCGCGGCGGCTGCGGACGGCGTCGCCGGCGGTGGCGCCGATGCCGGTCCAGGCGAAGATCGCGAGGTTCTCCTGGGCGTACCAGGGCAGGGGCCCGGCGAGCATGGCGGAGCCGGTCAGCACGGTCATGGTGAGCAGGCCGACGCGCCAGGTGGTGGGGCGGTCGGTGGTCGAGGCGACGGTGTAGAGGGCGATGACCGCGGACATGGCGACGGGGGCGCGGGGGTCGCCGGTGACGGACTCGACGACGGAGGCGGTGCCGGTGAGGGCGAGGACCGTCATGGGTGCGCGGCGGCGGAAGACCAGGGCGGCGGCGCCGAGGGTGATGAGGACGAGGCTGAGCGCGTCCGGGGTGCGCAGGGCCCAGGTGACCTCGTTCTTCCCGTGCGGGTCCACGAACGAGCCGGCGACCATGCAGGCGAGTACGCCGACCGCCAATGCCGCGTCCAGCGCCATGGGATGCGCCTGGAGGTGCCGCCGGGCGCGATTCCCTGCGGGGCTTGGGACGGGGGCCAACTGGAGGTTCCTCGTGTCGTGTGCCGGGCCTTGCGGTGCGCGTCGCCGGGGGCTGCCGCCCCCAGACCCCCGCGGGTGCCCCCAGACGGGCTGATGTGGCTCAGCCCGGGATCAAACCGTCGTCGCTCAACAGCTCCCGGACCTCCTCCAGCGTCGCGTCCGGCGACGGCAGGATCAGTTCCGACGGTTCCAGGGAGTCGTCGGGCAGGGGGTCGCCCAGTTCCCGGACCTTGGCGAGGAGGGCGCCGAGGGTGCGGCGGAAGCCGGGGCCGTCGCCGTTCTCCATTTCCGTCAGGAGTTCGTCGTCGAGCTTGTTCAACTCGGGCAGGTGACTGTCGGACAGCTTCACCTGCCCCTCACCCATGATCCGGACGATCATGTCGCCCATCTCGCCCTCCTCGGCGTGGGCCCCGGCCGTCGGCTACTGCTTGTCGAAGCGCGGGGTGTCCTGCGGCTGCTGCTGGGACTGCGACTGGCCGTTGCCGCCCTCGATCGCCTGCTGCGACGACGAGCCTCCCGCCAGCTCCGCCTTCATGCGCTGTAGTTCCAGCTCTACATCCGTACCACCGGAGAGCCGGTCCAGCTCGGCCTGGATGTCGTCCTTGTGCATGCCGGACTGGTCGTCCAGGGCACCCGAGGCGAGCAGTTCGTCGATGGCTCCCGCCCTCGCCTGGAGCTGGGCCGTCTTGTCCTCGGCACGCTGGATCGCCAGGCCGACGTCGCCCATCTCCTCCGAGATGCCGGAGAACGCCTCGCCGATCCGGGTCTGCGCCTGGGCGGCCGTGTACGTGGCCTTGATCGTCTCCTTCTTGGTGCGGAAGGCGTCGACCTTCGCCTGGAGGCGCTGGGCCGCGAGGGTGAGCTTCTCCTCCTCGCCCTGGAGGGTCGCGTGCTGCGTCTCCAGGTCCGTCACCTGCTGCTGGAGCGCGGCGCGGCGCGACAGCGCCTCGCGGGCCAGGTCCTCGCGGCCGAGCGCGAGCGCCTTGCGGCCCTGGTCCTCCAGCTTCGACGACTGCTGCTGGAGTTGGTTGAGCTGGAGTTCCAGGCGCTTGCGCGAGGTGGCCACGTCGGCGACGCCCCGGCGGACCTTCTGGAGCAGCTCCAGCTGCTTCTGGTACGAGTAATCGAGGGTCTCGCGCGGGTCCTCGGCCCGGTCAAGGGCCTTGTTCGCCTTCGCGCGGAAGATCATCCCCATACGCTTCATGACACCGCTCATGGGCTTCGCGCGCCCCCTTCTGACGTCCAGCTCCAGCTCTGCGACAGAACCCACAGTACGGGCCCTGCATCCATTGACGCACTGTTCGGGGACGGATGCGCTCATCCCCAAGGACGACTGCTGACGCTCCCGCTCCGGCGTAGGGAGTAGGTGACTCCCGGGTGCCGCACGGGTGGACTCATGGGTGAGCTCATGAGTGTCCGCCCGGTGCCGCCCGAGTGCCTCCCCGATGGCCGCCGGACGAACCGTCTGCAACGTCCCCTCTGTCCCCCTACGACGACTGGTGTTGCCGGATCGTTCCCCGCCGGGCTGCCGTCCATGCCCCGCCACCCCGTACCCTTGGGTTTTGTGTTCCGTAGCCGTGCGAAGGAAGAGAAGGCCCAGGCCGCCGACAAGGCCCTGGTGACCGACTCCACTCAGACCCGCCACCCCGAGGCCCCCAAGGGCCGCCCCACGCCCAAGCGCAGTGAGGCCCAGACCCAGCGCCGTAGCGTCGCCAACACGCCGTCGACGCGCAAGGAGGCCGCCAAGCGCCAGCGCGAGGACCGCCGGGCCGCCCTGGAGAAGCAGCGCCAGGCGCTGGCCGGGGGCGACGAGCGGTATCTGCCGGCCCGTGACAAGGGTCCGGTCCGCAAGTTCGCGCGTGACTTCATCGACTCGCGCTTCAACGTCGCGGAGTTCTTCCTCCCGATGGCCGTGGTCATCCTCGTGCTGAGCATGGTGCGCGTGGGTGCCCTTCAGAACATCGCGCTGCTGCTGTGGCTGGTCGTGATCGTGCTGATCGTGCTCGACTCGTTCGTCACCGGCTTCCGTCTGAAGAAGCGGCTCGCCGAGCGCTTCCCGGACGACAACCGGCGCGGCGCTGTCGCCTACGCGCTGATGCGCTCGCTCCAGATGCGCCGGCTCCGGCTGCCGAAGCCGCAGGTCAAGCGCGGAGAGCGGCCCTGAGCGCAGCTGCGTTTTCCGGGGGTGCGGCAGATGCGTGGCTCAGCAAGCTGGGTGGGTTGCGTGATGTCGTACGGCAGGAGCTGGTGGGCCGGCAGCTCGACGAGCAGATAGCCGGGCGGTTTCCCGTCGGGCAACGGCTGCGCGTGCTCGACGTGGGGATGGGCCAGGGCACCCAGGCGCTGCGCCTGGCCAGGGCCGGGCATCAGGTGACCGGCGTCGAGCAGGACCCGACGATGATCGCGACGGCCCGCGAGGAGCTCGCCGGCGAACCGGAGGGCATCCGGGAGCGGGTGCGCATCGTCCAGGGCGACGGGCGCGACACCGGCGTCCATTTCCTGCCGGGCAGCTTCGATGTCGTGCTGTGCCACGGCGTGCTGATGTACATCGAGGAGCCCGACCCGCTGCTGGCCGGGCTGGCCCGGATGCTCGCCCCGGGCGGACTGCTGTCGCTGCTCGTGCGCAACGGCGACGCGCTGGCCATGCGGCCGGGACTGTCCGGGGACTGGGCCGGGACGCTGGCCGCCTTCGACACCACCGCGTACCGGAATCGGCTGGGGCTCGACGTACGGGCCGACCGGCTGTCGGACCTGACCGCGACACTCGCCGGGATCGCGGCACCGCTGCACGCCTGGTACGGGGTACGGGTGTTCACCGACACGGCGGCCGACGGGGCGGAGCTCCCGGCCGACGTGGGCGCGTTGCTGGCGGTCGAGGAACGGGCCGGGAAGACGGATCCCTACCGGAGCGTCGCGGCGTTGCTGCATCTGTGCGGGGTACGCGGCTGAGGCCGTGGTCCGCGCGGGCCGGGCCGATACCGAGCCCGACGCCCGTCCGAGAGCACCCCAGGCCGAGGCCGACGCCCGTACAGCCCGCACAGAGTGCGCAAGCCCGAGCCCGGCCCAAGCACACGGCCCCGGACCGACGCCCAACCGGAGCGCGCCGGGGCGAGGCCGGCTCCTGGGTGGAGTGGTGGAGTGGGCAGGCTCAGCTCGTTCGGGTGCGTAGCGCAAGCCGGATGCCGGAGGCGCGGTGAGACTCGGGGCATGGATGCTCGCCGTTCCCGTGGACCGCGGCCCGGCCCTTCGGTCGTCGTCCTCCTCTCCTGCCTCGGGCTCCTGGCCGGGTGTTCCGGTTCCTCGTCCTCGCGGGGGCGGGGGGACTCGACCAGGCAGGCCGCCGTTCCGGAGGCGGTCGGGGCCGTCGACGATCTGGAGGACGGTTATCTGCGGGTGATCAAGGACGTCCTGCCCTCGGTCGTGCAGATCCAGGCCAGGAACGACCTGGGATCGGGCGTGGTCTACGACGAACAAGGGCACATCGTGACCAACGCGCATGTCGTCGGGGACGAGCGGACGTTCCGGGTGACGACCGCCAACAGCGAGGACCAGCTCACCGCGCGGCTCGTCTTCTCGTACCCGGAACAGGACCTCGCCGTCGTGAAGCTGGAGCGGGTGCCGCAGGGGCTGAAGGCGGCGACGCTCGGGGACTCCTCGAAGGTGGAGGTCGGCCAGATCGTGCTGGCCATGGGCTCGCCGCTCGGGCTGGCGTCCAGCGTGACGCAGGGCATCGTCTCGGCGACCGGACGGACCGTCACCGAGGGCAGCGGCAACGGCGGTACGGGCGCGACGATCGCCGACATGGTGCAGACGTCGGCTGCCATCAACCCCGGCAACAGCGGCGGGGCCCTGGTGAACCTCGACGGCAGGGTCATCGGCATCCCGGCCCTCGCCGCCACCGACCCCGGCCTCGGGGACAGCGCGGCACCCGGCATCGGATTCGCGATCCCGGCGTCGACGGTGAAGTCGGTCACGGACCAGATCATCGAGAACGGCAGGGTCACCGACTCGGGCCGGGCGGCGCTCGGCATCACGGCCCGTACGGTCGTGAACGACGACTACCAGGCGGCGGGCGTGGCCGTCGTCGAAGTGCTGGCGGGCGGGGCGGCCGACAAGGCCGGTCTGGAGCCCGGGGACGTCATCACCCGGCTGGGTGATGAGGACATCACCACCCTCACATCCCTGTCCGAGGCGCTGGCCGCCGACAAGCCGGGGGAACGGACGACGGTGACGTTCACCCGCGACGGCAGGGAGAAGAAGGTGGAGGTGACGCTGGGTGAGCAGTGACGTGGTGGGCGGCGACGTGGGGCGAGGGCGGACGGCCCTCGCCCCGTCGGCTCACGCTTCGGCGTGCAGGCTCATCGGCCCGTAGATCTCGCCGGCGTCCTCGAACAGCCGCACCTGGTCCGCGCCGCCCTCCTGAAGTGCCTTCCAGTGCTCCCCGATCCATGACTCGGCGTCGCCCTGGGTAGTGAACTCCTCGGGCTGCACCGCGGGCTGGACCTCCGCCCCGTCGGCCTTCTCGAACCGCCACGTCCATGCCGCCATGTACGCCTCCAAGGTGTCAGCACGTGCAGACTGCGAGCCGGATCAAGGTCCGGCTCCCTCGCTGAGCCTATTCGTTCGGCTGGGTGACTGGTCAAAAGCGGGCCGGTACGGGTCGTCCGCGCCCTGTCGGGGCGTACCCCGCGCGCAGGTCCCTCGGGGACCGGCGAAAATCGGATGTGTGGAACTGACTCTCCTCGGCACCGGTGCCCCCGCGGGACTCCCCCGCCCCGACTGTCCGTGCGCGGCCTGTGCGAGTGCGCTCGGGGGTGACGCGCGGGCGGCGACCGCGTTGCTCGTGGACGGGGCGCTGCTGCTGGATCTGACGCCCGGGGCGGCGTTCGCGGCGGCTCGGGCGGGGCGTTCGCTGGGCAACGTACGGCAGGTGTTGCTGTCGCATCCGCACAACGGACCCGCCGTCGAGGTGCCGGCCGGGGTGCCGCAGCCCGGCCGGGTGCCGGACGGGCGGGAGTTGGCGCTGCTGACGGGACATCGGGTGCGGGCGGTGGCGATGGACTCGCCGGGCACGGGGTACGCGGTGACCGGGCCGGACGGGCAGCGGCTGCTGTATCTGCCGCCGGGGGGTGCGCCGGCCGGGCTGGAGAACGGGTTCGGCGGGATGTACGACATGGTGGTCGCCGATGTCGTGGGGCGGCCGGACGCTCTGGCCAGACTGCGGGCGGTGGGGGCGCTCGGGCCGACCACGGACGTCGTCGCCGTACATCTGGATCATGACGCTCCGCCGGGCGCCGAGCTGCTGCGGCGGCTGGCCGCGGCGGGGGCGCGGGCGGTGCCGGACGGGACGACGCTGACGGTGGGGGCGTACGAGGACGTGCCGGACGTGCCGCGCCGGACGCTGGTGCTGGGCGGGGCCCGGTCCGGGAAGTCGGTGGAGGCGGAGCGGCGGCTGGAGGCGTTTCCGGACGTGCTGTACGTGGCGACCGGCGGCACCCGGGGCGGGGACGACGAGTGGGCGGTGCGGGTCGCCCTGCACCGGGAGCGGCGGCCGGGGTCGTGGCGTACGACCGAGACGTGCGACCTGGTGCCGCTGCTGGCCGAGCAGGGGGCACCGCTGCTCATCGACTGTCTGTCGCTGTGGCTGACGGATGCGATGGACTCCGTCGGGGCGTGGGACGACGCGGTGTGGGCGAACGGCGGGGAGAAGGCGCTGCGGGAGCGGGTGCGGGAGTTGACGGAGGCGGTGCGGGCCACGCGGCGGACCGTGGTCGCCGTGTCCAACGAGGTGGGGTCGGGGATCGTGCCGGCGACGGCGTCGGGGCGGCGGTACCGGGATGAACTCGGGCGGCTGAACGCCGCGTTCGCCGGGGAGTGCGAGCAGGTGGTGCTGGTGGTGGCGGGGCAGGCGCTGGTGCTGCGCGGCTGAGCGTGCCGCTGAGATCGCCGCTCTGGTTGTCGTGCGTCTGCGGCCGTCGTCGTGGCTGGTCGCGCAGTTCCCCGCGCCCCTGGGGGCGCTGCGGTCACTGGCGTTCAGGGCTTCAGGTCGGCTCCTTGCGTGCGATGACCCGGTAGGCGTTCGAGAAGCGGGTTCGGCTCAGTGCGGGGGCCAGGAGGTGGTCCACGGCCCAGGCCACGGCCACCAGGGGCGCGCACGCCCGGGACAGCAGCGGGGGGAGCAGGCGGGTCAGCGCCAGTGAGGTGGTGGCCGCGATGTCGTACGGGATGTGCGGGGCGCGGTGGTCCGTCGAGACGACCGTGCAGCCTTGGCGCTCCAGTTCCGCGCAGAGGGTGTGCACGGGCATCAGGTGCAGATGTCCCGGGCGGCTGTGCGGGATCCACAGCCTGCGGAGCAGCACGGCGAACACGCAGCGCGGGTTGGGGAGTTCGATGAGGAGGTGGCCGCCCGGTCGCAGCACCGCGAGGGCGGCGCGCAGTTCCGCGCAGGGGTTCGGGGCGTGTTCCAGATGGCGGAACATGCTGACCACGTCGTAGCGGGCGCGCAGGCGGGCCGTGATGCGGGGGTCGGTGAGGTGACCGACGTGGGCTTCCTCCACCCGCTCGGCCACGCGGGCGTCCAGAACGCGGTGGGTCAGGTCCAGGCCGTCGAACGCCGTGTACGGGAAGAGTTCCTTCGCCGCCTCGGGGAAGCGGGCGAAGCCCGTGCCCACGTCCAGCCAGCTCTCCGGCTCGGGGAACGGGAGCAGCGCGCAGGCCGCGGCTCTCAGCCGGCTGTACGGCAGCCGGCTGAGCCGTAGGTGCCGGGGGACGAAGCGCTGGTTCCGGCATCTGGCGAGGGTGAACGCGCAGTCGGCGCGGCTTCGTTCGGAGGGTGCGGTCGCGGTCATGAGCGGCTCCCGGGCGCGAGGGCGTACGGCGGGGGCGTACGACCGGGGGGTACGGCGGGTGGTGCGAGCATGCCCGGACAATGCCCCGACAATCCACTGCAAAACGGAACGTATGGGATGGCGATCTTGGGTGCAACGACGTCGCGCGGATGTGGCGGTGATGTGGCGGGGCCCCTGGTGGCCATGTGGCGCCGTTCTGTTCGACCGGTGCCGGTACTGTTCGGCGAATGAGCTCGCTTAATCTCGACGACTTCACTGATCTGATCGAGCGCCCCGACGGAGGGGTACGCCGTGACGCAGAGGCGCGCCGTGAGCGTCAGATCGTGCCGCCCGGGGCCCTGGGCCGCCTCGACGACCTGGGTGAGTGGCTGGCGGCCGCGCAGTCCGCCGTGCCGGTGCGGCCGATCGAACAGCCGCGGGTCGTCCTGTTCGCCGGTGACCACGGCGTCGCCGAGCTGGGAGTGTCGGCGCGGGAGGCGGGCAGCGCCGCCGAGTTGGTGCGGGAGATCCTGGACGGCGGCCGGCCCGTGTCCGTGCTCGCGCGGCGGCTCGGGGTTCCCGTGCGGGTGGTCGACATGGCGCTGGACTGCGACCCGGAGTCGCTGCCGGCGGCCGTCGTACGGCATCGGGTGCGGCGCGGCAGCGGCCGTATCGACGTCGAGGACGCGTTGACACCCGAGGAGGCGGAGGCGGCATTCCGGGCCGGGGTCGCGGTGGCCGACGAAGAGGCCGACTCCGGTACCGATCTGGTGGTGCTCGGCGATGTGAGCGTCGGCGGGACCACGGCGGCGGGAGTGCTGGTCGCCGCACTGTGCGGGACCGACGCGTCGGTCGTCACCGGGCGGGGCGGACTCGCCGTCGACGACCTGGCGTGGATGCGCAAGTGCGCGGCGATCCGGGACGCGCTGCGCCGGGCGCGGCCCGTGCTCGGGGATCAGCTCCAGCTGCTCGCGACGGTGGGCGGGGCGGACCTCGCCGCGATCACCGGGTTCCTGCTACAGAGCGCGGTGCGGAAGATGCCGGTCGTGCTGGACGGGGTGGTCGTGGCCGCCTGTGCGCTGGTGGGCCAGCGGATCGCCTTCCGGGCGCCGGACTGGTGGCTGGCCGCGCACAGCAGCGGGGAGCCCGGGCAGGCGAAGGCGCTGGACCGCATGGCACTGGAGCCCCTGCTCGACCCGGGCGTGAAGGTCGGGGAGGGCGCCGGCGGCCTGCTGGCCCTGCCGATGGTCCAGGCCGCCGCCGCACTGGCCGCGGAGCTGCCCGAGAGGCCGGAGAAGCCCGAGGACACGGAGGACTCGGAGGGCACGGAGGTCTCGGAGGTCTCGGAGGGTACGCAGGACTCTGAGACGTCCGCGGAGGCGGCGCCGGGGTCGGGGCCGGAGAAGGAATCGCCGGAGACCGCGTAACGGCCGCGGGCAAGGTCGCCGACGGCCGACAGGTCAGCCGGCCGAGAGGCCGTCGGCGCCGGACAGCGACCCCAGCAAAGGGTGATTCACACCAAACATGGGCATATGATCCCCATTCGTGAGAGCTGACACCCTCGGCCGCTGGGCCCGCGCCGAGTGGGGAGCGCTGTACCTCGCCGTGCGGGGGGCGTCGGCCGGACGGCGGTGGTGGGCGGCCGTGCCGATGACCGTGGGGGCCGTCCTTCTGACGGGGCTCGTACAGGTCGTGCAGAACCGGCCCTGGGGCTACGGGGTCGTCCAGGACCTCGGGGCCGTGAAGGCCGAGGATCCGCTGTGGCTGGCGCTCCTGCGCACGCCGCTGTCCCTGTTCGTGCCCGCCCTCGACCTCCCCGTGTGGGGGGCGCTCGCACAGATCCTGCTCGTGTTCGGGCTCGCCGAACTCTGTCTGGGCTGGTGGCGGACGCTCGTCGTCGCCTACGTCGCCACCCTCGCCGGAACCGTGTACGCGCGCGTGGGCATCGCGCTCGGCCCGGACAACCCGATCGGGCTGCCCGCCTCGGACGCGCGGGTCGTGGACACGGGACCGTCGGCGGCCGTGGTGGGGCTGGCGGTCTTCCTCGGGTGGCGCTACGGCGCGTACGTCACGGCCGGTGTGGTGATCGCGGCGATGGTCGTCGAGGTCGTGCTGAAGGAGAACCTCGCCGGGAAGGAGCACCTGGCGGCCGTCGTGGCGGTGCTGGTGCTGTGCGCGGTGGCGGCGGTGCGTCAGCGGCGCTCCAGGGCGCGGGCCGGGTCGACGTCGGGCGCGCCGCCGATCCAGTCCTGAAGCTTGCGGCTGGGCCCCGCCCACCGCTTGTCGTGGTGGTAGGCGCGCAGCAGGGCCTTGGCGCGGGCGCGCGGGCGACGGCGGTAGAAGCGTCTCGCCCAGGGGGACACGGGACGGGCCAGGCGGACGGCGCCGAACAACGCGATGAAGGGGATGACCACCCCGAAGATCGCGATGCGGGCCTTGCCCTTGGCGAGGGCGATCAGGGCGACCAGGAAGTTCCCGGCGATCGTGCTGAGTACCGTCCCGCGGTTCTGCAGCTCGTCGTCGTTGAGGTCGTTGACCCCGAAGGGCGCGTAGCCGAGGAGGAACAGACCGACCACCGCCGCGGTGAGCACGACCACCTCGACGCTCTTGCGGCCCGCCTCGGTCCAGTAGACGTCGTCCAGATGCAGGATCAGGGCGAACTCGTCCATCACCAGTCCCGCGCCGACCCCGAAGACCACCGCGGCGGCGGCCGAGCCGAAGCCGCGCTGCCCGCCGGCCACCGCGCAGAACCCGCCGATGACGGTGAGGACGACACCGGGGACGACATGGTGGATGTGGACGGCACCGGTCTCGATGTTGCGGAAGGGCCCTTTGCCCGCGCGGATGAGGCGGGTGATGATCCGGGTGACCAGGAAGGTGACCACGAAGGCGGTCAGGGCCAGGAGCAGCGGGAGCTTCCCCGGTTCGATGATGTTGCGCTGCCACCAGTCACCCATGGTTTCAGTGTGTCGGTGAAGGGGGTGGGCCGCCTGGCGGAGACGACGTCCGGGCTACTCTGCCGACGTGTCCATGACCCCGCCGCCCCTGCACGGCCTCCGCTTCTCCTTCGCCACCCTGAGCGTGCTCCCCGTCAAGGTGAGCCGCTGGGACCGCGAGGCGGCGCGCGGCGGGATGCTGTGCGCCCCGCTGGTCGGGGTGGTCCTGGGCTGCGGTGCCGCCTTCGTCGCGCTGGTGCTGCTGTTCCTCGGCGCCGCTCCCCTCCTCGCCGCCGTCGCCGGCGCCGCCGTCCCCGCCGTACTGACCCGTGGGCTGCATCTCGACGGCCTCGCGGACACCGCCGACGGGCTCGGCAGCGGCAGGCCCGCCGAGGACGCGCTGCGGATCATGAAGCAGTCGGACATCGGGCCGTTCGGGGTCATCACGCTCGTGTTCGTGCTGGTCGCGCAGGTGGCCGCGCTCTCCCAGCTGTACGACGGCTCATGGGCCCGGGGCGCCCTCGCCACCGTCGTGTCGGCCGTCGCCGCCCGGCTCGCCCTCACCCTCGCCGCGCGGACCGGCGTACCCGCCGCCCGGCCGGAGGGGCTCGGGGCCGCGGTGGCCGGCGTGGTTCCGGTACGAGGTGCGGTGGCCGTCGCCCTGGCCGTGACCGGCGTCGCCGCCGCGGCGGGAGCGCTGCTCGGGACGTACGACACGGCATTCGGAGTGCCGTACGACATCGCCCGCGCCGCCCTCGCGGTCCTCGCCGCGCTCGCCGCCGCCGAGCTGCTCCTGCGGCACTGCGTCCGCCGCTTCGGGGGCGTCACGGGTGACGTCTTCGGCGGGCTCGCGGAGACGGCGGCGACCACCGCGCTCGTCGTGCTGACCCTGGGCTGACCCGGACCGGCGCGGGGCCGGGCCCCCGGACCGCCCCTCAGCAGGCCCGGCGCCACACCCCCAGCTCGTACTTCTTCAGCATCGAACTCAGCTTCAGGCGACGCGACTGAGCGCAGAAGCTGCGCGTCGGGACCTCGTACTCGACGTGGAACACCGCCTTGCCCGCCTTCACGAAGGGGCTCAGGGCCGCGCACTCCCCGTACTGGGCGCACTGTTCGTTGACCGCGAAGTCGAAGTCACCGACCAGCTCGGGGATCTGGTCCAGGTCGTTCTTCAGGCCCACCGCCATGCCCCGGTCGTGGGCCAGCTTCGCGATCAGACGGTTGTAGCGGAGCTGGTCGGCGGCCTTCAGCGGGAAGCCGGTGCTGTTGCGGTAGCCGTCCATGTTGTCCGGCTCCACCGCGTCGAAGCCCTTGTCGCGGCACATGTCGACACGGGCCGCCATCAGGGGCTCCAGCACGTCCGTGCGGCGGATGTCGAGCCAGCGCTCGCCCTCCCAGCCGTTGCCCTTGCCGAGCACCGACCTGGGGAACTCTTCGGCGTCGGGGCGCCAGTCCTCCCAGGCTCCCGTGGAGAGGTAGCAGATGACCTTGCGGCCCTCGTCGTGCAGTGCGGCGACGGTCTTCTCGGACTGGTCGAAGCCGTCGATGTCGTAGACCGGGACGTCGACGGTGGTGTCGACGCGGCCGCGGAGCTGCCACTGCCAGGCCACGCCGGGCCGCGGCTGCCAGCGCGAGCCGCTCGGGCCGCCGCCCTCGGGGTTCTCGTCGCCGTCGGGGGCCGACGTACAGCCCGTGACGAGGAGAAGCAGAACGACCAGCGGAATGAGGCGTCTCACCGAGCGGACTCCAGAGCGTGCGGCAACGTACCCCAAGGATGATCGCCCATCCCCGGCACGGCGCAGTACACGGAGGCTCCGCGGGCACGGGCCAGATCCCCCGGTTCCCCCTGCTCGACGTCCGCCGGGACCCCGTACACGAGATGGCACAGGCGCACTCCCCCGCCGCCCCGCCACTGCTGCGGGCCGAGCCGGGTGTACGACGCCCAGGTGCCCTCGAAGGTGACGAGGAGGTCCGCGATCCTGGCGTACGACGGGTGCGGTGCCGTGCCGTGGTTCAGCGCGAGCGTGCCGCGGCCGGCGCCCCAGGCCGCCCTGGCGAGCCCCTGGTAGTACGCGAACTCCTCGCGCCCCGCGGCGACTTGGTCGAGGAAGACGCCGTTCGCGCCGTACCAGTCGTGGTGCCTGGCGAGGTCGCGTACGACGTCGGCGTGGGGTCTGCGGCCGTAGTCGGTGTCGGCGTAGCCGAGCACCCGGACGTCCGCCGCCAGCAACCGGGCCGCGACCTCGGCGAACGCCGGGTCGGGCGTCTCCCCGGGGCCGCTGGCCGGGTTGAGGACGACCCCGTAGAGGCGGGGCGCTGCCGCGATGATCGCGTCCCATTCGGCGGGGCGGACGGACGGGTGCTCGTAGTACGGGACCAGCAGATCGTTCATCGGTGCGCGGTCGCCCTCCCCAACAAGGCGCAGACCAGCGCGGCTTGGGCCACCGCCGCCGAGGCGTGCGCGATCAGGCCGGTCCAGTGCGGGCTGCCCGTGTGCGTCAGCAGGGCCAGCGTCTCGGCGAGGGCAGCCAGACAGCAGATCGTCGTCGCGCCGAGCACCGCGCCGAAGGACTGGAGCAGCAGGCCCGTCCACAGCACGACGCCCAGCAGGAGCAGACCGGCGAGGCGGACGCCCGTGATGCCGGGGGCGTGCGGCCACAGGGCCGAGGTGGCGAGGCTGAGCGCGAGCAGGGTGACCAGGTAGGCGGCGAGACATGCGACGACCGTGCGGACCGTCGTCCGGCGGAACGCCCTCGGTGTGCTGCTGGCGCGCAGGCCCGCGAGGCCGCCGCTGCGGAAGCGGTACAGGAGCCATTCGGCGGGGCCCATGCTGAGGGTGAGGGCGACGGCGGAGGGGGCCGCCATCGCACTGTGCTCCGCACCGGTGAGGACGTCTCCCAGGGCCGCGTAGAGGACCAGGGCGCCGGTGGCCAGGCCGAAGAGGGCGTAGGGGTAGGACGCGGAGAGACGGGGGCCCCTTGTCGTTCGGCGGCTGCGGCTTCGTCGTGGCTTGTCGCGCCCACGCGGCGGTAGCCGCACATCAGATACAGCCTCGCGCCTCTTGGAGGGTGCCCCCTCGCGCAGGCCCAGAAGTGCCACCACGGCCAGCGAACCCAGGAGCAGGGTGACACGCGCGGCGTTCGGCATCGGGTGGACCAGCCCCATCACCGCACCCGCCGCCATCGGCAACAGCGCCGCCAGCAAAGCTCGTTCGCGGCCCAGCACCAGCAGTACCGTCGCCGCACCGAGGTAGACCGACTGGCCGGCCGCGAAAGCCACGGCGGCCGGGTGGGCGGGCCACGCCACGGCCAGGGCCACCAGGGCGCCCAGCAACGCCCCCGCCGACGCGCCCCACAGGAGGGTGCGGCGGGCGGCCGCCCGGTCGCCCAGTCCCAGCCAGGAGTAGGCCCGATGCGCGAGCCCCTGGTTCCAGGTCCAGCCGACCAGAGCGCCGGCCAACAGCGGGACCGTGCCCGCCGGGAGGCCGAAGTCCTGCGGGCCTGCGAGGAAGGGGGCGCCGAGGACGTAGCCGAAGCCCGGGAGCGCGAAGACCACGCCGCGCAGCAGACAGCCCAGCAGACCCACCTGCCACGGGTCGTGGACCGGCTCGTCGGGCTCCGGGTAGCGGCGCTCGACCCGCTCGTAGAGCTCCTCGGCCAGGGCGAAGGAGTTCTTGACGCCGTAGCGCTCGCGTATCTGGTCGTCGGACAGGCCGTCGGACTCCAGCAGCGCGGCGATCTCGTCCGGGTGGACGGCGGCGGCTATGAAGTCGTCGAGGCGTTCGGCGAGTTCGTCGAGGGGGTCGGGCCGCGCCCAGCTGGGTGTGGTGCGCTGGCGCGGGATGGCGGGCAGGGTGTCGGGGCGGGAGCCGGGCGGCATCCAGATGCTGCCGCTCACCAGCCGGTTCCGTCCGTCGCGACCTTCTCGTACCAGGGGTCGCGCAGTTCGAGGGTCCAGTCGGCGACCGTCTCCAGCGTGGGCTCGTAGACCTCGGTGCTGCCCGCGAGCTCCTGGTAGATCGTCCGGAAGTTGTCCACGGAACGGCGGAGCGTGAAGCGGTCGATGACGCGCTGGCGGGACAACTCGCCCAGTTCCAGGCGCCGTTCGTCGTCGCGGAGCAGGGTCAGCGCGGCCGCCGCCATCTTCTCCGGTTCGCGCGGCGGGACCACCAGGCCGGTGTCGCCGACGGCCTCGCGCACTCCCCCGACGTCCGTCGAGACGGTCGTACGGCCGCAGGACATGGCCTCGATGATGGAGAAGGGGAAGCCCTCGGAGATCGACGACAGCATGACGACGTGGCCGGCGGCGTAGGCGCGCCAGACCTCGCTGATGCGGCCCTCGAAGGTCAGGCCGTCCGTGACGCCGAGCTCGGCGGCGAGTTTCTCCAGCTTGGTGCGGTAGGCCTCGCCGCCGGGCGGGACGGGGCCGAACATCCGCAGGCGGGTCTGAGGGAGTTCGGCGCGGACCATGGCGTAGGCCCGCAGCAGGGTCTCCAGGTCCTTGATGGGGTCGACGCGGCCGCACCAGGTGAGGGTGGGGACCTCGGGCTCGGGACCGGCGTGCGGGAAGGCGTGCGGGTCGACACCGTTGTAGACCGTGCGGATCTTTTCGGCGTCGGCGCCGCCGCGTTCCTCCCAGCGGCGGTTGTACTGGTTGCAGGGCGTGATCAGGTCGGCCGTGCGGTAGCCGTGTGAATTCAGTTCACGGTAGAAGCCGAGCATGAACGCCTTCACGGGCCAGCGCTGGGCGTCGCTGCGGTATCCGAGGTAGCGCTCGCGCAGATAGATGCCGTGCTCGGTGAGGAGGAAGGGCACGCCGTCCAGCCTGCGGGCGGCGAGGGCGGGGAGGGTGGCGAGGCCGCTGCTCACCGCGTGGGCCACGGAGTCCTCGGGGATACGGATCCCGAGCGGGCGCAGGGCGTGTTCCAGCAGGTCGGTCGCGGTCAGGGCGTCATGGACGGTCGGGCGGGCGGCCGCGGTCGGCAGATGCGGCATCGTCCATATCCACATCAGCGACCGCAGCGCCGACTCGGTGCGCAGGGCCGCCGACAGGTGTCCGTCGCGGGCGAGTCCGGCCAGCTCGTCCAGGGCCTCACCGAAGTCGCAGTGCGCCTCGGGGTCGAGGAAGGAGAGCAGGAACCGCTCGTAGGAGTCGGTGAAACGGCGCCGGGCCCTGCCGTACGGCGCTCGCTCGCGCCCCGGACGCGGGCCCCAGGTCGGTACGGAGGTGTGCCGGCAGACGTTGGGCGGCAGCTCCCAGCTGACGGGTTCGCGGCCCGTGCCGGTGAGCGACACGATGTGGAAGTCGACCTCCGGCATGCCCTTGACGAGCTGGTCGCACCAGGTGCTGACGCCGCCGTGGACGTGCGGATAGGTGCCTTCGGTGAGCATGGTGACATGACGGCCAGTACGCATCACGCGAGTTCCCCCCTGTGGAACAAGTTGGTGCTCGGCTCCGAAGCGCACCCCGGCGGGTCGGTCGTGAGATGTGCCGGGGTGCGCCTCAGGTCCGGCTGAGCCGCGCTAGGGCAGCTTCAGCTTGAGAGCGGTCTGCAGCAGCCCCGGCGTGGTCCAGGCCGAGCGCTCCCCCGCATACGGCGTCCCGAACGCGGTCGTGCTGAGCAGCAGTTGCTTGGTGGTCCCCTCCGGCGCGGTCACCGGGATCTGGGTCCCCGACGGGGCGGTGACGGTGACGGCGTTGCCGATCCGGTACGCCGTGACGGAGCCGTTGGTGAGAGCGGTCCGCCAGGCGGCGCGGCGCTGGAGTTCGGTGCCGATGGCGCTCTGCGCGAGGTTCTCCACCGGGGTGTTGTCGGCGAAGAGCGACTGGTAGTCGGTGAGCACCTTGTCCATGACCGGGTACAGCGTCCGGTCCTCGGCCAGGTTGGACTGGTGGGCGTAGTGCGGGCGCGGGTCGTTGCTGATCGCGTGTCCGAGGGCGGTGCGGGCCTCCAGCGGGACGATGTACCCGGCGTACCCGGTGGCCGGGTCCAGCGGGCCGTCCATGCAGGTGGAGGCGGGGTTGTTCTCGCAGATGCCGCTGCCGCCGTCGGCCGTGGAGGTGTAGATCCAGTTGTACTCGTCGACCATCTCCTCCTCGGTGCCCACGTTGTAGTAGACGTTCATCGGGTGCCGGGGCACGGTCCGGGCCGCGCCGACCGAACGCTGGCCGGGATCACGGGAGTTGTCCGAGGCGATCCACTTGACGCCGTTGTCGGCGAGGGCGCCGGCCAGGTTGGGGTTGTCGTCGGGCTGCTGCGGCAGGGTCCTCAGACCCGAGTGCTCGCCGGTCACGAGTTCCGTGCGGTCGAGCGGGAGACCCTTGCCGACACCCCAGTTGTAGTTGTCGCGGATCTGCGCCGAGATGTCCGCGCGGCTCACGTACCGGGTCGAGCCGCCCGCGTTCTTGGCGCAGCTCCACGGCACGGTCGAGGTGTCCTGCACACAGCCGAGGAACGGGTGCGTGTAGGTGTGGTTGATCCAGCGGTACTGCGCCCTGTCGGCGAGCAGCCGGTCGGTGAGCGCGTCGGTGCCGCCGTTCTCGCTCTTCCACTCCTCGCCGGAGCCGGCGTTGTAGACCATGTCGAGCTTGAAGCCGCGCTGCCGCTGCCACTGCGCGGCGTGGACCGCGTCCTCGGCGGTCATCCGGATCGGCGGGGCCTCCTCGCCACCGCCGCCCACGCAGTCGATGTCACCGGGTGTGCAGTTGCGTTCGGTGTCCCAGCGGGCGTCGGGCGCGAAGACGTCGTCGACGTGCACCGCGAAGTAGTTGCGTGCCTGGCCGAGGTGCACGCCCTGGGTCAGCCATTCGACGATGCCCCGGGCGAGGACCCGGAACTGCTGCTGGTACTCGTTGTACGCGAAGGTCACCACCAGCTCGCGGCGCCCGTCGTGGCTGTACTCGCCGATCAGGCTGCCGCGCCCGGAGCCCGCGGGCACGGGAACGTCGACGTAGCTGGTGAAGCCGGTCCGGGGCCGTGCGACGAAGCCGTAGCTCTCCAGTACGGCCGCGTCGTTGTCCTCGAACGTGAAGGCGCCGTCGAGATAGCCGAAGTACCCCGCCCTGCCCTCGGTCGTGACGGCCGCCTCGCGCCCGTCGAGGGACCCGGCCCAGCCGCCCTCACTGGTGTAGTCGAGGCCGACGCCCGGGTGGGCCCAGGTGTAGGCGTCGACCTGCGGGATGCCGTAGGTCCGCTCGTAGCTCTCCAGCGCGGTCTGCTCGGCCGAACCCTCGCCGAACGGCGCCTCGTTGGGCAGGACGACGCCCTGGTACCTGGCGCGGGCCGTGCCGTTCACCGTGTCACTGAGGAACGCGCCGGTGATGGTCGGGCGGCTCGCGTCGTTCAGGTCGACGGTGGTGTACGGGATGCCGGTGCTCTTGAGCTGGGCGGTGATGGCCCGAACAGGGCTGTCGCCGTTGTCCACGACCAGCACCCTGAGATCGATGCGCGGCTGCGCGGCGGCCGCGGCGCCGGGCGCTCCCAGCCCCAGCGCCAGCAGACCGGTGGCCGCCACGACGGCGGCCGCGTTTCTCCATCTGTGCGCACTCTGCGCCATTGATCGCCCCTTCCCCCCAGAAGATCCCCTTGTGGCCGCTTGCGGTGAATCGGCGGAGGATCCGTGGAAATCATGCAAAGCAGCAAGCTGACGGCTCACCAGAACCAGACGAGTGTGACTCAGCTCACTGGGGTGGAGGATCAAGAAATGACCACGACGCCACCGACAGGTGAACGCCCGCAGGAATGAGCGAACGCTCACACGAGCGTAGGCTCGTCCCGAGTGTTCGCCGTACCGGGGAAGGCCCCGCTGATACCGCACCCGTTGAAACCGCACCCTCAGGTCGGAACTAGGGTCGGCGGTCGGGCCCGGTCGACCCACACGATTCGGCCATCGCAAACTTCACATCGGAAGCGAGATTTCACCACCGTGACTGCTCTCACTCTCAGCACCGCCGCGGCGCCCGGCCTGCGCGCCGACGCGATCGTGATCGGTGTCGCCAAGGGCTCTGGTCCCAAGCCCACGGGTCCGGTCGTCGCACCGGGCGCCGAGGCCGTGGACAAGGCGTACGACGGCAAGCTCGCCGGTGTCCTGGAGACCCTCGGTGCCTCGGGTGCCGAGGGCGAGGTGACGAAGCTCCCCGCACCCGCCGGTTTCAAGGCCCCGCTCGTGGTGGCGGTGGGCCTGGGTACCGCGCCGGAGAAGGACGCCGAGTACGACGGCGAGGTGCTGCGCAAGGCCGCCGGGGTCGCCGCCCGCGCCCTCGCCGGTTCGAAGAAGGCCGCGTTCGCGCTGCCGCTGGGCGACGCCGGTGACATCGGTGCCGTCGCCGAGGGCGTGCTGCTCGGGGCGTACTCCTTCGACACCTACAAGGACAACGGAAAGAACGTTCAGGCCAAGAAGAACGGCAAGGCCCCCCTCGCCGAGGCCGCGCTGCTCGGCGGCAAGCCGCGCGACAAGGAGCACAAGGCCGCCGTCGAGCGCGCGTCCGCCGTCGTCGAGGAGCTCAACCGCGCCCGCGACCTGGTCAACACCCCGCCCAACGACCTCACCCCCGAGTCCTTCGCCGCGATCGCCACGGCGGCGGGCAAGGAGCACGGCATCAAGGTGCAGGTGCTCGACGAGAAGGCGCTGACCAAGGGCGGCTACGGCGGCATCCTCGGCGTCGGCTCCGGGTCCGCGGCCGCTCCGCGGCTGGTGAAGCTGTCGTACACGCACTCCAAGGCGGACAAGCACCTCGCGCTCGTCGGCAAGGGCATCACCTACGACTCCGGCGGCATCTCGCTGAAGCCGGCCGGGCACAACGAGACGATGAAGTGCGACATGAGCGGCGCGGCCGCCGTGTTCGCCGCCGTGGTCGCGGCCGCGCGGCTCGGCCTCCAGGTGAACATCACCGGCTGGCTGGCGCTGGCCGAGAACATGCCGTCGGGGTCCGCCGTGCGTCCCGGTGACGTGCTGCGCATGTACAGCGGCAAGTCCGTCGAGGTCCTCAACACGGACGCCGAGGGGCGGCTGGTGCTGGCGGACGCCCTCTGGGCGGCGTCGCAGGAGAAGCCGGACGCGATCGTGGACGTGGCGACGCTGACGGGTGCCATGGTGCTGGCGCTCGGCAACCGCACGTTCGCCGTGATGGGCAACGACGACGCGTTCCGCTCCGCGATCGTGGAGGCGGCCGAGGAGGTCGGTGAGGCGTCCTGGCCGATGCCGCTGCCGGAGCACCTGCGCAAGGGCATGGACTCGCCGACCGCCGACATCGCCAACATGGGTGAGCGCATGGGCGGGGGCCTGGTCGCGGGTCTCTTCCTGCGCGAGTTCGTGGGCGAGGGCATCACGTGGGCGCACCTCGACATCGCGGGACCCGCGTTCAACGAGGGCGGGCCCTTCGGGTACACGCCGAAGGGCGGCACGGGGAGCGCGGTGCGGACCCTGGTCCGGCTCGCCGAACTCACCGCGGCCGGCGACCTGGGGTGAGGTTGCTCTGAACCTGAGGGGGCTCCGCGCGCGGGTAGGGCGGAGCCCCCTCATTCATGCGCCTCACCCGTCCGCTCAACTGAACGTGGGACGTCTCACACACCGGCCCGGCGTCTCGTTCGGTGTGGACAAGTGCGAAGATGGGGCTCGGCAGGACAGGGCCCCCACCACAGGGCCGAAGAAAGAGCGGCCGGACACCAGCCGCCGCCCGGTCACGGACGACCGGCGTACGGCGCACATGCATGGAGGACGTGACGTGGCGAACGACGCCAGCACCGTTTTCGACCTAGTGATCCTCGGCGGTGGTAGTGGCGGTTACGCCGCGGCCCTGCGCGGAGCGCAGCTGGGCCTGGACGTCGCCCTGATCGAGAAGGACAAGGTCGGCGGCACCTGCCTGCACCGGGGTTGCATCCCCACCAAGGCCCTGCTGCACGCGGGCGAGATCGCCGACCAGGCTCGCGAGAGCGAGCAGTTCGGCGTGAAGGCCACCTTCGAGGGCATCGACATCGCCGGGGTCCACAAGTACAAGGACGGCGTGATCGCCGGCCTGTACAAGGGCCTCCAGGGTCTCGTCGCCTCCCGGAAGGTGACGTACATCGAGGGTGAGGGCCGCCTGTCCTCCCCGACCTCCGTCGACGTGAACGGCCGGCGCGTCCAGGGCCGCCACGTGCTCCTCGCGACCGGCTCCGTGCCGAAGTCGCTGCCGGGCCTGGAGATCGACGGCAACCGCATCATCTCCTCGGACCAC
This sequence comes from Streptomyces sp. NPDC057623, assembly GCF_042800355.1. Lineage (NCBI taxonomy): Bacteria > Bacillati > Actinomycetota > Actinomycetes > Kitasatosporales > Streptomycetaceae > Streptomyces > Streptomyces sp. NPDC057623. The sequence goes on from NZ_JBHVGZ010000030.1 coordinate 83,563, forward strand.
GCCCTCGTCCTGGACCGCGTACCGAAGTCCGCGATCATCCTGGGCGGCGGTGTCATCGGCGTCGAGTTCGCCTCCGCCTGGAAGTCCTTCGGCTCGGACGTCACCGTCATCGAGGGCCTGAAGCACCTCGTCCCGGTCGAGGACGAGAACTCCTCGAAGCTTCTTGAGCGCGCCTTCCGCAAGCGCGGCATCAAGTTCAACCTGGGCACCTTCTTCCAGAAGGCCGAGTACACCGCGGACGGTGTCAAGGTCACCCTCGCCGACGGCAAGGAGTTCGAGGCCGAGGTCCTGCTGGTCGCCGTCGGCCGCGGCCCGGTCTCCGCCGGTCTCGGCTACGAGGAGCAGGGCGTCGCCATGGACCGCGGCTACGTCCTCGTCGACGAGTACATGCGCACCAACGTGCCGACCGTCTCCGCCGTCGGTGACCTCGTCCCGACCCTCCAGCTCGCGCACGTCGGCTTCGCCGAGGGCATCCTGGTGGCGGAGCGTCTGGCCGGTCTCAAGACCGTTCCGATCGACTACGACGGTGTTCCGAAGGTGACGTACTGCCACCCGGAGGTCGCCTCCGTCGGTATCACCGAGGCCAAGGCCAAGGAGATCTACGGCGCGGACAAGGTCGTCGCTCTGAAGTACAACCTGGCGGGCAACGGCAAGAGCAAGATCCTGAACACCGCGGGCGAGATCAAGCTCGTCCAGGTGAAGGACGGCGCCGTGGTCGGCGTCCACATGGTCGGCGACCGCATGGGCGAGCAGGTCGGCGAGGCCCAGTTGATCTACAACTGGGAGGCGCTGCCGGCCGAGGTCGCCCAGCTCATCCACGCCCACCCGACGCAGAACGAGGCGCTCGGCGAGGCCCACCTGGCCCTGGCCGGCAAGCCGCTGCACGCGCACGACTGATCCCTCGGTCGAGAAGCGACGACTCAGACTTCCGCAATTCGTTAAGGAGCAACCGAAACCATGGCGGTTTCCGTAACCCTTCCGGCGCTCGGCGAGAGCGTCACCGAGGGCACTGTCACCCGCTGGCTGAAGGCCGAGGGTGAGCGCGTCGAGGCCGACGAGCCGCTGCTCGAGGTCTCCACCGACAAGGTCGACACCGAGATCCCCTCCCCCGCCGCCGGCGTCCTGGCCTCCATCAAGGTCGCCGAGGACGAGACGGTCGAGGTCGGTGCCGAGCTGGCCGTGATCGACGACGGCACGGGCGCCCCCGCTGCCGCCCCGGCCCCCGCCGCCGAGCCCGAGCCCGCCGCGGCTCCCGAGCCGGCCGCTGCCGCCCCCTCCACCGAGCAGGCGGCCCCGGCCCCCGCTCCCACCGCGGAGGCCACCGCCGGTGGCGGTTCCGCCGAGGGCACGGACGTCGTCCTGCCGGCGCTCGGCGAGTCCGTCACCGAGGGCACCGTCACCCGCTGGCTGAAGTCGGTCGGTGACAGCGTCGAGGCCGACGAGCCGCTGCTGGAGGTGTCCACCGACAAGGTCGACACCGAGATCCCCGCCCCGACCTCCGGCACGCTGCTGGAGATCGTGGTCGGCGAGGACGAGACGGCCGAGGTCGGCGCCAAGCTGGCCTTCATCGGCGTCGCGGGTGCCGCTCCGGCGGCTGCCCCGGCCCCCGCCGCCGCTGCCCCGGCTCCGGCCGCCCCCGCGGCTCCGGCTCCCGCCCCCGCCGCTCCGGCCGCGCCCGCCGCTGCCGCTCCGGCTCCGGTCGCCCCTGCGGCTCCGGCTCCCGCGCCCGCCGCTCCGGCCCCGGTCACCCCGGCTCCGGCCGCTCCGGCCGCCGCCAAGGCGACCGACGAGGGCGCCTACGTCACCCCGCTGGTGCGCAAGCTCGCCGCCGAGAACGGCGTCGACCTGGCCACCGTCAAGGGCACCGGCGTCGGCGGCCGTATCCGCAAGCAGGACGTCATCGCCGCCGCCGAGGCCGCGAAGGCCGCCGCCGCTGCTCCGGCTCCCGCCGCTGCTGTGAGTGCCGGAGGCCATGCCGCCGCCGCTGCCAAGAAGGCGCCGGCCCTGGAGGCCTCTCCCCTCCGTGGCCAGACCGTCAAGATGCCCCGCATCCGCAAGGTCATCGGCGACAACATGGTCAAGGCGCTGCACGAGCAGGCACAGCTGTCGTCGGTCGTCGAGGTCGACGTCACCCGCCTGATGAAGCTCCGCGGCCGCGCGAAGGACTCCTTCGCCGCCCGTGAGGGCGTCAAGCTCTCCCCGATGCCGTTCTTCGTCAAGGCCGCGGCCCAGGCGCTGAAGGCGCACGCGCCGGTCAACGCCAGGATCAACGAGGGCGAAGGCACGATCACCTACTTCGACACCGAGAACATCGGTATCGCAGTGGACTCGGAGAAGGGCCTGATGACCCCGGTCATCAAGCACGCGGGCGACCTCAACATCGCCGGCATCGCCAAGGCCACGGCCGACCTGGCGGGCAAGGTCCGCGCCAACAAGATCACGCCCGACGAGCTGTCCGGCGCGACCTTCACCATCTCCAACACCGGTTCGCGCGGTGCGCTCTTCGACACGATCATCGTGCCGCCGGGCCAGGTCGCGATCCTTGGCATCGGCGCCACGGTCAAGCGCCCCGCCGTCATCGAGACGGAGGAGGGCACGGTCATCGGCGTCCGCGACATGACGTACCTGACCCTGTCCTACGACCACCGCCTGGTGGACGGCGCCGACGCGGCCCGTTACCTGACGGCGGTCAAGGCGATCCTGGAGGCGGGCGAGTTCGAGGTCGAGCTCGGCCTGTAAGCCACCAGGGCTTCGAGCCTGTACGGCGCCCCGTCCGGAGCTTCTCCGGGCGGGGCGCCGCGTTTTGGGGCGCCTGCGAGCTCGGTGCGGTTCGTCGGTGGGCGGGTGCGGATGGTCGTTGGCTGGTCGCGCGGGGAACTGCGCGAGCAACCACGAACCACTCGCACCCGCCCAACAGCCCCGCGCACCGAGCTCTCAGGCACCCAGCGTCTGTCACGCCGTGTAAGTCTCGTCTCACCTGCACCAAAGCACCCCCGTCCGCCCTCCCAGCGGAGCGCTACGGCCGTATTGTCTAAACGTCAACGCGCCCTAAGGAGCCCTCATGACCGCCCCCGTCATCCACTCGCTGCGCGAACAGATCCGCGAGCACATCCTGGAGGGGATCATCAGTGGGCGCTGGCAGCCGGGCGAGCGGATCGTGGAGCGCCGTATCGCCACCGAGCTGGAGGTCAGCCAGACGCCGGTGCGCGAGGCGCTGCGCGAGCTGGAGTCGCTACGGCTGATCGAGTCCGCGCCCAACAAGGGCGTGCGCGTACGGAGCCTCACCGCGGCCGACCTGGAGGAGAGCTACCCGGTCCGGGCCGGCCTGGAGGCCATCGCCGCGGAACTCGCCGCGAACCGCCTCGCGGGGGACTGCTCCGCCCTGGAGTCGCACGTCACCGCCCTGTACGCGGCCGACCGCGAGGCCGACGGCACGGCCCAGGTGCGGCACACCGTCGCCTTCCACCGTGAGCTGGTCCGCGCGGCGGGCAACTCCGTGCTGCTGCATACCTGGGAGGGCCTCGGTATCGAGGTCTTCACGGCCCTGTCCATCCGGTGGCTGGGCACGGTGCAGCAGTCGTACGCGGAGGAGCACGAGGAGCTGGTGGCGGCGTTCCAGCGCCGCGATGCGCGGATCGCGGAGATCGTCAAGGCCCACGTCCTGGGCTGCGCCCCCCGTCACGAGCCCTGAGCTAGCCGCTCGAACCCCTTGAGCGGCGCCCCGCTCATACGCGTCCCCACCTGCGAAAACCCTCCCATATCGCGGCACGCGGTGCCTGCCCGAAAGGCACCGCGTGCCTACTTTCTCGTGATCAAGAGTTTTTCGCCCTCAACCCTTTGATCGATCATCGATCAGCGAGTTACAGTCGCCGACGGGCCACGCGGCAGTGCCGCAAGGTGTCACCGCACCGAGGCCCTTCGCCCTGTCCTGCCAAAGACAAAGGGCACCCCCGAACCCTTACAGATGAGGGAACCCCTTCGACTGAGGAAGGCGGCGACATGACCGACCCCAACGCCATCCAGCCGAGCGCGCTCGACCAGCTCCCCGACCGTGATCCGGAGGAGACCGCCGAATGGCAGGCCTCGCTGGACGCGGTCGCCAAGGCTGCCGGTCCGCACCGCGCGGCGTACCTGATGCGCCGCACGCTGGAGAGGGCCGAGGGCACCGGCATCGCGCTGCCCAAGCTCCTCGAGACCGACTACGTCAACTCCATCCCGACCTCCGCCGAGCCGGCCGTGCCCGGTGACGAGGCGATGGAGTCCCGTATCACCGCGTGGAACCGCTGGAACGCGGCCGCCATGGTGACCCGGGGCAGCAAACACGGCGTCGGCGGCCACATCGCCACCTTCGCCTCCGCGGCCTGGCTCTACGAGACCGGCTTCAACCACTTCTTCCAGGGCAAGGAGGCCGACGGCTCGGGTGACCAGCTCTACATCCAGGGCCACGCCTCCCCCGGCATCTACGCCCGCGCCTTCCTCGACGGCCGGCTGAACGAGGACCACCTCGACAGGTTCCGTCAGGAGGCCGGCGGCAACGGCCTGCCGTCCTACCCGCACCCCCGCCGGCTGCCCTGGCTGTGGGAGTTCCCGACCGTCTCCATGGGCCTCGGCCCGCTGTCGGCGATCTACCAGGCCCGCTTCAACCGCTATCTGACGGCGCGCGGCATCAAGGACGTCTCGAACTCCCATGTCTGGGCGTTCCTCGGCGACGGCGAGATGGACGAGCCGGAGTCCACGGCGGCACTCGCCCTGGCCTCCCGTGAGGGTCTGGACAACCTGACCTTCGTCATCAACTGCAACCTGCAGCGCCTCGACGGCCCGGTCCGCGCCAACTTCAAGATCGTGCAGGAGCTGGAGGCCCAGTTCCGCGGCGCCGGCTGGAACGTCGTGAAGTCGCTGTGGGGCACCGCGTGGGACGAGCTGTTCCAGCTCGACACCACCGGCGCGCTCGTACGCCGCCTGCGCGAGGTACCCGACGCGCAGGTGCAGACGTACCAGACCCGCGACGCGGCCTACATCCGCCAGGACTTCTTCGGCAAGGACCCGGCGCTCGTCGAGCTGGCGAAGCTGCTGAGCGACGACAAGATCCTGGAGTGCTTCCACCTCTCCCGCGGTGGCCACGAGGCCCGCAAGGTCTTCGCCGCGTACAAGGCCGCTCTCGAGTTCAAGGGCGCGCCGACCGTGGTCCTGGCCCAGACGGTCAAGGGCTACACCCTGGGCGAGGGCTTCGCGTCGAAGAACGCCAACCACCAGATGAAGAAGCTGACGGTGGACGAGTTCAAGAACATGCGTGACCTGCTGGAGCTGCCGATCTCCGACAGCCAGTTCGTCGACGGGGTCGTCCCCTACGGCCACCCCGGCGCCGACTCCCCCGAGGTCCGCTACCTCCAGGAGCGCCGCGCGGCCCTCGGCGGCCCGGCCCCGGCCCGCCGCGTGCACCCGGTGGCCCCGCTGCCGGCCCCCGCCGAGAAGGTCTTCGCGTCCTTCGACAAGGGCTCGGGTTCGCAGAACGTGGCGACCACGATGGCCTTCGTCCGTCTGATCAAGGACCTGGTCCGCGACAAGGAGACCGGCAAGCGCTGGGTGCCGATCGTCCCCGACGAGGCGCGCACCTTCGGCATGGAGAGCCTCTTCCCGTCCCTCGGGATCTACTCCCCCAAGGGCCAGACGTACGAGCCGGTCGACCGCGACCAGCTGATGTACTACAAGGAGGCCAAGAACGGCCAGATCCTCAACGAGGGGATCACCGAGGCCGGTTCGATGGCCGACTTCATCGCCGCGTCCACCGCGTACTCCACGCACGGTGAGGCGATGATCCCGTTCTACATCTTCTACTCGATGTTCGGCTGGCAGCGCACGGCCGACCAGATGTGGCAGCTCGGCGACCAGCTCGGCCGCGGCTTCCTGGTCGGCGCGACGGCGGGCCGTACGACGCTGACGGGCGAGGGCCTGCAGCACGCCGACGGGCACTCGCCGGTGATCGCGGCGACGAACCCCGCGTCGCTGACGTACGACCCGGCGTTCGCGTACGAGGTCGCGGCGATCGTCAAGGACGGTCTGCGCCGGATGTACGGCGAGGCGGCGCCGGGTGAGGACCCGAACGTCTTCTACTACCTCACCGTCTACAACGAGCCGATGCCCCAGCCCGCGAAGCCGCAGGGCCTCGGCATCGACGAGGGCATCGTCAAGGGCCTGTACCGCTTCAACACGGCGGAGTCGGCGGACCTGTCCCCGGCCGCGAACGCCCCGCGCATCCAGCTGCTGAGCTCCGGCACGGCGATCCACTGGGCTCTTCAGGCGCAGAAGCTGCTCGCGCAGGAGTGGGGCGTGGCGGCCGACGTCTGGTCGGCGACGTCCTGGACGGAGCTGCGCCGGGACGCCCTGGAGGCGGACGCGGCCCTGCTCCGCGGCGAGGAGCGCGTGCCGTACGTCCAGCAGGCGCTGCACGGCGCCGAGGGCCCGGTGCTGGCGGTCTCCGACTACATGCGCCAGGTCCCCGACCAGATCGCGCAGTGGGTGGAGCAGGACTACTCCTCCCTGGGCGCGGACGGTTTCGGCCTCTCCGACACCCGCGAGGCGGCCCGCCGCCACTTCGGCGTCGACGCCGAGTCGATCGTCGTGGCGGCCCTGGCCCAGCTCGCGAAGCGGGGCGAGGTCAAGGCGACGGCGGTGAAGGAAGCCCGGGAGAAGTACGGCCTGTAAGGGCTGATCCTCCTGGTCCTCGGCGGAGGGGTACGGCGACTGCCGTGCCCCTCCGTTCTCGTTGTCCCCGTTCGTCGACGGCGTTGTCAGTGGGCCCCGGCATGATGGCCGTATGCGTGCTGCCCGGCTGATCAAGATGGTGCTGTTGCTCCAGTCCCGGCCCTCCATGACCGCGGCCGAGCTGGCGCGCGAGCTGGAGGTGTCCGAGCGGACGGTCACGCGGGACGCGCAGGCGTTGTCGGAGGCGGGGGTTCCGGTGTACGCCGACCGGGGACGGGCCGGGGGGTACCGGCTCGTCGGGGGGTACCGGACCCGGCTGACGGGGCTCGCGCGCAGCGAGGCCGAGGCGCTGTTCCTGTCCGGGGTGCCGGGAGCGCTGCGGGAGATGGGGCTGGAGGACGTCGCCTCCGCCGCCCGGCTGAAGGTGTCGGCGGCCCTCGTGCCCTCCGTGCGCGACGCCTCCCGTTCCGCCGCCCAGCGGTTCCATCTGGACGCGCCGAACTGGTTCAACGAGCCCAAGGCCCCCGAGCTGCTGCCGGCCGTCGCGGACGCGGTGTGGGACGACCGGCGGATCGTGGCCCGGTACCGGCGCGGGGAGCGCGAGGTCGAGCGGGAGCTGGAGCCGTACGGGCTCGTGCTGAAGGCGGGGGTCTGGTACCTGTGCGCCCGGGTCGCGGGCCACGGCTCGTACCGGGTGTACCGCATCGACCGCTTCACCGCGGTGGAGCCCGGTGACGAGCGGGACGGCCGGTTCGAGCGGGACGAGGAGTTCGATCTGCCGGGCTTCTGGGACGAGCGGGCCGAGCAGTTCGCGCGGTCCCTGCTGCGGGCCGAGGTCGTGGTGCGGGTGTCGCCGGGCGGGGTGCGGCGGTTGCCGTACACGGTCGAGCCGGGGTCCGCCCGGGAGGCGCTCCGGACGGCGGCCGCCCCGGACGGGGACGGCTGGGTGACGCTGACGCTCCCGGTGGAGTCCGAGGAGGTCGCCCACAGCCAGCTCGCGGCGCTCGGCCCGGAGGTCGAGGTGCTGGCCCCGGCGGAGCTGCGGGAGCGTTTCGCGGCGGACGCGATACGGCTGGCCGCGCTGTACGGGGCATGAGCGGTACGGCGGCCGGGGGCCGTGAGTCTGCGAGGTGCCGTGCCGCCCAAGGGCCGCATGCCCATAACAATCCGCCGCACTCCACGTGCGTCGCACCCGCGCAGGGCCGATGCTTGACCCGTGATGGACGAGACGCAGTTCTGGGAGCTGGTGGACGGTGCCCGTGAGGCCGCCGAGGGCGACCCCGAGGAGCAGGCCGACCTGCTCGTGGACCGGCTGCTCCAGCAGGACCCGGACGCGGTCCTCGACTTCGCCCGTCATTTCGAGGCCCGCTACAACCGCGCGTACACCTGGGACCTGTGGGGCGCCGCGTGGGTTCTGCTCGACGGCGCCAGTGACGACGCGTTCGACTTCTTCCGGTGCTGGCTGATCGGCCAGGGCCGCGAGGTGTACGAGGGCGGGGTGCACGACCCCGACTCGCTCGCCGACCTGCTGGACGACTTCGACGAGGAGTTCGACGGCGACGCCGAGGAACTCGGCTATGCCGCGGACGAGGCGTACGAACAGCTCACCGGCACCGTGGCCCCCGACCTCGGCATCCCGCCCGCGCCCGCGGAACCGGAGGGCACCCCGGTCGACTTCGAGAACGAACGGGCGCTGGCGGAGCGGTATCCCAAGCTGTGGGAACGGTTCAAGGGCTGAATCGCCGGTCTCAGGCGGCGGCCCTCCTGCGGCTCAGGTCCGACTGGATGTAGCCCTGCGTCTGCTCGGCCTTGACGGCGTGGTGCATCGGCGCCTTGTTGGCCTGGTCGAGCGCGGACGCCGTGACGGCGGCCGGTCCCAGGACGACGGTCACGACCGCGCAGACGACGGTCCAGACACGCTTGCTGCTGTCGCTGTTGCGGCTGCTCATGATCCCCACCTCCGGTCAGTGCGTGTGCACGACGACAGGAAGGACGATAGGGAGGCTGCCTCGGGGTGATCCTTGAGTCGGCTACGAGAAACCTGTGAGGTGGGCCGGGAACGTTCACAACGTTCACACCCCGTCTCTTGACCCGTTCCGTGAGCTCCGGCTTAGGGTGGCCGCCCCCGACCAGGAGCACCCTGCCCATGACCAGCCTGTTCGTGCGGGAGATACCGCGCGCGGAGCACCTCGCCCAGCTGCGGCGGCATCCCGACGCGAGCCATCTCCAGATCCCCGAGTGGGGCGACGTGAAGCCCGACTGGCTGCCGGAGAGCGTGGGCTGGTTCGACGACGGGGAGTTGGTCGCGACGGCGCTCGTCCTGTACCGGCCGCTGCCCGGGACCAGGCGCTTTCTGGCCTACCTGCCGGACGGTCCGGCGATCGACTGGCGTGCTCCGCGGCTGGAGCGGTGGCTGGATCCGCTCGTCGCCCACCTGAAGCGGATCGGTGCGTTCTCGGTCCGGATCGGCCCGCCCCTCGTCGTACGCCACTGGGACGCGGCCACCGTGGCGGCGGGCATCGCCGACCCCGACGTACGTCATCTGCGCGAGCTGCCCCCGGACGGCATCGACGGGTACGCGCTCGACGCTGCGGAGCGGCTGCGGCGGCTCGGGTGGCGGCGGTGCGCGGAGGACGAGGGGCGCGGTTTCGGCCTGGGGCAGCCGCGCTACGGCTGTGAGATCCCGTTGGCGGGGCGCTCGGTGGACGAGCTGCGCGGTGCCCTCGCACCGCACTGGGAACAGTCCCTGCGCACGGCGGAGGCGGCCGGCGTCCGGGTCTCCTGGGGCTCGGCCGCCGACCTGCCCGAGTTCCACCGCCTGTACGCCGCGACCGCCGCCCACGACGGCTTCAAGGCCCGCCCGCTGGACTACTTCCGGCGCATGTGGGCGGCCCTGAACGCCGAGGACGACGACCGGCTGCGCCTCTACGTCGCCGAGTACGACGGCGAGGTGCTCTCCGCGGCCCTCATGATCAGCGTCGGCTCCCGGGTCTGGCACTCGTATGCCGCGTCCGGCCGCCGGGGGCGTGAACTGCGGCCCAGCAGCGCGCTGTTGTGGCGGATGCTGGGCGACGCGCGAGCCGCGGGCGCCCAGACCTACGACCTGCGCTCCGTCACCCCCGCCCTGAACGGGGACCGTCTGCGCGGCCGGCTCCTGTTCAAGACGGGGGCGGGCGGCCGGACGGTGGAGCACCTCGGGGAGTGGGAGCTGCCGGTGGGGAGCCAGGGGAAGGTGCTCCAGCGGGCGTTGGGGGTCTATCTCGGGCGGCGGTGAGGGCCGGGGAGGGTCAGACCGGCATGGGGTGGCCGGCAGCTTCCGGCCGGCCGCGGTGCCGGAACCACTCCGGCGCCAGGATCGACATCACGGTGGCGTCGACCCGCTCACCCTCCCAGAGCAGCGCAGCGCGCAGTACGCCCTCGGCGACGAACCCCACCTTCTCGTAGACGCGGCGCGCCCGCGGGTTGAAGGCGTAGACCTCCAGCGAGACGCGGTGCAGACCCAGCTTCTCGAAGCCGTGTCCGACCGTCAGCCGGGTCGCCTCCGTGCCCAGGCCGCGCCCGAAGGTCCCCGGTACGAGGGAGATGCGGAACCCGCAGCTCTCGTTGTCCGGATCCCACTCGTTGAGAACCGCCTCGCCGACGACGTTCCCCGTCGCCCGCTCCACCACGGCGAGGTCCAGCCGGTCGTCCTGGTCCCGACGGGTGTCGTACCAGGTGCGGATCCGCTCCTCGTCGGGCTCGCCGTCGTCATGGCTGCCGGTCAGCCGCGATGCCTCCGCGTCCCGGAACATCGGCAGCAGCGCGGGCACGTCGTCCACGGTGACCGCCCGGAGCAGCACCCGTTCCCCGGTCAGGGTGGGCTTGTCGAGGAAGTCCGGGCGCGGGGCGCTTCGCACGTGATCAGCCATGGCCGCATTGTGTCCGGCCACCCCGCCGGGCGTCCTCCCGATATCCGCTTGCCCGTCATGCGCCTTGCTCGTCATCGACGCGGTCACCTGTGGTCGCGCAGGAAGGCCGGGATCCCGTCGCGGGTCGGGTAGTCCGGCAGGGGGGCCGGCCTGTCCTGGAGGAACGCGGTGATGACGGCGGCGGCTCGGTCGTCGTTGTCGTCGAGGCCGTTCCAGAGGCGGTGCCCGACTCCGGGCATGTACTGCGTGCGCTCGACGGCGGGGTCGTTGGCGAGGACGGAGGTCGCCCACTGACGTGTCTGGGAAGAGCACTCGGCGATCATCAGCATCGCGGGAGTCCGGGAGCGCCTCAGGCGCGAGGCGATGGACGGGGAGTCCTTCACCGTCTCCTGGACGCGGAGGCTGGCGGCAGGGCTGAAGGAGAAGTTCTCGGCGGTGTCCTCGGTCGGGATGCGGTGGGCGTCACGCGCGCAGTAGGCGGACGCGGTGTCGCTGCCGAGGTCGGCGGCGGTGAACGCGTTGTCGCCCTCGGCCTGTCCGACCAGCCCGCTCTCGGGGGTGAGCAGGCCCAGTCGCATGAGGCCGAACGCCACGGCGTACCGGGGGACGTGCGTGGATCGCGGTCCGGTCATGGCCGGTGCGAGGTCACGCGCGGACTCCTGGCCCTTGTGTCCGGTGATCCGCGCCGTGGGGCCGTCCATCGGGCCGGGCTCGGCGATGACCGCCCGGTGCACGCGGGCGGCGACGCCGGGGTCGGCCAGGGCCCGCGTCAGGGTCACCCCGCCTGCCGAGAAGCCGAGGACGTCGACCCTGCCCCGGTCCAGACGGTCGATGAAGGCGGCGAGGTCGCGGACCGACCTGGAGATCGTGTACTGGTCCATGGCGAGCAGGTCGCTGCGGCCTCCGCCCGCCTGCTCGTAGGTGTAGACGTCGTAGCCCTGCCGCGCCAGGAGTCGCAGGAAGCGGTGGTCGAGCAAAGAAATGCCCCGGACCGGTCCGCCGTTGATGTAGACGAACGGCACGGGCTGCCTGGTGCTGTGCTTCGCGGGCGGGTAGTGGTACACCGCGACCCGGCTGCCGGTGACCAGGCTCCAGTGCTGCGTGGCCACGAAGGGCAGGGCGGGCGGGTGCTGCCGGGCCGTGGGCACGGTCGGTATGCAGACCGAGGCCGTCAGCGCCGCCGCGACGGCCACCGGCAGGAACGGCACCAGCCGTGCCGCCCGGGTACGGCGCCGGGCCCGCCACAGCGCGGCGAGCGTCCCGACCCCGGCGGCCGTGAACCATGCGGCGATTCCCGAGCCCGCCCCGTCCGTGAGGACGATCGACCCGAGAAAGACGACGACCAGCGTCGTGACGGCCGCCAGGGCCAGGAGTAAGCGGCCGGTGAGGCGGGCGAGGCGGATGGCGAACGTGGGCACGGTGGAGGACCTCCAGCACTTCGGAACCTGTTTCTGAACGCCGTTCTGTAACGGCGTTTCAAAACGACGTTATCAAAGACGGTAGGCTTCTCGTCATGGGTAGGCCGAGGACGAACGACGAGACCGTCAAAGAGCGGCTCGTGGAGTGCGCGACCGAGTTGCTCGCCACCCGTCCGCAGGAGTCGGTCACGGTCCGGGCCGTGGCCACGGCCGCCGCGACCTCCACGGCGGCGGTGTACTCGCTGTTCGGCGGCAAGGACGGACTGATCGCGGCGGTCCGTGACAAGGCCGTCGCCAGCCTGTTCCAGACCGTGACGGCGGTGCCGACCTCCGAGGACCCCCTCGCCGACGTCTACGCGCTGTGCGCCGCGTACCGGCGATGGGGGCGCGAACACAGCCACCTGTACTCGGTGCTGTTCGGTGGGGTGCAGTCCTTCAGGCCGTCGGGAACGGTCGGTACGAGTGACCCCGTTCGCCCGCTCCTCGCGGCGATCGACCGGGCCGTGACAGGGTCCGTCCTCGACGGCCCGGCGACGTCGATCGCCGTCTCACTCTGGGTGACCCTGCACGGTCTGGTGACGCTCGAACTCGCCGGGGCCTTCGACGCCGCCACGGCAGAGGACGCGTTCCGGTCGGCGATCCGCGCCACGCTGCGCGGCTGGGCGACGCCGGCGGTGTTCGCCGGTCTTCGGCGCGACGGATCCGGGCAGGACGCGCCTGGGCTCACGTGAGCCACCGGTGCCCGATCCGGCCTTCGCCACGGCCGGGGTCGACGCGTCCGCCGTCGCGCTCGCCGCACACGGGGCGTGCCCGCCGCGTCAGCGTCTGCCCTGGAGGAGGGCCGCCGTGGCCCTGATCTCGGGGAGGCGGGCGGTCAGGGCCGCACCCGGGCAGCTCGTCATGTAGCCCTCGTTGTGACCGGCGACGGCCGGAAGCGTGGTGGTGGTGCCGGAGGAGTAGCGGCTCTCGCTGTTGCTGGAGGTCAGCCGGACCTTCGCACGCGGGTCCGTGTCGGTCTTCCCCAGCTTCCACGCGGCCAGCGCGGCGATCGAGTCGGCCATCGCCTCGGGCACCGGTACCCCGGCCGTGAAGGTGCCGATGGCGGCGATGCCGGTGGTGCGGTGGTTGAAGCCCTGGGTGTGGGCGCCGGTGACAGGACGCTCGATGCCGCCCGCGCGGCCCTCGTAGATGGTGCCGCAGCGGTCGACGAGGAAGTTGTAGCCGATGTCGTCCCAGTCGCGGGAGCCGGTCTGGCCCGCGTACACGTACCGGATGATGCGGGGCACGTCGGCACAGTCGTAGCCGTTGGGCGAGTCGGTGTGGTGGACGAAGACGGCGACGACCCGGTCGTCGTAGCGCGGTGGCGGCTGGGCACGGCGGGTGTCGTCGTCCAGCCAGGCCGACCTGGGGACAATGGGCGGTCGGGCCACCTGGTGCGAGTCTGCGGGCCGCGCCGCGACCGGCCGCGCGGCCGCCGCGACGACGCGTTCGACCCCGCTCGCGCACAACGCCAGCGCGAGGACGGCGGCGAGGCCGGGCAGACAGCCGAGCAGCACGAGCAGTACGGGCGGAACGCGCCACCCCGCGGGAGGCCGCTCCCCGGCCGGCACCTGCGCGCGGGACGACAGCCGGGCCCGAGCGTGCCACCGGGCCCGAGGCAGCTGCCGACGGCGGGTCCGGCGTCGCCGATGCCGGTTCCGAGGCCGCTGCCCAGCACCGGGCACCCCCCTGGCCCACGGATCCACCCCGGCCTGCCACGCTTGCCCGCCCGGTTCCTCCCGCCGGGCCGACTCCTCCAGGTGCGCCGACTGCCCGCCCTCGGCCGAGTGCTCCCGAAGGGCGGCCGGCTCATCCGACCCAGCCGACCGCTCAGGCCGATCACCCACACCCGGCTCACCTGGCAGGACGGGCTCATCGGCCCCATCCGACCCCCCGTCCGCCCCCCGCCCCGCGGACGCGTCCACCGGACGCGCGGCCTCGTCCCCCCTGCGCGCATCCCACGCCGTCCCCGCAGCCCACGGTATTCGTACGGCACAAGGTCTTCGTCTGCCCCGCGTTCGCCGGAAGACCCTTCGGGTGACCCGTCGGAAGGCACGCATGGTCCTACTGTCCGACGGATCCTGTCCGCCCGCGATGTGTGGTGTGACACGCAGTGGAACCATCGTCCCGGTCCGGGGCGTTTCTCCAGGTGAACGCAGCGTGGCCGGTTCCCGGCGGCGCGTGTGCGCGCGCTGATCAACAGGCGGCTTCCGCGCGTACTAAGGGGTCCGAGAGAAAGGCGGCTCTGTGGACCTGCTCGACATCCTGCTGTTGCTGGTCATCCTGGCCTACGCGGCGTCCGGCTACCGGCGCGGGCTGGTGGCCGGCTGTGTCTCGCTGGCCGGCTTCGTGGGCGGCGCGGTGATCGGCGTATGGATCCTGCCGTGGATGATGGACCTGGTCACGCCGGGGACGACGTCGGCGACCGTGACCGCGGTGCTCACGGTGCTGGTCCCGGCCGTGGTGGTCCACGAGCTGGCGGGGCGGCTCGCCCTGCGGCTGCGCCGGGAGCTGGACCGGGGCCCGCTCAGGGTGGCCGACGGGGTCGGCGGGGCCGTGGCCAACTCGGTGGCCGTGCTGATCGTGGCCTGGGTGGCCGCGAGTGTCCTCGCCGCGTCCTCCTCGCCCATGCTGACCTCCGCGATCCGGGACTCCCGGCTGCTCGGGACCGTGCAGGACGCCATGCCGGACACGACACCGGCCTGGTTCTCGCGGGCCACCACCGCACTCACCGAGGCGGGCTTCCCCCAGGTCTTCAACCCGTTCGAGAACGAGTCGACCGCCGAGGTCGCCAAGCCCACCGGCGACAGCGTCACGGCCGCCGCGACGAACGCCGCCAAGCTCAGCACCGTCAAGATCGAGGGCGTCTCGGGCACCCAGGGCCGCGAGGGCAGCGGCTTCGTCTACTCCCCCCGGCATGTGATGACCAACGCCCACGTCGTGGCCGGCATCGACGACCCCGGCGTCCGGGTCGGCGGCGTCGGGCCGTCGTACGAGGCACGGGTGGTGCTCTTCGACCCGGAGCGGGACGTGGCCGTGCTCTACGTCCCCGATCTGCGCGCCCCCGTCCTCCGGTTCGACGACGACGCCACGCGCGGCGACTCGGCGGTCGTGGCCGGATATCCGGAGGACGGCGATCTCAACCTCCAGGCGGCGACGGTCGCGAACCGGGTGCGGGCGACCGGGCAGAACATCTACAACGACGCGACCGTCACCCGCGAGATCTACTCGATCCGCTCCACCGTCCGCCCCGGCAACTCCGGCGGCCCCCTGCTGACCACCGACGGCAAGGTGTTCGGCGTCGTCTTCGCCCGCTCCACGTCCGACGCCGAGACGGGCTACGTCCTGACGGCGGCGGAGGTCGCCTCCGACGCGAAGCGCGCGGCGAACGCCACGGCGCCGGTGGACACGGGGAGCCTCGTCACGTCCTGAGGCGAGCCGGAATCCGGCCTACCAGGTCAGACGGCTCGCCCCATGAACACGTCGTCCACATACGCCCCGTCCAGGAAGAACTCCTCGGACAGCACCCCCTCCACCACGAACCCCTCGGACTCGTACAGCTTGCGGGCCGGTGTGTTGTGGCCGAGGACGCGCAGGGTGAGCCGGCGGGCGCCCCGGCGGCGGGTCTCCTCGACGGCCGCGCGGATCAGCGCCCGGCCGACGCCATGGCCGCGGGCCTCGTCGGCGACGGCCAGCCCCTGGATCTGCCGGACGTGCGCGTTGCAGGCCAGCGGGGTGGGCAGCGCCAGGCGGACATAGCCGACGATGCGCCGGTCCAGCTCGGCCACCAGATAGTCCTCGGGGACGTGGCGGTCGTCGAAGAACGGCCGGTAGGGCGGCTGCGGTTTCGGCATGACCGCGTGCAGCGGTGACCAGGTGACACGGTCGAGGAGGGACAACTCCTCCTCGTCGTCGGGCAGGGCAGCGCGTATACGGGGTACGTACGACTCGGACATGGGCGTCACCCTACGACCCGCCCCCGGGGAGCCGACCGGGGTTTTGTCCGGGCACAGGCAGGATGAGGTTATGGAACTTTCAAGAATCGCGGTGGCCGGCTCCTCCGGACTGATCGGCGGCGCGCTGGTGCGGTCCCTGGTCGCGGACGGGCACGAGGTGGTGCGACTGGTGCGGCGCGCGCCCCGCTCGGCGGACGAGGTCCGATGGGATCCCGAGCGTGAGTACGTGGACGCGGCCGGGCTCGCGGGGTGCGACGTCGTGATCAACCTGGCCGGGGCCAACGTGGGCTCGCGGCGCTGGACGGAGGCGTACAAGGCGAAGCTCCGCAGCGGCCGGGTGCTGGGTACGGCGGCACTGGCGGAGGCGATCGCCACGCTGGACGAGCCGCCGCGGGTCTTCGTGAACGGCAGCGCGATCGGCTACTACGGCGAGACCGGCGAGCGGACCGTCGACGAGAGCGCCCCGCCCGGGGAGGGCTTCCTGCCCTCGCTGGTCGTGGAGTGGGAAGGTGCGGCGGCGCCCGCGCGGGAGGCGGGCATCCGGACGGTGTTCCCGCGCACGGGGCTGGTGGTGGCCCGGCAGGGCGGGGCCTGGGGACGGCTGTTCCCGCTGTTCAAGGCCGGGCTGGGCGGGCGGATGGGCGACGGGCGGCAGTACTGGTCGTTCGTCTCGCTGCACGACGAGGTGGCCGCCATCCGGCATCTCATCGACACCGACGGCCTGTCGGGGCCGTTCAATGTGACGGCGCCCCAGCCGCTGACGAACCGTGAGATCACCGAGGTCATGGGGCGCGTGCTGCACCGGCCGACGCTCTTCGCGGTCCCGGCGCCCGTGCTGCGGACCGTGCTCGGCGAGATGGCCGGGGATGTGCTGGGCAGCCAACGGGTGCTGCCGAAGCGGCTGCTGGAGTCGGGGTTCACCTTCGCGTTCCCGGAGATCGAGGGGGCGATCCGAGCGGCGGTCGAGTAGTCCGGGCACAGCACGGTCGAGCAGACGCGGCGTCCGTATGCGACCACCGTGCGACCGTGCTCTGCCCATGCGCGACTGTTTCTGACCGATCACAGCCCTAACCTCGTCCCGAACTCGGGTATCCCCTAAGCCTGTTGGGGGCATGACGTCTCCACCGGCCGCGCAACCTCGAGGAGGGGCACGTGCTTGAGCCCGCGTACCAGGCGGACGTCGTCATCGTGGGAGCCGGGGTCGCCGGACTCTCCGCGGCGCATCGACTGACCAGCGCAGGAGTGAGGACCGCAGTCCTGGAGGCCGCCCCTTGCACGGGCGGCCGCATGTCGACCGAGAAGATCGACGGGTTCCGGCTCGACCGGATCGGACAGCTGCTGTCGACGTCGTATCCGGAACTACGTCTGACACCCGGCCTCGACGCGCTGGCCCTGCGCCCCTTCGCGCCGGGTGTACTGCTGCACAGCGACGGGCGCCGACAGCGCGCGGGCGCGTTCGTCAAGCCACGGAGCGCGAGGGGCGCACTCCACGCGGTGCGCGCCCTGGCGAGCGCCCCGCGGGCTGCGTCCGTGCGCGGCCTCCCCGGGCAGACGACCCTGCCGAGGGTGCGCGCGAGCGCCCCGCTGGGTACCGCCGTCGACCAGGCCCGGCTCGGCGCCGCGCTCGCCCGCCTGGCCACCGCGCCCGTCGAACGGCTGCTGGCCCGCCCGGAGTCGCCGGCCGCGCAGGCCCTCGCGGAGCGGGGCGTCCCCGCGCGGACGATCGACGGCTTCCTGCGCCCGCTGCTCGCCGCGCTGTTGTGCGACCCGGAGCTGACGACGTCCAGCCGGTGCGCGGATCTCGCGCTGCGCGCCTTCGCGAGCGGGCGCCTGTGCGTGCCCGAGGGCGGCGCCGAGGCGCTGCCGGAGCTGCTCGCCCGGACGTTGCCGCCGGGCACCGTACACACCGGCGTGCGGGTCACCTCGGTCGCCACGACCTCGGTGACCACCGCGGAGCACGGCGAAATACCGTGCCGGGCCGTCCTGCTGGCGACGGACGCACGGACCGCCGCCGAGCTGCTGCCGGGCCTGCGCGTACCGGACTTCCACCCGGTCACCGTCGTCCACCACACGACCGACGAGCCGCCGACGACCGGCGCCTCGCTGCTGCTGGACGCCGACCGGGGCGGCCCGGTCGCGCACACGGCGGTGATGAGCCAGGTCGACCCCAGCCGCGCGCCGGCGGGCCGGGCACTCGTCTCGTCGACGGTGCTCGGCACGGCGCCGCCCGACCTCGACACGGCCGTACGGATGCACCTGTCCCGGCTCTACGGCATCTCCACGGCACGCTGGGAGACCCTCGCCGTGCACCACACCCCGGAGGCCGTCCCCGCGATGCGCCCGCCCCATGACCTGCGCCGCCCGGTGCGCCTGCTGGCGGGCCTGTACGTGTGCGGCGACCACCGGGACACCAGCACGGTCCAGGGCGCCCTGCACTCGGCCCACCGGGCCGCGGCGGCGATCCTTACGGACCTGGGAGCGGCGGGCTCGCTGCACCGGGCGGAGCCGTTGAGGGCGGCGGCCTAAGGCGGCTACTGAAGGACGCAGAGCACCCGCGCCCCTTCAGGGGCGCGGGGCTGTGTCGACATGCGGCTCCGCCGCGTGGGCGCGACCAGCCACAACGGGGCCGCGAGCAGGCACACGACCGGTCGGAGTTACGGCGAGCCCCTACCCGTACGCCGCGACCTTGTCGCGATACCCCCGCACCGGCGCCGCGTCCCGATACGGCTCCAACCGGCGCTCGAAGTCCCGGACATACTCGATGGCCCGCACCGACCGCATCTCCGCGGCAGCACCCGCGGCCTCCGCCCCCAGCGCACATGCCTGGTCGAGCTCACCGAGCCCCAGCCGGGCGGAGGCGAGGACGACGCGGCAGAACAGCCTGCTGCGGGCGTACGCGGGCGCGCGCAGTTGCAGCGACCGCTCGGCGTGCTGGGCCGCCGCACGGAACTGTTGCAGGTCCCGGTGGCAGTGCCCGAACTCGTCGGCGAGCTGCCCCTCGTCGAAGAACCGTGCCCAGTGCGGCACGTCGTCGCCGGAGCGAGCCGCTTCGAGGGCGCGTTCGGCCCGGACCAGGGAGGCCGTACAGGCGCGCACCTCGCCCAGTACGCCGTGCCCGCGCGCCTCGCACGCGTGCAGCAGGGCCTGCACGACCGGCGGCGCGCTGGTGCCCACGCCCTGCTGGGCCACGCGCGCGAGCTGGACGGCCTCGCGGCCGTGCGCGAGGTAGACGGCCTGGCGGCTCATCGTGACCAGGACATAGGAGCCGAACGCCCGGTCCCCGGCCGCTTGCGCGAGCCGCAGCGACTGCACGAAGTAGCGCTGGGCGAGCCCGTGCGCCGCGATGTCGTACGACGTCCAGCCCGCGAGCCGGGTGAGGTCCGCGGCGGCCGCGAACAGGCGCCGGCCGGTCTGCTCGCCGTAGGTGCCGCGCAGCATCGGCTCGCACTCGTGCTCCAGGTAGCGCACGAGGGCCTGGCGGGCGTGGCCGCCGCCGTACATGTCGTCGAGGGAGCGGAACAGCTCGCCGACCGACCGCAGCGCCGCGATGTCGCCGCCGGTGACCTTCTGGCCGGGGCCGCGCTCGCCCTGGCTGCGCTGGCGGGGTACGGCCGTGGGGCGGCCCTGGACCGGGATGCGGGCGATCGGCTCGCCCCGGGCGACCTTCTCGTCGGCGCGGCCGATCAGCCAGTCCCGGCTGGGCACGACGAGACCGGCCGGGGTGAAGGCGATCTTGCGCAGCTCGGCGTGGCTGCCGGAGTCCTTGCGCCACAGGCCGCTGACGATGTCGACGGCCTCCTCGGGGGTGGCGGCGAACTCCAGGCCCGCGTACACGGGGGCGCAGGCGTCGAGGCCGAGGTCCTGGGCGGAGAGCCGGCGGCCGAGGCGACGGGTGAAGACCTCGGCGATGAGGGCGGGCGTCGTACCGCGTGGCTGCTGGCCGCGCAGCCAGCGTGTGACCGAGGTCTTGTCGTATCTGAGATCAAGCCCGTGTTCGAGGCCGAGCTGGTCCACCCGGCGGGCGAGACCCGCGTTGGAGAATCCCGCTTCTGCGATGAGCGCGGCGAGCTGGCGGTTGGGAGTGCGCTGCGCGGGTCGTTCCGTCATCTGCGGTGCGGTCTCCTGCCTTCGGACCTCGCGCGTGCCCTTGTGGCCGCTGAGTGCCCGGATTGCCGGTGAGCAGCCATTTTGGCCTCTCGAACGGCGCGAATGTAGCGGAGAGTAAGCAGCCGATCGCACATTTCGCCACCCATTCATCCGATCGTGTGAGGATTGCCCCACCGAGCTGACGCGGACCGTGAGACGTCACCCGAACAAGCCGGTCGTACAGTGGCGTAGGCACGCTTTGTGCCTTACGACTTTCCGGTGCTTCTAGGGAGGCGCTTGCCGTGAGTGAGTTGCGGTTCGTCCGTATGGGGTTCGGCGCGGACGCCGTCGAGTACCAGGAGGCGTGGGACGAGCAGCGCCGGGTGCACGCGGCGCGGTTCGAGGACGAGCTCCCCGACACGGTCCTGCTGCTCGAACACCCCCCGGTCTACACGGCGGGCCGGCGCACGGCGGCCAACGAGCGACCCCTGGACGGCACGCCGGTCGTCGACGTGGACCGCGGCGGCAAGATCACCTGGCACGGCCCGGGCCAGCTGGTCGGCTACCCGATCCAGAAGCTGCCCCGCCCCGTGGACGTCGTGGCGCACGTACGGCGGCTGGAGGAGGCCCTGATCCGCACCTGCGCGGAGTTCGGCCTGGAGACCTCCCGGGTCGAGGGGCGCAGTGGCGTATGGGTCCTCGGCGACCCCGTCGAGAAGCGTCCGGCCCTCGGCGGACTGGCCCTGGACTTCGACCCCCGCCTCACCGACGAGGAGTTCGACCCCCGGCTGAACGGCCCCGAGTACGCCCCGTCCAACGCGGGCCAGCGGCGCGAGGACCGCAAGATCGCGGCGATCGGGATCCGGGTCGCCAAGGGCGTGACCATGCACGGCTTCGCGCTGAACGTGAACCCGGACAACAAGTGGTTCGACCGGATCATCCCGTGCGGGATCCGGGACGCGGGCGTCACCTCCCTGGCGAGCGAGCTCGGCCGAGACGTCACGATCGACGAGGTGCTGCCGGTCGTCGAGCGGCACCTGAAGGACGTACTGGAACACGCGGACCTGAAGCCCCGGGAGATCGAGAAGACCCCGGCCGCGTGACTCGGCGCCCGCGGTTCCTCGCCCACTGTCGGCTTTCCGGGCCTTGTCCTCGAACGCTGGGCCGGCTCATCCAGCCCCTCCGGCGTTTGAGGAGCGGGGTCCGGGGCGGAGCCCCAGAAGGACGGGACGGGTAGGGGCGGCGGGGGCGGGGAACCGCGGGTCCCGCAGGAATGCACCGACGTTCCGCAAGGTTGCCCAGCCCGGAGTCGCAAAACGCACGGGCGTACCCTGGTGTACGCCGAAGAATCGAAGCTACAGGGAGCCGACGTGTCCGCAGTCTCACCCGACGGACGCAAGATGCTGCGCCTGGAGGTCAGGAACGCCCAGACCCCCATCGAGCGCAAGCCCGAGTGGATCAAGACCCGGGCGAAAATGGGCCCCGAGTACACGAAGATGCAGAGCCTCGTGAAGAGCGAGGGCCTGCACACGGTCTGCCAGGAAGCCGGCTGCCCGAACATCTACGAGTGCTGGGAGGACCGCGAGGCGACCTTCCTCATCGGCGGCGACCAGTGCACCCGGCGCTGCGACTTCTGCCAGATCGACACCGGCAAGCCCGAGGCGCTCGACCGCGACGAGCCGCGCCGCGTCGGCGAGTCCGTGGTCACCATGGACCTGAACTACGCCACCATCACCGGCGTCGCCCGCGACGACCTCCCCGACGGCGGCGCCTGGCTGTACGCCGAGACGGTGCGCCAGATCCACCAGCAGACGGCACAGCGCGAGGCCGGCCGCACCAAGGTCGAGCTCCTCGCCCCGGACTTCAACGCCGTACCGGAGCTGCTCCAGGAGGTCTTCGCCTCCCGCCCCGAGGTCTTCGCGCACAACGTCGAGACGGTGCCCCGGATCTTCAAGCGCATCCGCCCCGGCTTCCGCTACGAGCGCTCCCTGAAGGTCATCACCGAGGCCCGCGACTACGGCCTGGTCACCAAGTCCAACCTCATCCTCGGCATGGGCGAGACCCGCGAGGAGATCAGCGAGGCGCTCCGCCAGCTGCACGACGCGGGCTGCGAGCTGGTGACCATCACGCAGTACCTGCGCCCGTCCGTGCGCCACCACCCCGTGGAGCGCTGGGTGAAGCCGCAGGAGTTCGTGGAACTGAAGGACGAGGCCGACCAGATCGGCTTCTCCGGCGTGATGTCCGGTCCCCTGGTGCGCTCCTCGTACCGCGCCGGACGGCTGTACCAGATGGCCATCGAGAAGCGGGGTTCCTACGTCGCCTCGCAGGCCGTCTGATGGCACGGAGTGCCACCAAGCGCGTGTGAATCTGCGCACAAGCAACTACCCCTTGGTAGCCGCCGATTGACGCGGTCCTGGACGTCCCCGCAGATAGGGGGGCCATCAGGGCCGCGTCAAGCATTTCGGGCCACACATCAAGGCTTCATTGGTGTTTGACCGGTCGGTCACGCCCTGGTAACACCAATCAGTGACGCTGGTTGCACACCCCGTACACCGCTCACCAAAGCCGCCGATCCCGAGGGGGGACCTCCACCATGCAGGCCGCGCCCGTTCGCGCCACCGCCATCCCGTCGTTCGCCACTGCACTGCGTGCCGTCGAGTCGCTGCTCTTGAGCAGCGGCCAGCGCACCGCCCGCCGCAACGCCTGGACGTCCGTGCTGGAGGACCGCCGTCGCGCCAAGGACCGCGTCGAGGCACAGCGCGTCCTGGACCAGGTCACCGTCGTCCGCTCCTGACCCCTCCCCGTCCCGCGACGGCACTGCCGTCGTCGGCACTTCCCGGGCCACGTAGACTGCGTGGCATGGCGAGGAAGGACACGGCAGCGGACGCTGCGAACCCGGGGCGACTCAAGCAGATCGCTCTGACCTACAA
Organism: Streptomyces sp. NPDC057623; assembly: GCF_042800355.1. NCBI lineage: Bacteria > Bacillati > Actinomycetota > Actinomycetes > Kitasatosporales > Streptomycetaceae > Streptomyces > Streptomyces sp. NPDC057623. The sequence continues at coordinate 106,602 of NZ_JBHVGZ010000030.1, forward strand.
GATGACCCGCAAGGCCGACAAGAAGATCGGTCTTGTACTCGCGGCTGTCGGAATCGTCACCTTCGGTGTCTTCCTCGCGATCGGTTTCTTGATCGGTCACCCCATCTATCTCGGCATCCTGGGCCTGCTGCTCGCCTTCCTCGCGTCGGCGATCGTGTTCGGGCGCCGGGCCGAGCGAGCGGCCTTCGGGCAGATGGAGGGCCAGCCGGGCGCCGCAGCGGCCGTACTGGACAACATCGGCCGGGGCTGGACGACGACGCCCGCGGTGGCGATGAACCGCAGCCAGGACGTGGTGCACCGGGCCGTCGGCAAGGCCGGCATCGTGCTGGTCGCCGAGGGCAACCCGAACCGGGTGAAGAGCCTGCTGGCCGCGGAGAAGAAGAAGATGAACCGCATCGTCGCGGACGTACCGGTGCACGACCTGATCGTGGGCACGGGCGACGGCCAGGTCGGGCTGAAGAAGCTGCGCACCACCATGCTGAAGCTGCCCCGCGTGCTGACCGGCCCCCAGGTGACCGCCACCAACGACCGGCTGAAGGCCATGGGCGACCTGATGAGCAACATGCCGTTGCCCAAGGGCCCGGTTCCCGGGCGTGGCCTTCCTGGCCGCCCGCCTCGCGGTCGCTAGTCGCGGCAAGGATGACCCCAGGTCGTACCTTGCCTGTCATCTCCATATTGGGAAGCTGGTGACGGGGTGCCACAGGTGCCCCGTCACAGTGCTTCATGGCCTCCATGACGCGCTCCCAGCGACCTTGCTTGCCCCACCGCTTCCAATGACCGATCAGGCCCTTAGAGCCGGTCTCAGCCTCCAGAGCGGGCCAAGACACTCCGGTCAGCGCCTTCTTGAGGAAGACCTCAAGAACGGTCCTCGGGGCTACGCCGCCCGCCTGGCGAGGCACGAGCCCCCCATCAGGGAAGCCCTCAGCTTCAACGATCTGTAGCCAGACTTCCTCAGACAGAGTCGGCACCCACCGGTCGTGCTCCCGGAACCAATCACCGACCGGGCACGCCAGTCCGCGCCGCATGGCGGGCGGGTTCTCCAACACCTTCACCTTGATGTCGAGCAGGGCAAGCCACTCTGCTTGCTGGTCTTTGGTGAACTTCTCCAGGCGTCCACGCGCAGACTGCGCGAGCGCGTGTAGATCCTTCGCCCGCTGATCGGTTTCCTGAGCCTCCGACTGCCACAGTTGGACATCAGCCCTTTCACTCTGAAGTTGCTCAAGCTCTGAGTAGAAAGGCAGAAGCTTCCTTTCCACAGCAGCCTCAGCGGCCTTCCCAGTGAGGCCTTTTCGGGTTACCTGCTTCGCAGTGACGCCCGTCATGAGGTCGATGGTGTCGTTCTGCTCGGCAATCTTCTGGTCCAGGGACGCAAGACGAGTGGAGTAGTCAACCTGCTGATTAGCGGCTGTACCAACCCATTCATGGGCCAGGGCCAACAGCCGATCACGGTTACCAAGCAGTGCACAGACATTGCCCCATGCCCACTCTTCAACGCCTTCAGCCCAGACCTGCGAGCAGGAACACCGCCCAGCCCCGGCGTAATCCGGCTGCTTGCCGCTGCACACGTAGTGGGAACTCTCGCTCTCCACCGGGGTGGAGCCTACGTAGTGCTTGCCGCAAGGGCTGATCAGCACCCCAGACATCGGGTAGACCCGAGTGTTGACGGGATACGTATAGGTACGAGCTGGCTTGGTAGCCCGGAACTCAGCCGCCTCATCCGGAGTGAACATGGGCGGCAGCGCCATCGTGATCGACTCGCCCCAGACCGGGTTACCGTCCGGACCGATCTGTGCGCCGTTTTTCTCGTTACGGAAGACGAACTGAGCGTTCAGGAGATTTTCGTCCGTGAGGCGCCCCCTGATGTTGGGGCCGGTCCACGGCGTACCTGAGCGAGTGAAGAACCCCTCTGCGTTCAGGAGCAGAGCGACCCGGTCCCAGTTCTTCTTGACGCGAACGGCGACACGACGAGCAAAGCGGAGTACGTCAGCCTCATGCACGGTCTCGCAAGGGTCAGTGCGGGTGCATGCCTCTCCCCCGTCGCAGACGTCAAGCACAAGCTCTTGCTCGCCCTTGATCCCCTTGTTGGCGATGCGGTAGCCATACCGGGCCTGCCCGCCAGGGAAGCCCCCCAGCTCCGCCTTCTCCTGGATTCCGCCCTGAGTTCGCTTTCGGATCTTGGCGAGTTCCTTGAACGCTTCGTTCGCCTTGTCGCGCATGCGCGACTCACCCTCTTCGGTGGTGTTGTCAATGTCCTCATCGACAATCGCCACGAAGATTCCGAGATCCTGAAGCCGCCAGACCCATTCCCAGAACACACGGTTCTGTCGGCCGATGGCGCGGGTCTCGTAGACACAGACCAGATCGAAGGGGCGCGGTTTCTGTACCGCGAGTTCCATGATCTTGGGGTCACGTCCGCGGGAGTGGTGTATTGACGGCCACTCGGTGATCTCGTTTTGAGGCTATGCGGTGAGTTCGGTGGGTAGGTCGGTCTCGCTGGT
>NZ_JBHVGZ010000031.1:0-107645 GCF_042800355.1 Streptomyces sp. NPDC057623
GGTGCACCAAGACCTCGGGCATACGGGCACTCTCCGACGCCGGTCCAGTCCCCTTCAGCCCGTCCGGCGTTTGAGGACGAGGCCGTTCAGGCCGATGGGGGTCCAGGGGGCGGAGCCCCCTGGGGATGGGGCGGGTAGGGGCGGACTTGCTGGTTATGGCTCGAAGTGTTGGCGGAGGCGGGTTTGCACCTCGGCCGGCGCTCCCACCGCGTCCAGCCCGAGCAGCGCCGCCCCGAGCACCGGACTCGCCGTGACCACGTCCGGTACCGCCTTGGGAGCGCGGGCGGCGAGCAGGTCGCGGATGCCGTCGGTCAGTTGTGGGTGCCGGGCTGCCAGAACGCCTCCGCCCAGCAGCACGGGTGCCTCTTCCTCCAGCAGGTCCAGCCTGGTCAGAGCGACCGTTGCCATCGTGACCACCTCGTCGGCCAGGCGGTCGACGACGCCGCGGGCGATCGAGTCGCCGGAGGCGGCCGTGGTGAAGAGGACCGGGGTCAGTTCGTGGCGGCGGGTGGGGGCGATGTGTTCGAGGTGCAGGGCCTCGATCAGGGCGTACATGGTGGGGAGGCCGAAGTGGGCGGGGAGGGTGTGCGTCAGCGTCGTGGGTGCTCCGCGGCCGTCCTCCGCGCGTGCCGCGTGCCACAGCGCCTCCTCCGCCAGGCCCCAGCCGCCGCCCCAGTCGCCGGAGATACGGCCCAGCGCGGGGAAGCGGGCGGTACGGCCGTCGGGGCGCATGCCCACGCAGTTGATGCCGGCGCCGCAGACGACGGCCACCCCACGCGGTTCCGTCACGCCTGCCCGCAGGATCGCGAAGGTGTCGTTGCGGACCTCGACGGTCGTGCCCCACGCGCGTGCGTGCAGGGCCGTCGCCAGTTGTTCCTCCTCCACGGGGAAGTCGGCGTTCGCCAGGCATGCCGAGACGTGGTCTGCGGAGGTCACGCCCGCGGCGGCGAAAGCCCGCTTCACGGTCTGGGCGAGACCCTCGATCGCCGGCTCCACCCCTACCGTGGGTGGCCGGAATCCGCCGCCGCGGGCCGTGGCCAGGACCGTTCCGTCGGGTGCCACCACCGCCACGTCGGTCTTGCTGTTGCCTGCGTCCACGGCGAGGACACGTGCGGTCATGCCCACGCTAGGTGCTCCCGGTTGTGTGCGATCAGCTGGTCGGTGAGGGCGTCGGCGTACTCGTACTGGCCGATCAGCGGGTGGGAGAGGAGGGCCTTGAAGACCCGGTCGCGGCCGCCGTGCAGGGCCGCTCGCAGGGCCAGGTCCTCGTACGCGGTCACCTGGGCCATCAGGCCCGCGAAGAGGGGGTCGACGGCTGGTACGGGCAGGGGCGTCGGGCCCTTCGCCCCTACTGATGCCTGTACTTCGATCACCGCGTCGTCGGGGAGGAAGGGGAGCGTGCCGTTGTTGTACGTGTTCACCACCTGGTACGGGCTGCCTGCCCCGCCCAGCAGGGCCGCCGCCAGGTCCACGGCCGCCTCCGAGTAGTAGGCGCCGCCCCGCTTGGCCAGCAGGTCCGGCTTCTCGTCCAGGGACGGGTCGGCGTACAAGGTCAGCAACTGGCGTTCCATTTCAGCCACTTCAGCGGCCCTGGAGGGCTTGGTCCGCAGCTCCCGTACCACCTCGTCGTGCGCGTAGTAGTAGCGCAGGTAGTACGACGGGACCACGGCCAGGCGGTTCAGGAGGGGGCGGGGGAGGTGCAGGTCGGCGGCGATCGTGTCGCCGTGGCCGGTCAGCAGGTCGGGCAGGACGTTCTCGCCCTCGGGGCCGCCCAGGCGTACCCCTGTCTCCCAGGTGAGGTGGTTGAGGCCCACGTGGTCGAGGTGGACCTGCGTGGCGGGCACGTCGAGCAGCGCCGCGAACTTGCGTTGGAAGCCGATCGCCACGTTGCACAGGCCGACCGCCTTGTGACCCTCCGCCAGGAGGGCCCGGGTCACGATGCCGACCGGGTTGGTGAAGTCGATGATCCAGGCGGTGGGGTTGGTGCGGCGGACCCGGTCCGCGATGTCGAGGACGACGGGGACGGTGCGCAGGGCCTTCGCGAGGCCGCCCGCGCCCGTCGTCTCCTGGCCGACGCAGCCGCATTCCAGGGGCCAGGTCTCGTCCTGCCGGCGGGCGGCCTGACCGCCCACGCGGAGTTGGAGGAGGACCGCGTCGGCGCCCTCCACCGCCGCGTCCAGGTCTGTCGTGGTGGTGATCGTGCCGTGGTGGTCCTGGCGGGCGAAGATGCGGCGGGCCAGGGCGCCGATCAGTTCCAGACGGTCCGTCGCCGGGTCCGTCAGGACCAGTTCCTCGATGGGGAGGGTGTCCCGGAGGCGGGCGAAGCCGTCGATGAGTTCGGGGGTGTAGGTCGAGCCTCCGCCGACCACGGTGAGCTTCACTGGGAAGTGCCTCGCCTTCGGGCGCCGGGGACGGTGATCATCGGCCGGATGTCCGGCCCGCCGCGCAGCGGCAGTCGGGGGCAGCGTCCCCCGGGGAAGTACGGCATGCCATCAACCCTTCACTCCGGTGAGTGTGACTCCCTCTACGAACGCCTTCTGGGCGAAGAAGAACACGAGGATCACGGGGGCCATCACGAGGACCGTGGCGGCCATGGTGAGGTTCCAGTCGGTGTGGTGGGCGCCCTTGAACGACTCCAGGCCGTACGAGAGCGTCCAGGCGCCCGGGTTCTCGGACGCGTAGATCTGGGGGCCGAAGTAGTCGTTCCACGCGTAGAAGAACTGGAAGAGGGCCACTGCGGCTATGCCCGGCTTGGCCATGGGGAGGACGATGCGGGTGAGTGTGCGGAATTCGCCGCAGCCGTCCACCCTTGCCGCGTCCAGGTACTCGTTCGGGATCGTCATCAGGAACTGGCGCAGGAGGAAGATCGAGAACGCGTCTCCGAACGCCATCGGGATGATCAGGGGCCACAGGGTGCCCGAGAGGTCCAGCTGCTTCGCCCAGAACAGGTACATCGGGATGATGACGACCTGGGGCGGGAGCATCATCATCGAGATGACCAGCATCAGGGACAGGTTCCGGCCGCGGAAGCGGAACTTGGCCAGCGCGTACGCCACCGGGATCGACGAGACGACGGTGAGGAGCGTGCCCAGGCCCGCGTAGACCAGGGTGTTCCGCCACCAGGTCAGGAAGCCGGGGGTGTCGAAGACCTTGGTGTAGTTGCTCCATTCCCAGGTGTCCGGGACCAGGTCGCGGGTGAGCGCCTGCTGGTCGCTCATCAGCGAGGTCAGGACGACGAACACGAACGGCAGGGTGAAGAAGAGGGCTGCCGCGATGCCGAGGGAGTGGACCGCTGTCCATTCCAGGAGCGCCCTGCGGCGGGCCGTGCGTTCGGCGACTGTTGGGTTTGCCAACTGAACGGGCTTGTCCAGCACTTGGGTCATGGTCAGTCACCTGCCTGGATCAGTCCGCCCCGGCGCCGCATCAGCAGCGCGGTGAACGCCATGGCGAGGGCGAAGAGTACGAGCGCGACCACGCAGGCCGAGCCGTAGTCGAAGCGCTGGAAGCCGAGGTTGTAGACGAGCTGGGGGAGGGTGAGTGTCGACTTGTCGGGGTAGCCCGGCTCGAACTGCTGGCCGGAGCCGCCGATGATGCCGGAGGCGACCTTCCCGGCCACGAGGGGCTGTGTGTAGTACTGCATCGTCTGGATCACGCCCGTGACGACGGCGAACATCACGATCGGCGAGATGTTCGGGAGCGTCACGAAGCGGAACCGCTGCCAGGCCGACGCACCGTCCAGCTCCGCGGCCTCGTACTGCTCCTTCGGTACGTCGAGCAGTGCGGCCATGAAGATGACCATGAGGTCGCCCACGCCCCACAGTGCCAGCGCGGTGAGGGCCGACTTGGACCAGGCGGGGTCCGTGAACCAGCCGGGGGTCGGCAGGCCCAGGCCGTCGAGGACCGAGTTGACCGGGCCGGTGCCGGGGTTGAGGAGGAAGACGAAGGCCAGGGTGGCGGCGACCGGGGGAGCCAGGTACGGCAGGTAGAAGAGGGTACGGAAGACACCCGTGCCGGTCTTGATCTTGGTGATGAGCAGGCCGATGCCGAGACCGAAGGCGACTCGGCAGGTCACCATCACCAGCACCAGCCAGAGCGTGTTGCGCAGTGCCGGCCAGAACAGCGGGTAGTCGTTGAAGACGTAGTTCCAGTTGCCCAGGCCGCGGAAGACCGGTGTGCCGAAGCCGTCGTACTTCATGAACGAGAAGTACACGGTGGACACCAGCGGGTAGGCGAAGAAGACGCCGAAACCAATGAGCCACGGTGACAGGAAGGCCATCGTCCGAAGCGCCGACCTGCGGCGCTTCGCGCGGAGAGTGTGCGTGGACATCGGGCGCTACTTCGCCTGCTCGATGTCGGTGTCGATCTGCCGGGCGGTCTTCTCCAGACCGGCCTCGAGGTCCTTCACCTTGCCGGACTCGTATTGGTAGCCGAAGTCCTGGAGCGTCGTCTGGTACGTCGAGCCGTTGACGGAGGCCGGCGGCGTGTTCGAGTGCGTGTTCTGGGCGATGTCCAGGAACGTCTTGAAGCCGGGGTCCACCTTCAGGTCGGGCGACTTCAGGGCGGCGAAGGTGGACGGCACGTTGTGGATGGCGTTGGCGAAGGAGACGACGGCCTCGGTGTCGGTCGTCAGGTACTTCACCAGTTCCCAGGCCGCGTTCTGCTTCTCGCTCTGCGGGGCGATGCCGATGATCGTGCCGGAGAGGAAGCCCTTGCCGTACTCGTCGGCCTCGTCGTCCGCGACCGGCATCGGGGCGGTGCCGATCTCGAAGTCGGTGCCGGCCTGCCGGGCCATGCCGAGCCGCCACTCGCCGTCGAGCTGCATGGCCACCTGACCGGTCTGGAACGGGTGCTTGGCACCCCACTCGTCACCGAAGGTGTTGCGGTACTTCTCCAGCTTCGTGAAGCCGCCGAGGTCGTCGATGAGCTTCTTCTGGTACGTGAACATCTCCGCGAAGGCCGGGTCCTTGGCGATGTTCGACTTGCCGGCCTGGTCGAAGTAGGTGTGGTCCCACTGGGACATGTAGTGGTCCACGACCGTCTCGTAGCCGTGGTACGTCGGCATGAAGCCCAGCTGCTCGTAGCTGTCGCCCTTGGCGACGGTGAGCTTCTCGGCGTCCTTCGCGAACTCCGACCAGGTCTTCGGCGGGGACTTGATGCCCGCCTTCTCGAAGGCGTCCTTGTTGTAGTAGAGGCCGTAGGCGTCGCCCAGCAGGGGCAGGGCGCAGCGGGTGCCCTCGAACTGGGTGTAGTCCAGCATCGGCTTCGGGATGAGCTTGTCCAGGTCGAGCTTCGACTTCTCGATGAATGGCTTCAGGTCGAGGAAGGCGCCCGACGAGCAGAACTTGCCGATGTTGGAGGTCGTGAACGACGACACCACGTCCGGGCCGCTCGAACCGCCCGCGCGCAGCGCCTGGTTGAGCTTGTCGTCGTTGATGTTGCCGACGACCTTCACCGTGATGTTCGGGTGGGCCTTCTCGAAGCGGTCGACGTTCGCCTGGATGGCCTTGACCTCGGCGGGCGCGCTCCAGCCGTGCCAGAAGGTGATCGTCGTCCTGGCGTTGGGGTCGTCGGTGGCGGCGGACTCCGACTGGCCGGTACAGGCCGTGGCGAGGAGGGCGAGGGAGGCGGTGGCGGCGAGGGCCGCGGCCGCCTTGCGGGACGGTATGGGTGTGACTTTCCAGGACTTTCCGGGCATGACGAGGTCTCCCAAGGGCGGGACGGGTGGGTGAGGAAGGAGGGGGGTGGCTGGAGGGGCCGAATCGCGGAGTGGGGCTGGGGAGGGGCTATGGGGGGCCGAGGGTGGGGCTGAGGAAGGGGCTATGGGGAGCCGAGGAGGGGGCTTATGGGGAGCTGAGGAGGTGAAGTGAGGCGGGCCGTCAGCGGCCGGTGTCGAAGACCTCGTCGCGTGTCGTCGCCAGCGCGCTCTCCAACGCGCCCCGCAGTACGGGGTGTTCACGGACGTCGCCGACCACGAGCCGGGGGCGGGCCGCGGCCAGCTCCTCCAGCTCGTCCTGGACGAGGGCGCGCAGCACCTCGCCGCCGGCGGTGAGGGAGGCGCCGCTGAGGACGACCAGCTCGGGGTCGAGGACGGAGACGAGGGAGGCGAGACCGGTGGCCAGCCGGGTCGCGTAGGTCTGCAGGAGCAGCCGGTGCAGGACGGTGTCCTCGGTGGCTGCCCGGTGGACGAGGGTGGCGGCGGCCTCGGCGTACGGTGTCGACGGGACGTGGGACATGCCGAGTTCGTGTGCGAGCCGGGGGATCGCCTGGGAACCGGCGAGCTCCTGGTAGCCGCCACTGTTGGCTTTGGTTACCTGCCGGACCAGGGGGGTGCCGGGAACCGGTAGGAAACCCACCTCGCCCGCGCCGCCGGTCCAGCCGCGGTGCAGCCGGCCGCCGAGGACCAGGGCGGCGCCCAGGCCGCCCTCGTTCCACAGCAGCACGAAGTCCTCGTGGCCGCGGGCCGCGCCGAGCCGCTGCTCGGCCACCGCCACGAGGTTGACGTCGTTCTCGTACTCGACCGGCATCGGCAGCGCCGCGGCGAGTTCGTCGAGCAGTGCGGGGGTGTGCCAGCCGGGGAGGTGGGAGGCGTAGCGCAGCCGGCCCGTGTTGGGGTCGAAGGCGCCGGGGGTGCCGATGACGAGCCGGTGGACGTCGTCGCGGGCGAGGCCCGCCGCCTTCACCGCGCCGTCCAGGGCGTCGGTGACCTGTCGGACCACGGGGTGGGCCGGGCGCCTGCCGGGGGTGGGCAGTTCGTACGACCCGACCGTGCGGCCGGTGACGTCGGCTACGGCGGCGAGGATGCGTTCGGGGGTGACATCGAGCCCCGCGGCGTACGCGGAGGTCGGATTGACCTCGTACAGCTGGGCGTTGGGGCCGGGGCGGCCCTCCGTGGTGCCGGTCGCCAGGACGAGGCCGGCGGCCTCCAGGCGGGCCAGCAGCTGGGAGGCGGTCGGCTTGGACAGGCCGGTGAGCTTGCCGATCCGCGTGCGGGACAGCGGCCCGTGCTCCAGGAGGAGGTCCAGGGCGGCACGGTCGTTCATGGCGCGCAGGACGCGCGGGGTGCCCGGCGTACCGGCGGTTCCTGCCATGGGGTCGACACCTGCCTCTCGGCTGACCAGCTTCTCAGCGATCTACGACGGAAGTCCATCCAGGATCACTGTTAGGAAAGTTTCCTATCTGGATGTCGAGGAACGTAGACCCGAACGGAAGGTGGCGTCAAGAGTGGTCTACACCAAACGACCCAGTCGTTACTTGACGGCGCTGGGCCCGGTCGCCTGTTCGTGACGGGGGAGCAGGAGCGGTGTCGCCAGCAGCAGGACCCCGGCGAGGGCGATCGCGAGACGCGGGCCGGTCAGCGACGCCAGCAGGCCCCACAGTGCCGTCACCGCCGCGGTCGTCGTCTTGCTGGTGATCGACCACGCCGACAGGGTGCGCGTGGTCCGGTCCGGCGGGGTCTGGTCGAGGCGGGTGGTGGCGAGCACCGGGGCGAAGACGCCCATGCAGGTGATCAGGCCGAACTCGACGGCCATGACGAGGAGCAGGCCGGGGGTGCCGGGGCCGATGAAGGCCAGGCCGACGGGCCAGCAGGCACGCAGGGTGCCCACGGTGCGCAGGACGCGGTGTCGGCCGTGGCGGGCGACCAGGCGCCGGGACAGGCGCGAGCCCAGCAGGCCGCCCAGACAGGGCACGGCGAAGGCGAGGCCGTACTGCCAGGGAGCGAAGCCGAGTTGGCCGAGCATGAGGACGGCGAGCAACGGGGCCGGCGCCATGATCAGGGCGTTGACCAGGAGGGTGTTCAGGAACAGGGGGCGCAGGGTGGGGTGGCCGAGGATGTGCCGCCAGCCTTCCGGAAGGTCGCTCATGCGCAGACCTGAGGGGGCGGTGGGGGAGGGGGGCCGCCCTTCGGCCGCCTCACCTCCGACTCCCTGACCTCCGGCCGCCTGATCTCCGGACGCCTGATCTCCGGACGCCCCCTGGCTTCCGGCCGGATGGCTTGCGAGCCGTCGGCCGCCGGTCTGTTGGCTTTCCTTACCGATCGCGCGGATCCCCAGCGCCGACAGCAGATAGCTCGCCGCGTCCGCCAGCACGGTCGCCATCGGGCCGAACACGCCGATCGCCACCCCGCCGAGCGGTGGGCCGAGCGCGGTGGCCGTCCATGTCGTGGCCTCGAAGCGGGCGTTCGCGACCAGCAGGTCTCCCGGCGGCACGAGCGACTTCAGATACGCCCCGCTCGCCGCGCCGAACGTGATGTCCGCCGCGGCGACCACCACCGACACCACCAGCAGTTGGCCGAGGCCGAGCCCGTCCAGTGCGAACGCGGCGGGGACGCTCAGCAGTGCCGCGCACCGGACCAGGTCCGCCGCGACCATCACCGGCCGCTTCCGGCGGAACTCCACCCACGCCCCGAGCGGCACCGCCACCACCGCCCCGACCGCGAGCCCCGAGGCCGCCAGCAGTGCCACCTCGGTCGCCCCGGCGTGCAGTACGACGACCGCGATCAGCGGGAAGGCGTCGAAGGCCAGCCGCGTCCCGAACGTACTGACCGCGTAGGCCGCCCACAGCCACCCGAACCGCCGCCCCAGCGACCGCCCGTCGCCCGCCACCTGTCCACCGCCCGCTCCGCCTCGCACAACCGCCCGTCGACCCGGGCCATCCAAGCCAGCCGGACACGCCCTGGGCAAACAACCGGGAAGAGGGCTCGCACAACCACCGGTTGTGTCCACCCGTCGAATGCTTGCGGTGAACGAACCGGGCACGCGGCGGAGCACCTAGGCTGCGCGGATGACGCGTGACCGTCGCCGTGCGCTGCTCGCCCTCGCCTCGCTCGCCGTGATCACCGCGGGGGTGTCCTTCGTCTTCTGGGCGACACGGCCCGTGCCGCACGGCGAGTGCCTGGTCGCCTTCTCCCGGATCTCCGCTGTCGGCAGCGAGCCGGTGACCGGGCGTGAGCTTGCGGAGATCGCCCGGCGGGAGTACGAGAAGGCGGTCGCCGAGGGGCGGTGTGAAGCGCCGTGGCCGCGGTGGCGGGGGTGGCTCGACTGAGGTACGCGCCCGCTGCCCGCGTCGTACGGCTGTCCCCGCCCCGCGCGGCTACTTCGTGACGCTCGGCGGTGCCAGCGGCGTCGCGGCCTGGGCCTGCGGCGAGGAGGTGTTGGCGTAGGCCGAGGGGGCCGCCATGCCCGCCGTCGGGTCCGCCATGGGCTCGCCGTCCACCAGGAGGGGAGCGCGGCCGACGATCGGGATGTCGGCCGCGTCGAAGGCGCGCTTGATGCGCCAGCGCAGCTCGCGTTCGACGGTCAGGGACTTGCCGGGCATCGTCTTCGCCGAGACCCGGACGACCATCGAGTCCAGCAGCACGCTGTCCAGGCCGAGGACCTCGATCGGGCCCCAGAGGAGCTCGTTCCAGGGCTCCTCCTTGCTCATCTTCTCGGCGACCTCGTTGATGGTGCCCCTGACCTTGTCCAGGTCCTCGGAGGAGCGGACGGTGACGTCGACGCCGGCCGTCGACCAGCCCTGGGACAGGTTGCCGATGCGCTTGACCTCGCCGTTGCGGACGTACCAGATCTCGCCGTTGTCGCCGCGCAGCTTGGTCACGCGCAGGCCGACCTCGATGACCTCGCCGGAGGCGACGCCGGCGTCGATCGAGTCACCGACGCCGTACTGGTCCTCCAGGATCATGAAGACGCCGGAGAGGAAGTCGGTGACCAGGTTGCGGGCGCCGAAACCGATGGCCACGCCCGCGACACCGGCGGAGGCGAGCAGCGGGGCCAGGTTGATGTCGAAGGCGGACAGGGCCATCAGGGCGGCCGTGCCCATGATCACGAAGCTGGCCACCGAGCGCAGCACCGAGCCGATGGCCTGGGAGCGCTGACGGCGGCGCTCGACGTTGACCAGGAGGCCGCCGATCGCCGTCCCGTCCACCGCCTGCACAGTGCGGTTCATCCGGTCTATGAGCTTGGTGATCGCCCGTCGGATCGCCACTCTCAGCACCGCCGCGATCACCAGGATCAGCAGGACCTTCAGACCTATCGCGAGCCAGGTCGACCAGTTCTGCTCGACCCAGCTCGCGGCCTGGGTCGCGCTCTCGTGGGCGTCCCGGATCGAGGGAACCGCGGGGGTCGTCGACTCCGAGGGGGTTGGCGACGGGGTCGAACCGGCGGCCAGTAGGTCGGCGGGCAAGGACACGGCAGGTACCTCCAGGTGCAGCGGTCCGCCCCACCGGCAGGCGGTCAAGGTCACGAAAAGGTCACCGGCAGGGCAGGCCCACCACACTATCGGGGCATCGTGTGTGGATCGGCGCCATGTTCGAGGGAGGAATCGTGCTCACCTGGGGATGAACTGGTGGGATGAACAGTTCGTCGTCCTGGGGATGGATCAGATGTGGTCGAAAACACTCCCAGCCCGTTACCGGCACATGGTGGCGCTTTCACCAGGCAAGAGGGGAGACTGACTACAGATCGTCCCGGCGCGAGCCACGCGCCGCCGACGCCCAAGGAGGCATCCGTGCCGCATGTCCTGGTCCTCAACGCGTCGTACGAGCCTCTCGGCGTCGTACCGCTCCGCCGCGCGCTCGTCCTCGTCCTGGAGAACAAGGCAGTCTCCCTGGAGGAATCCGGCGCCTTCATGCACAGCGCAACCGTCACTGTCCCCGCACCCAGCGTGGTCCGGCTCAAGCGATTCGTCCGGGTTCCCTATCGGGGGCCCGTTCCTCTTACCCGTAGGGCGCTCTTCGCCCGCGACGGGGGCCGGTGCATGTACTGCGGTGGCGTCGCAACCAGCGTCGACCACGTCATCCCGCGCAGCCGCGGGGGCAAGCACGTCTGGGACAACGTGGTGGCCTCGTGTCGCCGCTGCAACCACGTGAAGGCCGACCGACACCTGTTCGAAATCGGCTGGCGGCTGCGCCACAAACCCGCTCCACCCACCGGACTCGCCTGGCGCATCATCGGCACCGGGCATAGGGACCCGCGCTGGCTGCCGTACTTGCAGCCGTTCGGCGCGGAGGACGCCATGGCCCGGATCGACGGCATTTCCGCCTGACGGTCCGGGCCTTCGCATACCTGCTGTGCGGTGCCCGCGACCTCCGGCCCCGAGGGTCCCCCGTGCCCCCGGGGCCGGACGGTCGCCCCGCCAAGCGGCCGTTCTCCCGCAGGACCGCGGCGCTGCTCTCACCCGTACCGCGGCACCGCTCTCACCCGTACCGCAGCTCCGCCGGCCGCACCGACCTCCGCAGCAACGGCAGTGACGTGGCCGCGGCCAGCAGGCAGGCGGCGTACACGGCCACCGGGACCAGGACCGGCAGCAGCGGTACGGACCCGACGGCGTCGTCGCTCAGGCCGGCCCAGCCCACGTAGATCGCCGTGCCGCCGGCGCCCGCCAGCAGCATCGCCGGGGCGAGCGGCAGCGCCGTCTCCAGGAGCAGCACCCGGCCGAGGACACGCTGCGGCACCCCCGCCGCGGCCTGTGCGGCCAGCCCCCGGCGGCGCGTGGCCAGCGACTCGGCGGTCCCCACGGCCAGGGCGGCCAGGGTCAGCGCCAGCGCGACCAGGACCGCCGCACCGGACAGGCCGAGGGCCGTGGAGTAGTACGAGCGTTCCCCGGCCAGGTAGGGGGTGTGGTCCACCACGTGCAGCATCACCGCCCGGATGCCGGCGAAGGCCGTGCCCACGACCGTCACCAGCAGCACCGCCGCATGGGTACGGGCCGCCGCCCACGGGTCGTCCCGCAGGCGCTCCGCCGCGATCAGCACGGCCGGGCGCTGGGCGCGGGCGGCGAGCACGGAACCCAGCCGCCGGGACGACCAGCCCGCCAGCCATACGGCCGAGACACCGGTCAGCAGACTCAGGGCCACCACCGTCAGCGGGGCGAGGAAGAACCGGAAGGGATTGCCGAACACCGTGCTCACGGCGATCAGGCCCGTCGCCACCACCACCAGCACGGTCACCGCCAGGAACACCCTCCCCGGCCCCCGCGTCGGCCGCACCCGCCGTACCCAGCCCAGCGGCGAGGCCACCAAGCGCCGCAGCGACAGCGCGCTCACGATCGCGCCCAGCACCGGGACGGCCACGGTGACCAGGGCGATGCCGAGCCACGCCAGGGGCTCGGGGCGCTGCCACAGGCGCAGCAGGAGCAGGACGCAGAACACCGTGGCCACCGCCGAGCCGGCCAGACAGGCCAGCCCCGCCTCCAGGGCCGCGATCCGCCGTACCTGGGCGGGTGCGGCCCCCGCGAGGCGCAGCGCGGCAAGGCGCCGGTCGCGGTGCACCGCCCCCACGCGGGCGCACTGCCCGAGAAAGCCGAGGACCGGTATCAGCAGCATCAGCAGTGCGACGATCACGCCCCGCCGGTCGCCGGCCTGGTCCAGGAGTCCGGAGCTGACGGAGACGCGGTAGTGCCCGTCGAGCGGGGCGATCGTGGCGACGGCCAGCCCGAGGCCGGTCGCCAGCGCCGCTCCGATCGCCGTGAGCGTGACCCGCCACCACTCGCGCCGGTCGGATCCCCGGGTGAGCAGCCAGGCCAGCCTGAGGTCGGCTCTCATGCCGCCACCTCCAGCGGCGCCACGGCCCCGTCGGCCAGCCGCACCTCGCGGTCCGCGTACGCCGCCACCTGGGCGTCGTGCGTGATCAGCAGCACCGCCGTGCCCGACTCGCGGGCCGTGTGGGTCAGGGCCGTCATCACCTGCTCGCTCGCCAGTGAGTCCAGTGCCCCGGTCGGCTCGTCCGCGAAGACGATCTTCGGGCCGGTGACCAGCGCGCGGGCCAGGGCCACCCGCTGTGCCTGGCCGCCGCTCATCTCACCCGGCCGCAGTTCCTCCTGACCGCGCACCCCGAAACGCTCCAGCCACTCGCCGGCCCTCGACCGCGCCTCCTGCCGTCGCTCGCCGGCGAGCAGCAGCGGCAGGGCGACGTTGTCCAGGGCCGTCAGCTCGGGGATGAGCTGCCCGAACTGGAAGACCACGCCGAACTCCGTACGCCGCAGCTCGCTCAGCCGCTTCTCCGGCAACCGGTCCAGCCGCTGCCCGTCGTACGTCACCGAACCGGCGTCCGGGCGGACGATGCCGGCCAGGCAGTGCAGCAGCGTGGACTTCCCGCCGCCGCTGGCGCCGGTGACCGCGAGGATCTCGCCCGCCCGCAGTTCGACCGAGGCGCCGCGCAGGGCCTGTGTCCTGCCGTGTGCCTTGACGAGGTCACGGGCCGCCAGCAGCGGCACCGCGCTTTCCGCTGTCCTGCTCATCCTGCGTCTACCTCCGCGGTCAGAGTGGTGAGCCGGGCCGCCGTGGTCGTCATCCAACGGAGGTCGGCGTCGAGGTGGTTGAGGGCGTAGTCCGCCGAGAGCACGGTCGCGAGATCTGTGCCCCGTGCGGTCTTGACCGCCGTGAGCTCGCGCATCCGTGTCATATGGGCGGCGCGCTGGGCGCGCAGATAGGTCTCGGGGTCGCCGCCGGACAGGATCGACACGACGACCTTGGCGAAGATCTCGTTCGTCACGAACGGCGCGGGCGGCGCGATCTCCCCGGCCCACTCGGCCAGTTCACGCGCTCCGCCCTCCGTCGAGCGGTACACGGTCCGCTCCGGGCCGCCGTCCGAATCGGTGCCGTCGACCTCGGCGAGTCCGTCGCGGACCAGCCGCTGCAAAGTCGTGTAGACCTGCCCGTAGGCCAGCGGGCGGGCCTGCGGGAAGCGTTCGTCGTGGCGTCGCTTGAGGTCGTAGCCATGGCTCGGCCCCGTGGCGAGCAGCCCCAACAGGATGTGGCGGGTGCTCATGCCGATCATTATGTACTGAGTACATGTACTGAGTGAATAGTGATCAGGAAAATGGTCCGGGAGAAGCGGCCTTTGCAACAGGATGTGCGGAACAGAATGTGAGGAGAGGCACGTTGTTTCTCTTTGTACGTCTGTCATCGCGTCCGCTGGGTAGGGCTGCGGTAACCCACGTCGTACTCGACAAGGAGGTCCCCGTGGCCACAGCATCGGCCCTGTCCAAACCTGAGGCGCCCATCGAGCCCGGTCTGTACGAAGGCGTCTTCGCCGAGCCCGAGATGCACGCCTGCGTCTTCAGCGCCGAGGGCGCCTGCTTCGAAACCCCCCTCACCAGCGAACCACCCCTCCCCGACGCGGAGCCGCTCACCAGCGAGCCGCCGCTCGCCGACGCCGCGCCGCTGACGAGTGAGGCGGCGACCTGGGACATGGGTATGGACATCGGTATGGACATGGACATGGACTCCCCGAGGCCGTAGATGACAGCAGAGCGGTCGGCCGAAGCCCCTGCCGAGGGTCCCCAGGACCCCGAAGGTCTTGAAGACCTCCCCTCCGACGATCTGGCGCGGCTCGCCGAGCTGCACGGCGTCGCCACCTCCTACCAGCCGTCCGCCGACCGCACCGTCACGGCCTCCGCCGCCGCCCTCACCCTCGCCCTGGCCGCCCTCGGCATCGACGCGAGCACGCCGCGTGCCTCCGCCGCCGCGCGCGCCGCACGGGAGCGGGAGCTGCGCGAGCGGCTGCTGCCCCCGACGGCGGTGTGCTGGAGCGGCGCCGAACCCGGGGCGCTGGCCTCGCTGCCCTCCGGCACCCGGCTGCGCATCGACACCGAACAGGGCGAGACCCGCACCGCCGTCACCCAACTCCCGCCCGGTGTCCACCGGTTGACCGCCACCGCCCCCGACGGCCGTACGGCGACCAGTCACCTGGTCGTCGCCCCGCCCCGCCTGCCCACGGCCGCCGGACGCTCGTACGGCCTGCTCGTCCAGCTCTACTCCCTCCTGTCCCGCCGTTCCTGGGGCATGGGCGACCTCGGTGACCTCGCCGAGCTGGCCGCCTGGGCCGGCCGGGCACTCGGCGCGGGATTCGTGCAGGTCAACCCGTTGCACGCGGCCGTGCCCGGGACCCCGACCGACCCGTCCCCCTACCGCCCCTCCTCCCGGCGCTTCCCCGACCCGGTGCATCTGCGGGTCGAGGACGTGCCCGAGTTCGCCTACGTCGAGGACCGCGAGCGGGTGCGGGTGCTGCTGGAGCGGGCCGGGCGGTTGCGTGCGGCGGTGCTGGAGAAGGGGGAGCTGATCGACCGGGACGCGGTCTGGGAGGCCAAGCGGGAGGCGCTGGAGCTGGTGCGCGAGGTGCCGCTCGGGCCGGGGCGGCAGGCCGCCTACGTCGACTTCCTCGCCCAGGAGGGCCAGGCGCTGGAGGACCACGCCACCTGGTGCGCGCTGGCCGAGGTGCACGGCTCGGACTGGGCGCGCTGGCCGGCGGGGCTACGGGATCCGCGGTCGCCCGAAACCGCCCGCGCGCGGGGCGAGTTGATGGACCGGGTCGACTTCCACTGCCGTCTCGTGTGGCTCACCGACGGCCAGCTGGCCGAGGCCCAGCGGGCCGCGCGGGAGGCGGGGATGCCGGTCGGGATCGTGCACGACCTCGCGGTCGGCGTGCATCCCGGGGGCGCGGACGCCTGGGCGCAGCAGGAGTACTTCGCGGCCGGGATGTCGGTGGGCGCCCCGCCGGACGCCTTCAACGCCCGTGGCCAGGACTGGGGGCTGCCGCCCTGGCGGCCGGACCGGCTGGCCGAGTCGGGGTACGAGCCGTACCGCCGCCTGCTCAGGGCGCTCTTCCGGTACGCGGGCGCCCTGCGCATCGACCATGTGATGGGGCTGTTCCGGCTGTGGTGGGTGCCGCAGGGGCAGCCGCCCACGGAGGGGACGTACGTCCGCTACGACGCCGAGGCGATGCTCGCGATCCTGGTGCTGGAGGCCTCCCGGGCCGGGGCGGTGGTGATCGGGGAGGATCTGGGCACGGTGGAGCCGGGAGTGCGGGAGACGCTGCGCTCGCGGGGCGTGCTCGGCACCTCGGTGCTGTGGTTCGAGCGGGACTGGGACGGCGACGGCCGCCCCCTGCCGCCGGACTCCTGGCGCGCCGACTGCCTCGCCACCGTCACCACCCACGACCTGCCGCCCACCGCGGCCCGCCTCACCGGCGACCACGTCGAACTCCGCGACGGCCTCGGCCTGTTGACCCGCCCCCTGGAGCAGGAGCGGGCCGAAGCGGCGGCGGACACCGCCGAGTGGCTGGAACTGCTGTCCCGGCTCGGGATGCTGCGGGGCACCCACGGGGGGCGCTGCGCCTCCGAGGAGGAGGCCGAGATCCAGGGCGTCCACCGCTTCCTGCTGCGCACCCCGGCCCGCATGGTCGGCGTCTGGCTCCCCGACGGCGTGGGTGACCGCCGCCCGCAGAACCTGCCGGGGACCTGGACCCAGTACCCGAACTGGCGGCTGCCGATCGCGGACGCGGAGGGGAGGGCGGTGACGCTGGAGGAGCTGGCGGGCTCGGCCCGGGTGCGGGCCCTGCTGGAGGTGCTGCGGGCGGGAGCGGGAGCTGCCGGGCCGCGATGACCACGCGCCCGGCACGGGGGGCTGGGCGGCCGCCCGCGCCTCATACGGCACCCCGGGCGCGCGGCCCCTCGTGGGGTTCGATACTTTTGGCAACGTGGACAAGAAGAACGCCCTGCGCGCCGGCGCCCTGGTCGCCGGTACGACGCTGATGATGCTGCTCATGTCGTCCCCCGCGCTCGCGCTGACGCGTGACGACGGTGACGACCCCGGCCCGGGCCTGAGCGTCATCGAGACGCTGGGCCAGTTCGTCCTGGCCCCCCTCGTGATCTTCGCGGTCATCACGGGCCTCGTGATGGTCCTGGACCGCTCCACGGACCGCCGGCCGAAGGCCAAGTCCAAGGCGAGGGCCTGAGCGAGGCAAGCGCCTGAACGAGGCGAGGGCCTGATCGGGGCGTTTTGCCCGGTCCTGGCTTTCCCGCAGCTTTTCCCGAGGGCGCCGACCCCGTCGTACGTACGCGCATCCGCCGTACGCCGACGAGGCCGGCGCCCTCGGTGTGTTCTCCGGCGGGCCGCTAGCGCTGTTCGGGTGTCCCCGCCAGCAGCTCCCGCAACAGGTCGGCCAGTCGGTCGGCCTGTTCGCCGTCGAGGGCCGACAGGGCCTCCGTCTGGACGGCGAGGCCGGCGCCGACCGCCTCGTCGATGAGGTGCAACCCCTTCTCGGTGAGGGTGACCTGCAGACCGCGGCGGTCGTGCGGATCGGGGGAGCGGCGCAGCAGGCCGGCCCGTTCCAGCTTGTCGAGGCGGCCGGTCATGCCGCCGGTGGTGAGCATCAGCGTCGCCGAGAGCTGCCGGGGCGAGAGCGTGTGCGGCTCACCGGCGCGGCGCAGGGTCGCCAGGACGTCGAACTCGCCGCGCGAGATGCCGTAGGGCGTGTACGCCTTCTCCATGCGGTCGCCCAGTGTGCGCGAGAGGCGGAAGATCCGCCCGAAGACCTCCATCGCCTTGGTGTCGAGGTCGGGCCGCACGGCCGCCCACTGGTCGACGATCGCGTCGACGGGGTCCTTGCGCTGGGGGCGTTCGCTCATGTGCCGAGTATCGGTCGTCGGACGCTCGGCCGCAAGAAAGTGGCTTGACGGAAAGTAGCTTACGACTAAGCTACTTGCCATCGACCTGTTCCGAGTCCGGCCGGACGTGTTCCTGGCCGACCTCCCTGCCTCGAAGGGTGCGTGCCATGGGTGCGCTGATACTCCTCACGGCGCTCGCCCCCGTCTCCTGGGGCACGACCTACGCGGTCACCACCGAGTTCCTGCCGCCCGACCGCCCCCTGTTCACCGGCCTGATGCGCGCGCTGCCCGCCGGACTGCTGCTGCTCGCCCTCGCCCGGGTCCGCCCGCGCGGCGCCTGGTGGTGGAAGTCGGCGGTGCTCGGCGCGCTGAACATCGGCGCCTTCTTCCCGCTGCTGTTCCTGTCCGCGTACCGGTTGCCCGGTGGCATGGCGGCGGTCGTGGGCTCGGTCGGGCCGCTGTTCGTCGCGGGACTCGCGGCGCTGCTGCTGGGGGAGCGGCCGACCGTGCGGACGCTGCTCACCGCGGTCGTGGCCGCGTTCGGGGTCAGTCTCGTCGTGCTGCGGGCGGCCGGTGCCCTGGACGCGCTGGGCGTCCTGGCGGCGCTCGCCTCCACCGCCTCGATGTCCACGGGCACGGTGCTGACCAAGCGCTGGGGACGCCCGGACGGCGTCGGACCCCTCGCCCTCACCGGATGGCAGCTGACGGCCGGCGGCCTGCTCATCGCCCCGCTCGCCCTCCTGGTCGAGGGCGCGCCGCCCGCGCTCGACGGCCCGGCGATCGGCGGCTACCTCTATCTGGCGCTGGCGAACACGGCCCTCGCGTACTGGCTCTGGTTCCGCGGCATCGGCCGCCTCACCGCCACCCAGGTCACCTTCCTCGGGCCGCTGTCCCCGCTGACCGCCGCCGTGGTCGGCTGGGCGGCACTGGACCAGACGCTGACGCCGCTTCAGCTGGCGGGCATGGCGCTGGCGTTCGGGGCGACCGTGGTGGGGCAGATCGGGGCGGGGCGCCGGGTGGCGGCGAGGGCGGCCACCGGTGAGTCCTTCGGTTCCGCTGAAGTGAGGCATCGAGAGGACTCGACGGACGTGAAGGTTCAGGCGTTGCGACGGTAGATCGCCGCGGTCCGCGTGAGCACCCCGTGGGATCAGACTTGGTCCAGCCGCCGATGCGGTCCGTCGGGGAGCTTTACCTTGATCAAGTCGCCGGGGCGCACCACCCCGCCTTCCTTCACGACACTCATGATCCCGGCCTTGCGCACGATGTTCCCGGCCTCGTCACGGCCGACGACCTGCTTCAGCAGCCCGTTTCGGAAGTTGTCGATCTGCAGGCAGGGGTTGCGCAGCCCGGTCACCACCAGCATCGCGTCCTCGCCCAGGCGCAGCTCGGTGCCGACAGGCAAACCGAGCAGGTCGATGCCGCGAGTGGTGACGTTCTCCCCGAGCTCACCTGGCGCGACCCGGTATCCCGCGCCACCGACCTCGGCAAAGAGCTCTTCGTGGATGAGGTGCACCTGGCGCAGGTTCGGCTGAGTGGGATCCTGGGCAACGCGGGAGCGATGCCTGACCGTCACACCGGCGTGGACGTCTCCCTCCACGCCCAGTCCGGCCAGCAAGGTGATGCTGTCCCGGTTCGGCTTGGTGAACGAATACCGGCCATTGCTGCTGACCGCCGTCACCGTCCCGTTCATGCCTGCGAACCTCCTCCTCAGCGGCGATGACCCTTCAGGAGCCTAGCCCTCAAGCCTCAGTTTTCAAGGCGTGGTCCCGTTGCGAGGAGGGCGCCCGGCGCAACAGCACCGGGCGCCCTCGTCGACGTACGTACTACGGCCGTTACTGCTCAGCCGCCGTGTCCGCGGCCTGGGCCTTCAGAGCCCGTTCCACGCCCGCCCGGGACTCCGAGACCAGACGTCGCAGGGCCGCGTTCGGCTCCGTCGACGTCAGCCAGCTGTCCGTCTTCTCCAGCGTCTCCTCGGAGACCTGGATCGTCGGGTACAGGCCCACGGCGATCTGCTGGGCGATCTCGTGGGAGCGGGAGTCCCAGATGTCCTTGACCACCTCGAAGAACTTGTCCCCGTACGGGGCGAGGAGTTCGCGCTGGTCGGTCTGGACGAAGCCGCCGATGACCGCCTCCTGGAGGGCGTTCGGGAGCTTGTCGGAGTCGATGACCGACGACCAGGCCTCGGCCTTGGCCTCGGGGGTCGGGCGGGCCGCGCGGGCCGTGGCGGCGTGACGCTCGCCGGCCGCCGTCCTGTCCCGCTCGTACTCGCCCGCGATCTCGGTCTCGTCGAAGCGGCCCACGGCCGCCAGGCGCTGCACGAACGCCCAGCGCAGCTCCGTGTCGACGGCCAGCCCCTCGACCGACTGGGAGCCGTCCAGCAGGCCCTCCAGCAGGTCCAGCTGCTCCGGCGTACGGGCCGTCGCGGCGAACGCCCGCGCCCACGCCAGCTGGTGGTCGCTGCCCGCCTCGGCGGACCGCAGATGGGCCAGCGTGGCGTCCGTCCAGCGGGTCAGCAGGGCCTCGCGGGCGGCCGGGGCGGCGTACAGCTCGATCGCCAGCTTCACCTGGCGCTGCAGCGACTGCACGACGCCGATGTCGGACTCCTTGCCGATGCCCGACAGGACCAGCGAGAGGTAGTCGCGGGTGGCGAGCTCCGCGTCGCGCGTCATGTCCCAGGACGACGCCCAGCACAGGGCCCGCGGGAGGGACGCCTCGAAGTCGCCGAGGTGCTCCGTGACGAAGGCCAGGGACTGCTCGTCCAGGCGGACCTTCGAGTACGACAGGTCGTCGTCGTTGAGGAGGATCACGTCCGCGCGGCGCTTGCCCACCAGCTGCGGAACGGCGGTCAGTTCACCGTCCACGTCCAGCTCGACGCGCTCGTCGCGCAGCAGCCTGCCCGACGCGTCGTCGAGGCTGTAGAGGCCCACCGCGATGCGGTGCGGCCGCAGCGTCGGCTCACCCTTCGCGCCGGCCGGCAGCGCGGGTGCCTCCTGGCGGATCGCGAAGGACGTGATGACACCGTCGGCGTCCGTCTCGATCTCGGGACGCAGGATGTTGATGCCCGCCGTCTCCAGCCACTTCTTCGACCAGGTCTTCAGGTCACGGCCGGAGGTCTCCTCCAGGGCGCCCAGCAGGTCGGACAGGCGCGTGTTGCCGAACGCGTGGCGCTTGAAGTACGCCTGCACACCCCGGAAGAACTCGTCCATGCCGACGTAGGCGACGAGCTGCTTGAGGACGGAGGCGCCCTTGGCGTACGTGATCCCGTCGAAGTTGACGAGGACGTCGTCCAGGTCCCGGATCTCGGCCATGATCGGGTGGGTGGAGGGCAGCTGGTCCTGCCGGTAGGCCCAGGTCTTCATGGAGTTGGCGAAGGTGGTCCAGGAGTTCGGCCACTTCGATCCGGGAGCGTGCGCGAGGCAGGACGCCTCCGCGTAGGTGGCGAACGACTCGTTCAGCCACAGGTCGTTCCACCACTCCATGGTGACCAGGTCGCCGAACCACATGTGGGCCAGCTCGTGCAGGATCGTCGCCGCACGCTGCTCGTACGCGGCGTCGGTGACCTTCGACCGGAAGACGTACTGGTCACGGATGGTGACCGCGCCGGCGTTCTCCATCGCGCCCGCGTTGAACTCCGGCACGAACAGCTGGTCGTACTTCGCGAACGGGTACGCGTAGTCGAACTTCTCCTGGAACCAGTCGAAGCCCTGCCGGGTCACCTCGAAGATCGCGTCCGAGTCGAGGTACTCGGCGAGCGACGGCCGGCAGTAGATGCCGAGCGGGACGGACTGGCCGTCCTTCTCGTAGACGCTGTGCACGGAGTGGTACGGGCCGACGATGAGCGCCGTGATGTACGACGAGATGCGCGGCGTCGGCTCGAAGGACCAGACGTTGTCCTTCGGCTCCGGGGTGGGCGAGTTGGAGATCACCGTCCAGCCCTCGGGGGCCTTCACGGTGAACTGGAAGGTGGCCTTCAGATCGGGCTGCTCGAAGGACGCGAAGACGCGGCGCGCGTCCGGGACCTCGAACTGGGTGTAGAGATATGCCTGCTGGTCGACCGGGTCGACGAAGCGGTGCAGGCCCTCGCCGGTGTTGGTGTACGCGCAGTCGGCGACCACCCGCAGGACGTTGCGGCCCTCCAGCAGGCCCGGCAGCGCGATACGGGAGTCCTTGAAGACCTCGCCCGCGTCGAGCGGGTCGCCGTTGAGAGTCACCTCGTGGACGGTCGGTGCCACGAGGTCGATGAAGGAGTCGGCGCCGTTCTCCGTGACGTCGAAGCGCACCGTGGTCACGGACCGGTAGGTGCCGCCTTCCTGCGCGCCGGAGAGGTCGAGATCGATCTCGTAAGAGTCAACGGTGAGCAGCTTCGCCCGCTGCTGCGCCTCTTCGCGAGTCAGGTTTGTGCCAGGCACGCGGTCATCTCCTCGATATGTGTGGGTTGCGCCATCCTTCCACGGGACCTGCACGGAGCGCGATGTCCGTTTACCGCCGGTGGGCGGGACGTACGCGCGTGACGCTGGGGACATGACGACCTATCGCGCACGCCCCGTCGACCCGACGGCCCTGAAGGAGCTTCGCTCTGCTGACGACGCGGGACGCCGGACGGTTCCCGTGACCGACGAGGAGGGCGGGGCGCCCCTGCGCTGCTGCCTGCGCAAGAGCGCGCCCGGGGAGCGGATCGCCCTCGTCTCGTACGCCCCGCTGCGCCGCTGGGCGGCCGGGAACGGCGCCGATCCGGGTGCGTACGACGAGCAGGGGCCCGTCTTCATCCACGCGGAGGAGTGTGCCGGGCCGCGACTGGACGGCCTGCCCTTCGTGAACGCGCACCGCGTGGTCCGCCGGTACTCGGCCGAGGGGCACATCCTCGGCGGAGAGCGGGTCGAGGGCGCGGACAGCACGGCCCAGGGCCTCCAGAACGCGTTCGACGACCCGTCCGTGGCGCTCGTCCACGTCCGGGCCGTCGAGTACGGATGCTTCCTCTACGAGGTCCGCAGGGCCTGAGGGGGCAGGTCCTAGCCCTTCAGCTCCGCCGCCACCAGCTCCGCGATCTGCACGGCGTTCAGCGCCGCGCCCTTGCGGAGGTTGTCGTTGGAGAGGAAGAGGGCGAGGCCGTGCTCGACCGTCTCGTCCTGGCGGATCCGGCCGACGTAGGACGGGTCCTGGCCGGCCGCCTGCAGCGGGGTCGGGACGTCGCTGAGGGCCACGCCGGGGGCGCCGGCCAGCAGTTCCTTGGCGCGCTCCACGCTGATCGGGCGGGCGAAGCGGGCGTTGACCTGGAGGGAGTGGCCGGAGAAGACCGGGACCCGCACACAGGTGCCGGAGACCTTCAGCTCGGGGATCTCCAGGATCTTGCGGGACTCGTGGCGGAGCTTCTGCTCCTCGTCGGTCTCGTTCAGGCCGTCGTCGACGATCGAGCCGGCCAGCGGCAGCACGTTGTACGCGATCGGCGCGACGTACTTGTTCGGCTCGGGGAACTCCGCCGCCGAGCCGTCGTGGGTGAGCTTGGGCGCGTCGTCGCCGACCTTCTTGACCTGCTCGAACAGCTCGTCCACGCCCGCGAGACCGGAGCCGGAGACCGCCTGGTAGGTGGCGACGACCAGCGCCTGAAGGCCCGCCTCGGCGTGCAGCGGACGCAGCACCGGCATCGCGGCCATCGTCGTGCAGTTCGGGTTGGCGATGATGCCCTTGGGGCGGTCGGCGATCGCGTGCGGGTTCACCTCGGAGACGACCAGCGGGACCTCGGGGTCGCGGCGCCAGGCCGAGGAGTTGTCGATCACCACGGCGCCCTGGGCGGCGACCTTCGGCGCCAGGGCCTTGGCGGTCGAGCCGCCCGCCGAGAACAGGACGATGTCCAGGCCGCTGTAGTCGGCCGTCGTCGCGTCCTCCACGGTCACGCCGTCCAGGACCGTCCCCGCCGAGCGGGCCGAGGCGAACAGGCGCAGCTCGGTGACCGGGAAGTCCCGGTCCTTGAGGATCCTGCGCATGACCGTGCCGACCTGACCGGTGGCTCCGACGATTCCGACCCTCACGGCGACTCCTTCTACGTGATCTGCGTGGCTTGTCTGTGTCTGCTGCATGGCCGAGGCGTTTCCATCATGCGGTCAGCCTTGGTCCGCCTGTCCAATCGTTTGACCGGGATGACCGAACGGTGGAACGCGTCGGACCCCGGCCAGAGCCGCGGTTCTGCGGCGCTCACCCGGGCTGAGCTGGAGATATTCGCCCTGCGGCGGCCCCGCACCGCAAGCTCGCCTGCCCGCCCGCAACCGGCCTACGCGGCGGTGTGACGTACGCCTCTGCGCGTGTCCCGGTGCGCGCCTGTGTGCGGCTCTGTGTGCAGCGGCGGGGCGTCCCGGGAAATTCCGGCGGACGAGGTCGAACGTTTTGGCCCGTCCTGGCGTCACAGTCACCACACGGCGAGGGGAGGGGTGGCTGTGCTGCGCAGAAAGGCCCGCCGCGACCAGGGGGGCGGTGCCGTCCAGGAGGTACCGGACGATCCGCTGGACGCGGCCCAGGAACGTCGGGTGCGGGCGGTGCTCGCGCTGGGCGGGGTGCCGCAGGCGGACCTGCCGGACGGGGTACAGCAGGTCCGCCTGCGGCTGCTGGAGCGGGCCGCGAGCGGGCGCGAGGCCCCGCGGGACGTGTCGGCGTGGGCGGCGGTCGTCGCCTCCAACCTCGCCATGGACTGGCACCGGGCCAAGAAGCGCCAGGAACGGCTCGGTGAACGCCTCGCCTCCCTGCGCCAGCCGGCCGCCCACCCCTCCGGTGAGGAGACGAGCCTGCTCTCCCTCGCCGTCGCCCGGGGCCTGGACGAACTGCCCGACGCCCAGCGTCAGGTCCTTGTCCTGCGTTTCTACGGCGATCTCCCCGTGCGCGACATCGCCGAGGAGCTGGGCATCCCGGAGGGCACGGTCAAGAGCAGGCTGCACACGGCGGTACGGGCCCTGCGCGCCCGCCTGCACGAGGACGAGGTGGTGTGACATGACCGCCGAGCACGAGGGCCGCGCCGGCGTCGACGCGCTGATGGCCGCGATCACCGACGAGCCGCTCACGGACGAGGCGCGCGCGGACGCCGCCTTCATGGCGGAGCACCGGTCGGCCGTCGCCGATGTGGCGCTGCTGCGGGAGCAGCTGGGGATCATCGGGCACGCGCTCGCCGAGCCGGCGGCGGCCCCGGCCGCCGAGCCGGAAACCGACCCCGTTCCCGACCCCGCCCCCCTTCGGGTACGACAGCCCTCCCGCGCCCGGCGCCGCGTGTTCGCCGTCGCCTTCGGCGGGCTCGCCGTGGCCGCCGCGGCGTCCGTGCTGGCGGGCATGGGCTGGCTGCTGACACAGGCCGGCGGCGACGCCTCCGACGCGGGGGCCGGTGCCGCCGCCGACAAGCAGGCATCCTCCGAGGCCGGCGGCGGCAATGCCTTCGGCAGCCCCGGCTACCTCGCCTGCTCCCGCCTCGTCGCCGAGGGCAGGGCCACCTCGGTGGAACGGCTCCCCGGTACGACGTCCCTGCGCGTCACCCTGCACATGAGCCACTACTACAAGCCGGACAAGCCAGATAAGACGGACAAGGGCGAGGAGGAGCTGACCTTCGTGGTCGACGAGAACCTCGTCCCGGGCCTGCGCGCGGGCGACCCCGTCCTCATCGGTATCCCCCAGGGCGCCCGCCAGCCCGACTTCTGGGCCGTCGGCGAGCAGAACATCGCCCCCGAACGGGCCTGGATCACCGCCTCGCTGCCCAAGTCGCGCGACCGGACCTGCGGGGGATGACAGAGAAACGGGCGGGCGCCCACACGGACGCCCGCCCCACTGCCGTACCGCGACGCTACGGCGTGACCTTCTCGATCTTCACGTTGCCCACGCCCGCCGCCGTGCCGCGTGTGTTCAGCAGCCGGACCTGGCCGAAGAACTCACGTCCCTCGGGCGCGGCCGCCGCGGCGGTGACACTGCCCGCGACCGTGGCCGAGTCACCCGTGCCGAGCTTCACCGGGGTCGACTCGTCGACCGTGACGGTGCCGAGCGCCGAGGAGTAGAACACGTCCAGGTAGTCGAAGGCCGTCGAGCCGGCCGGCACCGAGTACCCGACGACCTCGATGCTGTACTTCCCGGCGGCGGGCTCGGCGATCGAGACCGCCTCCTCCGAGTCGCCGTCGGCGGAGCTGCCGACCTGGGTGCCGGCCGCGTCGTAGACGACCAGGTCGAGGTCGGCGGCCGCGTCGGAGACGTTGCCGATGGAGACGTCGAGGGACGTGGCGCCCTCGGGCACGTCGACCGTGGTGGTCTGCGTGTCGCCCTCGGCGATGGTCGGACGCGCCGTCTTCGAGGAGCCGAGCGGGCCGCCGGCCAGCTTGCCGTCGAGGGCGGCGTACTTGTTCGTCACCTTCCAGGAGGCGGCGGTCGGGGTGCCGACCTTGGCCTCGGGGAGGGTCACGGTCTCCGGGTCGAAGGCCGCGCCCAGGACGGTGACGTCGAGCTTGTACGGGTTGTCGAGCAGCGGCGACGTACGGCGCGACTCGACCTCGATCTCCCAGACGCCGGGCTGCGGGTCGGCGTAGGAACGCACGTCCGGCTTGCAGCCGTTGCCGTCGAGGTAGTTGTTGTAGCAGTACGGCGTGCCGGTGTTGTCGGACGGCGTGCCGTACGGGTGGATGGCGATGAACCGGGTCTGGCTCTTGTCCTTCAGCCCGTCGATCGCGATCTCCAGCGACTTCGCGCCCTCGGGGACGGTCACGAAGTACGACTTGGTGCTGTTGCGTTGCGTCGAACCGGCCGCGGAGTACGAGTACTTGAGCGGCTCGGAGACCACGACCGTGTTGAGGACCTGCTGGTCGATGCCCTCGGTGCGCGGGTCGTCGACCTCCAGGATCGCGCTCTTGATGCCGGCCGAGGACGGCTTGGCGGCGACCTTGACGGTGACCGGCTTGTTCAGGCCGAGGCCGATCTCGTCCGAGCCGACGATCCGGAAGGTGTCCCCGGCGTTGTTCTCGAAGTGCAGCTCGTGCCGGATCGCCTTGTCCGCGCCGGACGTACGGGTGATCGTGACGTCGTACGTCTTCTTCTGGCCGGCCTTCAGGCCGCCCTCGCGGTCGTAGACGCCCGTGCCGAAGCCCGGGGTCTTCAGGAACTGGTCGATCGCGGTGTCGACCGGCGCCTTCACCGTGTATTCGTGGGCGGTGGCGCCGTCACGGATCGAGTCCCAGGCGTCCACGATGTTGATGAGGCCGGCCCCCTCCTCGTACGCCTGCACACCCTTGATGTGGTCGGCGGTCGAGGTCAGCGCGGTGCGCAGCTTCGCCGGGGTGAGGTCGATGCCCTTGGCCTTGGCGGCGCTCAGCAGCAGCGCGGACGCGCCCGCCGCCTGCGGGGACGCCATCGAGGTGCCCTGGAGCATGCCGTAGCCGGCCGGGAGCGAGTAGCCGGCCTCGGCGACCGGGGCGCCCGGCAGCCAGGTCTGGATGGTGTTGATCGCGGCACCCGGCGCGGAGAGCGTCGGGGTGAAGCCACCGTCCTCACGCGGGCCGCGCGAGGAGAACGGCATCATCGCGTACTTCTTCTCCACGGCCGAGCCGTAGTTGGCGGCCCAGGTCTCCTTGGAGATGGTCGCGCCGACCGAGATGACCTTGGCGGCCAGCGCCGGGTCGCCGATGGTGTTGGCGCCGGGGCCGGAGTTGCCCGCCGAGATGACGAGCTGGACGCCGTAGGTGTCGATGAGGCGCGTGTAGAGCTCGGCGCGCGCGTTGTTGCCGTCGTTCAGCGCCGGGAGACCGCCGATGGACATGTTGACGATGTCGACGCCGCGGTTGACGACGAGGTCGATCATGCCCTCGGTGAGCGCGACGTTGGTGCAGCCGCCGGTCCAGGTGCAGGCGCGGGACGCGACGAGCTTCGCGCCCGGCGCCGCGCCGTTCATCTTCCCGCCGAACAGGCCGTTCGCGGCGGTGATGCCGGCGACGTGGGTGCCGTGCTCGGACTCGATGACGCCGATGTTGACGAAGTCGCGCTTCTGCCCGACCCAGTCCCCGCCCAGCGGGTCCATCGGCACGTCCTTGCGGATCTGCACGACGAACGGCTGGCGCTCGACGACGTCGGTGGCCGGGTCGTCGGTGCCGAAGTACCCGATCTGGTAGCCGTCCTTGTACGGCTTCATCGGGGTGTCGTCACCGAAGTCGAAGTTGTTGTTGAGGTCGACCCGGACGGTGCCGTTCGCGGCGTCGTAGAGGACGCCCCAGGAGTCGGTCTTGTCGCCGTCGCGGTTGGCGTCGCCCGCCGCGTCGCCCCCCGTGGTGTACGACTCCAGGAAGGTGCTCACCTGGTAGGAACCCGCGGGCGCCGTCCAGGTCTTGCCGCCGAAGGTGAACGTGGGCCCGGAGACGGAGGTCACCATCGGGCGCCAGGTGCGGTCGTTGTCGACGATCGGGTCGGTGGCCGTGACCCAGTCGACGATCTTGCGCTCGCCGGTGGTGGTCTTCTGGAGCGCGGGATGCCCGAGGTCCACACCGCTGTCGAGGATGCCGATGGTGATGCCGCGGCCGTCCGCCTTCGGGTGGTCCTCCACGAAGTCGACGGCGCCCGTCTCGAAGGACGGGTTGTACGGGTTCTCGGCCGGGGTCTTCTTGTTCGGGGCCGCGTACGAGGTCGCGGCGGCCGTCGACTTCTTCGTGTCGACGGCGGGGTCGTCCAGGGGTATCTCCTCGCGCAGGTCGATGCCGTGCACCGAGGAGAGCTTCGTGGCGGCGGCGATGGCCGAGTCGGCCTTGCCGGTGGGGACGGTGGCCCGGACATAACCGAGCTTGTCGTACGTGCGGCCCACAGAGCCGACCGCGTCCAGCTGCTCGGCGACCTTCTCGGTCTGACCGGGCGCGGTCGCGATCATCATCGTGACGTTCTTCTCGCCGTCGGCCTTCGCCTCGGCGAGCAGATCGGCATCGCCCGAACCGAGCTTGTCGTGCGCGGACTTGACGCTCGGGTCCGTCACGGCGGGCGCGGGATCCGCGGCGATGGCCATGGGTATCGGCCCGGCCGCGGAGAGCGCGGCGACGAGACCGGCGGCCACGGCTATGCGGGCCGCGCGTCTCGGACCCGGCTTCGGTTCGCGCTGGGGGTTGAGGGTCATCGGCATCCCTTGTTGGTAAAGGAGCATCGGTCGTCCGGTATGTGATCCCGGACGACCGCACAGCCTTACGCAAGGGAAGGATGTTTGGGAAGAGTTGACCGAATCGATATGGAGGGATGGGGGAAACCCGCTATGCAATTGGGGTGAGCGGGCCGAAAGGGGCAAGTCGCCCACAAGCCGGAAAATTGCCTGCGCCCCGCCCTTCCGGCCGTCTAACGTCCGTATGTGCGGAAGAAGTTGAGGGTGGCGGCCTACGCCATTTGCGTTCGTGACGGACAGCTCCTCCTGGCGCGCTCCCCGGCGCCCGGCGGCGGCTTCGAGTGGGTGCTGCCGGGTGGCGGCATGGAGCACGGTGAGGATCCCTACGACACGGTGGTGCGGGAGGTGGAGGAGGAGACCGGCTACCTCGTCGAACCGACCGGGCTGCTCGGCATCGACTCCGCCCATCACACGTTCCCGAGCGGCCGCTTCGGCCGGCCCGTCGACCACCACGGCGTACGGCTCGTCTACGAGGCCCGGATCACCGGCGGCGACCTGCGCTACGAGGCCAACGGCTCCACCGACATGGCGGCTTGGCACGAGATGGACGCCGTGACGGCTCTGACCCGGGTCTCCATGGTCGACAAGGGGCTGTCGCTGTGGCGTGAGCGGCCCGCGGCGGGGCGGATCGGAGCCGCCGGGGTCTAGGGCTTTCGCAACAGCCCCAGGCGTGGTTCAGACGCCGGGAAACAGCTTCACTACCCCGGAAGATGAACACGGAGTGACCGCGTCCCGGCCGTTCGAGGAGCGGCCGTGGACGCGGAAGGTAGTCCAAGATCCACGTACGGTGATCGGCGCTGCCCGTTGCGGTCATGTTCATGCGCAGGTCATCCCCACTGCCAACGATCCACAGTGAGCGGGAGGTTCGCTTCGGCGACCGCCCGCGACCACTGCCGACGCGTTCGCACTCGGGGAGATCGCGCCATGTCGCGCATACGCTCTGTCGCCAGCTCCGCGCTGGGGATCCACCGTCGTACCCTGCTCGCCGCCACCGGTGCGGTGACCCTCTCCGCGGGCGTCGGCTACGCCCTGCGGCCCACCGAGAGTGAGGCCGCCACCACCACGCCCGCCGCGGACGCGGCAGGTGCCGGGGCGGGCAACGCCGCCGCCGAGGCCCCCGTCGGCGCCTCCCGCAGGGTGCCGGTCGCGCTCGCGCCGTACACCAAGGGCACCACCGTCGCCTCGGTCGCCACCCCCACCGGCAGCTCCGGCTACCGCCGGCTCGGCGACGGGCCCGGCTGGAAGCGGGTCGTCCGCGAGAACCTGGCCACGGCCAGGTCGGGGCGCGAGAAGCGGCGTACGGCGCTCGCCGCCTTCGTCCAGCTCACCGATCTGCACCTGATCGACGCCCAGCACCCGCTCCGCCTCGAATACCTGCGCTCGACGGACGTGCACGCCTGGCGGCCGCAGGAGGCGCTGACCGTGCCCGGCGCGGTGGCGCTGGTCGAGCGTGTCAACGCGCTGCGGGGCGCCCCCGTCACCGGCGCCCCGCTCCACTTCGCCATGACCACCGGCGACAACACGGACAACAACGCCAAGTCCGAGCTGGAGTGGTTCCTGACGGTGATGAGCGGCGGCCGCGTCACCCCGAACACGGGTGACCCGCGGCAGTACGAGGGCGTCCAGAACAGCGGCCTCAAGCTGTACTGGCAGGCCGACGACAGCGTCCGCGACGCCGACAAGCAGCTCGGCTTCCCGCACATCGAGGGCTACCTCGCCGCCGCGATCCGCGAACTGCGCAGCCCCGGCCTGAACATCCCCTGGTACTCCACCGTCGGCAACCACGACGCGATGCCGCTCGGCACCTACGCCTCGCACGCCGACTCCTACCTCACCGACCTCGCGGTCGGCGGCAAGAAGCTCATGAGCGTGTCCGCGGCGGACGCCAAGAAGCTCCAGGACTCCCTCAAGCAGGACAAGGACCCGAGGGGCACCGTCTTCAAGGACTTCCTCAAGGCCCACGCCCGCTCGACGCGCTCGGTCACCCCGGACGAGAGCCGGGCCCCGTTCACGCCGAGGGAGTATCTGCAGGCCCACCTGAACCCGGCGCACCGCGGCCACGGCCCGGTCGGCCACGGCTACTCGACGGCCAACCTGGACGCGGGCACCCAGTACTACAGCTTCCGTATCGCCGACGACGTCATCGGCATCAGCCTCGACACCACCGACCCGGGCGGCCACTACGAAGGGTCCATCGGGGCGGCGCAGTTCAAGTGGCTGGACCGGACGCTGCGCGAGAACAAGGACTCGTACGCGATCGTCTTCAGCCATCACACCAGCAAGACGATGGGCAACCTCCGCCGCGACCCGGCCCGCCCGGGCGAGCGGCGCGTGGGCGGCGCCGAGGTCGTCGAGCTGCTGGCGAGCCACCGAGGCGTCCTGGCCTGGGTGAACGGCCACATCCACAAGAACGTCATCACCCCGCACTCCGCCGCCGGGGGCCGCTCCTTCTGGGAGATCTCCACCGCCTCCCACGTCGACTTCCCCCAGCTCGCCCGGATCATCGAGGTGGTGGACAACAACGACGGCACGCTCTCCCTCTTCACCACCCTGATCGAGTCCTCGGCCCCGCACCGCACGAACTTCACCGACCACTCCCAGACGGGCCTGGCCGCCCTCTACCGCGAGCTGTCCCTCAACGCGCCGGGCGCGAGCACGAAGCTGGCGGGTGACCGGAAGGACCGCAACACGGAGCTGGTGCTGAAAAAGGGCTGAATCGCGCTCAACTGACCCATCCCGTTTCAACCTTCGCGACAGCCGGCCGGTCTCTCCCGGCGATCACGCTCGACGGAGCGTGCGGAACGGGGAGAGACATGAGCGTACGTACGATCCGCACGGCCCTCGTGGCCGCGACGGCGGTGGCGCTGTCGGTGGCCCTCGTGGCCCCCGCTGTGGCGGCGACGCCTGCCGGAGCGGGCGGTCACGACGCCACCCGCAAGGCCATGGAGGCCGCGGTCGACGCCGGTGTCCCCGGCGTGACGGCGACGGCGAAGGACGGCCACGGGACCTGGTCGGCGACGGAGGGCGTCGGCAACCTCAGGACGGGGAAGCCGCGTTCGGCGGACGACCGTTACCGGGTGGGCAGCATCACCAAGACCTTCGTCGCCACGGTGCTGCTCCAGCTGGAGGCGGAGGGCAGGCTGTCGCTGGACGACTCGGTGGAGAAGTGGCTGCCGGGGCTGGTCCGGGGCAACGGCCACGACGGGAGCCGGGTCACCCTGCGTCAGTTGCTCAACCACACCAGCGGCATCTTCAACTACACGGCGGACGAGGGCTTCGGCGAGACGTACTTCCTCAAGGACGGCTTCTTCGAGCACCGCTACGACACGAACAAGCCCGAGGAACTGGTCGCGCTCGCCATGACCCACGAGCCGGACTTCGCGCCGGGTACGTCGTGGAACTACTCCAACACCAACTTCGTGCTCGCCGGAATGGTGATCGAGAAGGCCACGGGCCGCCCGTACGGCGAGGAGATCCGGGCGCGCGTCATCAAGCCCCTGCACCTGACCGCCACCTCCGTCCCGGGCACCCGCGTGACGGTCCCGGGCCCGAGCAGCCGGGCCTACTCCAAGCTGGCCGAGACGGCGACCGGCCCGACCTACGACGTCACGAAGATCAACCCGTCCCTCGCCTACGCGGCCGGCGAGATGATCTCCAACTCGACCGACCTCACCCGCTTCTACACGGCCCTCCTGCGCGGCAGGCTCCTCCCGCGCGAGCAACTGAAGGAGATGACCACGACCGTGCCCGTCAACGGGGCCACCGGCTACGGCCTCGGCCTGATGAAGACCGAGCTGAGCTGTGGCGTCAGCGTCTGGGGCCACGGTGGCGGCATCCATGGCTCGATATCCGAGGCGGTCACGACCAAGGACGGCCGTCGTTCCCTGGCCTTCAACTTCAACGGCGACTGGTCGGGGGAGACGGGGGCGGTGATCGAGGCGGAGTTCTGCGGGACGGAGCAGGACACGAAGCGCCGAGTCGAGTCGGGCGTGAGGTTCGCACCGTCCCGTATCGGCTGACCGGCACGCCCGTCAGCGCCGGGCGCCCACGGCGTGGGCCACGAACGCGGTCCACGCCGTGGGGGGCAGTACGAGGGCGGGGCCGGTGGGGTTCTTGGAGTCGCGGATGGCGATGCCCTCCGCGGGGAGACGGGCGGCTTCGAGGCAGTTGTTGCCAGTGCCGTCGCTGTAGGACGACTTGAACCAGGCGTTCTCGTGCGCGAGTTCGTGGGCGGTAGGCATCGTGGGCATCGGGCTACAGCTCTCGTTCCAGTCGGTGGAGGAATTCGGGGGTGTCCTCTGGAGGCAGCGCTGATGCTGTCATGGCCTCGAACCGGCGCATGAAGCGGTCCACTTCACGGGGTTTGTCCGAGGTGGAGAGTGCACCCCAGGCATTGTCCATCTGGACTCGTGGTGGGAACGCGTTGCCGAAGTCGAGGAGGGCGAAGTCGTAAGTGGCGCGGTAGCTCCAGCGGAACGGTAGGACCTGGATGGTGACGTGATCCCACGTCGACAGCTTTTCCAGCTTCGCGTACTGCTCGCGCATCACATCGGCGCCTCCGACCGGGTATCGCAAGGCGGCCTCTCCGAGGATGACGTGCAGCCTGACAGGGTCATCTCGCGTCAGTACCGCCTGGCGCTCCATCCGCACCGCGACGCTACTGCGAATGACTTCGCTCGTGGTCTCCTCGATCGGCTTCTGCACCTCATGCAGAGTCTGTGCGTATCGCTCGGTCTGAAGCAAGCCGTAAACCAGCGCTGGGTGGTACGCCTTCATGGACTGGGCCACCGGCTCCAGCCCGACGAATCCCGGCATGCCCGCGGGCATCAGTCCCCGGTGCTGGGTCAGCCAATCCTGCTGACTGGACTCGCGGTTGAGGCTGATCAGGGACTCGATGACCTCTTCGTCGGTAACGCCGTACTTGGTCAACAGCTTCCGCAGGTCGCCGACATTGCGGAAGTTGAGCGAGCCGGTCTCGATGCGCTGGAGCGACGCCTCGGAGATCCGCAGGCCCTGGACCGCCTGCTTACGAGTCAGCCCGATTCCCAGTCCCGCATCACAGTTCTCACGCAACTGGCGCAGTTGTAGACCAAGTTCGAGTCGTTGCGCCGTCCGTCCGCGCTTCGCAGCCATGTGCACCGCCTTTGTGCTTCAGCACGTTGTGCTTGTGTTCCTGTGCGGAGTGTGACATCTCGCGTGGTGCTGGCGCAGCTGATTGTGCGGATCCAGGCATAGTCCAATTTTGCCACTCCTGAATTTTCAGAGCATGTTCGATTGTGGCGGCGCAAGTGGGACGAACACGCTGATCGGGAAGCCCCCACCAGGAAGGACCGCCCATGTCCACCCTCCTCACCCAAGACTGGTCCCTCGGCTACCCCATGACCCTCCGCAGCGTCCGCCTCGCCCGTCTCCACACCCGCCGTCGGCTGACCATGTGGAACTGGACCGGCGACATCGACGACGCCGTACTCGTCACCTCGGAGCTCGTCGCCAACGCCGCGCGGCACGGCAGGCTCCCCGGCCACGAACTCTGGTTGCGGCTGGCCGTGCTGGAGGGCGGCGGCCTCACCGTCGAGGTGTCGGACCCCGTGCGGGCGTTCCCGAAGGTCGGCACAGGCGCCGATGGCCAGGAAGGCGGCCGTGGACTCCTCGTCGTCGCCCAACTCGCCGCCGAACTCGACTGGTTCCTGCGCGCGGAAGTCGGCAAAACGGTTCGAGCACGTTTCGGGTGCTGAACCAGTACATTCGGAATCCAGCACTCCGAATCGTGAAAGGCCGCCCCCCAGCGATGAAACTCGACATCTTCAGCGAGATACAGAACCCCCGCCCCTGGCCCGCCGGCGACCACCAACACCGCCGTATCCAGCAGGCGATCGAACAGGCGGTGCTCGCCGACGAGCTGGGCTACGGCTGCTGGTGGCAGGTCGAGCACCACGGTGCGGAGGAGTTCAGCCTCTCCTCCGCGCCGGAGCTGCTGCTCGCCGCGCTCTCCCAGCGGACCTCGCGCATACGGCTCGGGCACGCCGCCGTGCTCGCGCCGCGCGAGATCAACCACCCCGTCCGGATAGCCGAACGCGCCGCGATGCTGGACCAGTTGAGCGGCGGGAGGGCCGAGATAGGGCTCACCCGGTCGACCCCGCCCGAGTGGCGACTGTTCGGCGCCGACCCGGCGACCGTGCGGGAGCGGACGCGGGACGCCTTCGAGGCCGTACCGAAGATGTGGACCGGGGACACGTCGGTGAGTGGCGGCGTTCCCGTCGTGCCGGCGCCGTACCAGAACCCGCATCCGCCGCTGTGGCAGGCGGCGTCGAGCCCGGCGTCCTTCGAGGAGGCGGGGCGGCGCGGGGTCGGGGTGCTGGGGACGACCCTGTGGGAGCCGCTGGACCGGGTGGCGCGGCTGGTCGAGCTCTACCGGGCCGCCGCCGCGCAGTGCCGCGAGCCCGTCGGCGCCACCGTCAACGACCAGGTCGCCTTCTTCACCTTCGTGCACTGCGCCGAGACCGACGAGGAGGCCATGCGGGGCGGCGCGGCGGCCGCCGCGGCCTGGTACACGGCCACCGCGCTCACCTTCTTCGAGGCCGCCGGGGCCTTCATGGAGACCATGGAGAGGGAGCGGGCGCTGGCCGCCGACCCGAACGGCGGTGGTCTCGCGGGGGAGTTCCTGCGCCGGGAGGCGGCGGCGGCCGGCGGGCCGAGCCCGGCCCAGCTGGTCATCGGGCGCATTCTGCAGGGCGAGACGGTCCCCGACGACGAGGTCTACAACGCCCTCGCCGCACAGGACTCCCTGATCGTCGGCAGCCCCGAGACCGTCCGCAAGAAGCTGCGCGGCTACGCCGACCTGGGCATCGACCGGCTGATGTGCTTCCAGCAGGTGGGGGCCCTCGCGCACGAGAGCGTCATGCGGAGTATGCGGCTGGTGGGGGAACTGATCCCGGAGTTCGACCAGGGCTGAGCCTCTACCCGGCTTCCTCGATCGCCGCCCGCAGACGCCGCACGGCCTCGTTCACCGCTCCGTCCGCGAGATTCCCGTACCCGAGGACCAGGCCGTGCTCGGCGTGGTCCTCGGTGGCGTGGTAGGCGGTGAGGTCGGCGATGCGCAACGACCTGCCCGCCGCCGCCCCGACCACCGCGGCGGAGTCCACGTCGGCGGGCAGCCGCAGGATGAGATGGAGGCCGGCGGCGATGCCGGAGACCGGTGCGCCCGGCAGTTCGTCGGCGAGGGCGCGCACGAGGGCGTCACGGCGGTCGCGGTAGCGCTTGCGGGAGGCCCGCAGGTGGCGGTCGTAGGCGCCCGACTCCAGCAGTGCGGCGAAGGCGAGCTGGTCGAGGGTCGACGGCTGGGCCGCCGTCTGGTCGGACCGGTGCAGATGCCGGGTCCAGCGGGGCGGTGCCACGATCCACCCGATGCCGAGCGCCGGGGACAGCATCTTGCTGAGTGACTTGAACAGGACGACGCGCGACGGGTCCATGCCCTGAAGGGCCGCGACCGGCCGACGGTCGTAGCGGAACTCCGCGTCGTAGTCGTCCTCCAGCACGACGCCGTCCACCTCGCGAGCCCACCGCAGCAGGGCCGCGCGCCGCGCGGGGGCGAGCACGGTGCCCAGCGGGAACTGGTGCGCCGGGCTCGTCAGCACCGCCCGGAGGCCGGGGTGTCCGGCGAGGTCGTCGACGCGCAGGCCCCCGCCGTCCGTGCGCACGGGCACCGGGTCCATACCGGCGGCGCGGATCACCTCGCGCAGCCGGGTCCAGCCCGGTTCCTCGCACCCGACCGCGTCGATGCCTTCGGCGCGCAGGGCATGGCAGAGGCGTCGCACGCCGTCGGTCACGCTGGTGCACACGGTCACGTCGTCCGGGGCCGCCAGGACGCCGCGCGACCGGCGCAGGTACTCGACGAGCAGCGGCCTCAGGCGGGGGTGTCCGCCGGCCGGCGGGTAACCGAACTCCGTGAACTCCATGGTCGTCACCTGTGCCCGTACGGCCTCGGCCCACCGGCGGCGCGGAAACGCGCGCAGGTCCGGCAGCCCCGGGCCGAGGTCGAAACGCGCCTCGGGAGTCTCACGCGCCGCGCGGCGCCCCGACCCGGCGTCCGGGGCGTTCGTCCAGCGCACCCGGGTGGCGGAGCCGGTCTGCGCCTCCAGATATCCCTCGGCGATGAGCTGGCTGTACGCCTCCGTCACCGCCCAGCGCGAACAGCCGAGGTCGGCGGCGAGCTGACGGCTGGGCGGCAGGGCGGTGCCGACTTCGACGCGCCCGTCCCGGATCGCCGCGCGCAGCGCCCGCTTCACGCGCTCGTGCAGCGGTCCGTCACCCGGCCGGCCCAGGTGCAGCAGAAGATCGCCCGCCAGATTGGTCTGTGATTCCCGCATGCCATTGGACGGTAGCAGCGAGCCATTTCTCGCTACCTTCGCATCACCGACGAGTGAGTGGACGTGAAGGAGGCCGTCGTGGCCACAGTGAGGCGCTCGATACCGCTCGGGGACCAACACCAGGTGTTCCGCGGCGTGTTCGAGGACTGGCAGACCAGGGCCGGTGCGCTGTCGGCCCTCCCGGACGCGCCGGTCGTACCGGCCGGGACCCGGCGCGGGCGCACCGCGTGGCGTCGGCTCCGGACCCGCTTCGGCCGGGGCGCGCACGCCCGCCGAGCCGTCGCCGTCGACTGCCCGGCCGCCTGACAGCGAGGTGGGCGGGGCGGCTCGCGCCCTAGCAGCCGCCGCGTCCGCCGCCCCAGCGGGCGCCTTACGACCGGCCCTCGGGCAGCCGACCCGGTCGGCGGCGCCACAGCGGGCGGTACGGGCCGTGCGCGGCGGTCAGGACCGCCAACCCCGCCGCCCCGTAGGCCACATAGCCGGCGCCCCGCCAGTAGAGACCGGACCGGTCCTGCTCCTGCGCGTACTTCTGCTGGTCGTACGTCCTCGTGCCCGTCGAGCGGCCGTTCTCGGTGCTGTAGGAGACCGCGCAGGTGTAGCCGCGTCGCATGGGGCCGGGGTGTGACTCGCCGTCCTCGCCCAGTTGGAGGCCGGGGCACTCCGGGACGCCGTGGGACGACGCGCCCCTCGCCAGCGTGACCAGGCCCCACAGCAGCGGCACCAGGAACAACGCCAGCAACACGCCTCGCACTTCACGTCTCATCCCGCCCAACCTAGCCAAGGTGCCGATGGCACGAGGAGGGGCCACCGGTTCTGGCCCGGCGGCCCCTCCTCTCCCCTCCTGGTGCTGCCTCCCGGTCCGTCACTACCTCGGCAGCACCACGACATACGCGGCCGGATCACGGTCTGCCGCGGCCATCAGTGCCGTACGGACCACCGCCGCCTGCTGCTCCATCGTGTTCCGGAGCTTCTTCGGGGTGATGTAGACGACCGTGATGCCGAGGCGCTCCAGATGGTCGCGCTTGCGGGCGTATTCGGACCAGAGGGCGTCGTCGTCCTGGCGGGGTGCGCGGGTGTCCAGCTCCACTGCCACGGCCTGGTCGGGCCAGTAGGCGTCCAGGCCGCCGAGGTGAGGGCCGCCGGGCAGGCGCAGGTCGACGTTCCAGACGGGGTCGGGCAGGCCGTACACGTGGACCATCTCGTACAGGCGGTCCTCCGCGATCGCCCGGCCCTCGGCGAGG
Source organism: Streptomyces sp. NPDC057623 (assembly GCF_042800355.1). Lineage (NCBI taxonomy): Bacteria > Bacillati > Actinomycetota > Actinomycetes > Kitasatosporales > Streptomycetaceae > Streptomyces > Streptomyces sp. NPDC057623. The sequence goes on from NZ_JBHVGZ010000031.1 coordinate 38,130, forward strand.
AGGGAGTCCACCGCGTCCACCACGTGCGGGCGGGAGAGGAGCTTCGCCTGGTTCAACTCGCGCACCACCGACGCCGGTTCGCAGTGCCCGGCGCGCACGGCCTCGGTCAGCAGGCGGCGTACCGCGCCCGCGTCCGTCAGTTCGGCCACCGCGTCGGCCAGGGCGCGGGGGACCGGCGCCACCGGGAGGCCCGTCACCTGCTGCGGGGTGGGGAGCGAGGAGGTGCGCAGGACGCGGGCGCAGCCCGTGGAGCGCAGGCGCCGCATGCGGGGGACCAGGACGTCGATCGTGTCCAGGGCGGTCAGCGGCGGCGTGGCGGAGAACCCGTGCAGGGTCAGCGCCGCGAGGCCCGTGATCACCGCGTCCGGGTAGGCGGGGGCGGCGTGTGACTCCTCCGCGTTCGGCTGGGACGGCACCGCGGACGACCGTTCCCGCGCCGCGTACATCAGCACCGCGTGCAGGCGCTCCTCGCTGGTCGGCGGACCGGGGTGGAGCAGCAGGACGCCGGGGAGGATCTGCTGCCAGGGGCCGCCGGGGCGGCACTGCTCGTTCATCTCGGCGGTCGCGACGCCGTGCGACTTCAGCTGGGCCGCCGTCATGACACGGCGGTGCACCTCGGAGAGGTGACGCAGGGGGCGGGGGGAGAGCGGGGGGAGCGGGGCGTTGTGGTTCATGACCCGGAGGTTCCCGCGTCCCGTCCGCCCTTTAACCGCTGTTACACGCCCGTCGACAAATACGGACAACCCGGCACTAAAGGACGGGTGTTCGGATGCCGAGTAGGCACGGAAAACCCCTGGTCCGTTCGGGTTGGGCCAGGGGTTACGGCTGCTATTGCCTGAATTCCGTAACGGTCACGGAGGGCCGTGATCGTTGGCCAAAGGTCTTATGCGGTTGACGCCGATCCGGATGCCGCCGCGTCACACGCCTGCCCCCGCAGCCCCCGCGCCAGATCGTCCCGCGCCTCCAGCACCAGCCGCCGCAGCGCCGGCGCCGCGTCCGCGTGGGCCGCGAGCCACGCGTCCGTGGCGTCCAGCGTGGCCTGCGACTGCTGGAGCCCCGGGAACAGGCCCTGGACCACGTCCATACCGATCTGGATCGACCGCTCGGCCCACACCCGCTCGATCGCCGCGAAGTACTTCCCGGCGTACGGCGCGAGCAGCTCCCGCTGGGACGGCTGGGTGAGCCCGGCGATGGTCGCCTCGACCAGGGCGTTGGACAGCGCGTCGGACTCGACGACCTGCGCCCACCCCTGGGCCTTCACCGCCTCGGAGGGCCGGGCGGCGAGGCACCGGACCTGGTGGCGCTTGCCGGACGCCGTGTCGTCCCGGGCCAGTTCGGCCGCCAGCGCCGACTCGTCCGCGACACCGTGCGCGGCCAGCGGCTCCAGGAACGACCAGCGCAGCTCCTGGTCGACGTCCAGCCCCTCGATCTTCTCCGTGCCCTCCAGCAGCCCCCGCAGCAGCCCCAGGTCCTGCGGCCTCGACGCCACCGACGCGAGGAACCGCGCCCACGCCAACTGCTGCTCGCTGCCCGGCTCGGCCGCCCGCAGCTCCCGCAGCGCACCCTCGGCCAGCAGCCGTTCGCCGGTCGTCCGCCACCCGGGCGCCGCGTAGTGGACCAGCGACGAGTCCGCCCACGCGTGCAGCATCTGCAGCACCCCGATGTCGGACTCGCGGCCCGCGAACCGCAGCACCAGGTCCACGAAGTCCCGCGCCGGCAGCAGCGCGTCCCGCGTCATGTTCCACAGCGCCGACCAGCACAGGGCCCGCGCCAGCGGGTCGGTGATGTCGCCGAGGCCGGCCTTCAGGGTCTCCAGGGAGGCCGCGTCGAAGCGGATCTTGCAGTACGTCAGGTCGAAGTCGTTGACGAGCACGAGGTCGGGGGCCTCGGCGCCGACCGCGAAGACGGCCACCGTCCGTGGACCGGTGACGTCGATCTCCTCCCAGCTGTAGCGCTCCAGAGTTCCCGCCTCGGTACGGCGGTACAGGCCCACCCGCACCCGGTGCGGCCGCAGCTCCGGACGGGACTCGGCCGCCTCCTGCACCACCGCCAGCTCCTCGACCCGCCCCCGCGCGTCCAGCAGCACCTGCGGGGTCAGCGTGTTCACGCCCGCCGTCTGCAGCCAGGCCCGCGACCACGCGCCCATGTCCCGGCCACTGGTCTCCTCCAGCACCGACAGCAGATCGCCCAGACGCGTGTTGCCGTACGCGTGCCGCTTGAAGTAGCGCCGCGCGCCCTCCAGGAAGGCGTCCTGGCCGACGTACGCCACGAGCTGCTTCAGTACGGAAGCCCCCTTGGCATAGGTGATGCCGTCGAAGTTGAGCTTCGCGTCCTCCAGGTCACGGATGTCCGCCGTGATCGGGTGCGTGGAGGGCAGCTGGTCGGCGCGGTACGCCCACGCCTTGCGCCGGTTGGCGAAGGTGATCCAGCCGCCCTTGAAGCGGGTCGCGTCGACCAGCGCGAACGCGCCCATGAAGTCGGCGAAGGACTCCTTCAGCCACAGGTCGTCCCACCACTCCATGGTGACCAGGTCGCCGAACCACATGTGCGCCATCTCGTGCAGGATCACGTTCGTCCGGCGCTCGTACGACGCCTGCGTCACCTTGCCGCGGAAGATGTACTCCTCGCGGAAGGTCACCATCCCCGGGTTCTCCATCGCGCCGAGGTTGTACTCGGGCACGAACGCCTGGTCGTACTTCCCGAAGGGGTACGGGTAGTCGAAGTGGTCGTGGAAGAAGTCCAGGCCCTGCTTGGTGACCAGGAAGACGTCGTCGGCGTCGAAGTACGGGGCGAGACCCTTGCGGCACATGGCGCCGAGGGGGACCTCCAGCGTCGTACCGTCGGCGAAGGTGCGCGTGTACGAGTCCGTGACGTAGTGGTACGGGCCGGCCACCACGCAGGTGATGTACGTCGAGATCGGCTTCGTCTCCGCGAACCGCCACACCCCGTCCGCCTGCGAGCCGACGCCGTTGCTCCACACCGTCCAGCCCTCGGGCGCCCGCACCTCGAAGCGGAACGGCGCCTTGAGGTCCGGCTGCTCGAAGTTCGCGAAGACGCGGCGCGAGTCGGCCGGCTCGTACTGCGTGTAGAGGTAGACCTCGCCGTCCTCGGGGTCGACGAAGCGGTGCAGGCCCTCACCGGTGCGGGAGTAGGCGCACTGGGCGTCGACGACGAGCTCGTTGTCGGCGGCCAGGTCCTCCAGCACGATCCGCGAGCCGTCGAACACCTCACTCGGGTCCAGATCCCTGCCGTTGAGGGAGACGGCCGTCACACTCGGCGCGATCAGGTCGGCGAAGCTGGTGGTGCCGGGCTCGGCACAGCGGAAGCGGATCGTGGTGACCGAGCGGAAGGTGCGCGGCGCCCGGCTCCCGGAGTCCCCGGCGCCCGCCTCGCCGAGGGCGGAACGCACGTCGAGGGACACGTCGTACCCGTCGACGGCCAGCAGGGCGGCCCGCTCCCGGGCCTCGTCACGGGACAGATTCTCACCGGGCACGAGTGGCACTCCCTCGGGTGGTGTTCAGTATGCGGACAGCGCTGATCCTGCCATGCGCTCCTGGCCCGCGGCACCGGTGCCACAGCCGGTGCGGCCCCCGGGAATGGCCGGGCGGGAAGCGACGTTCCTCCTGACGTTCCGCGGACACACGCCCGCCTCATGAGGAGAGACATGTCGGAGAAGACCCCCGTCGACTTCTGGTTCGACCCGCTGTGCCCCTGGGCCTGGATGACCTCGCGCTGGGTGCAGGAGGTGGAGAAGCTCCGCGACATCGAGGTCCGCTGGCACCTGATGAGCCTCGCCGTCCTCAACGAGGACAAGCTGGACGACCTCCCCGCGGAGTACCGCGAGCTGCTGGAGACCAAGGCGTGGGGCCCGGTCCGGGTCGTCATAGCGGCGCAGGAGGAGCACGGCGCCGAGGTCCTCGGCGACCTCTACACCGCGCTCGGCACCCGCATCCACAACCAGGGCGAGGGCCCCGGCAAGGAGACCGTCGCCGCCGCCCTGAAGGACGTCGGTCTGCCCGAGTCCCTCATCGAGCACTGGGACGGCACCGAGTACGAGCCGCAGCTGCGCGCCTCCCACAAGGACGGCATCGACAAGGTCGGCCAGGAGGTCGGCACCCCGGTCATCGCCGTCCCCGGCGCCGACGGCGAGCAGATCGCCTTCTTCGGCCCCGTCGTCACCCCGGCCCCCAAGGGCGAGGACGCCGCGAAGCTCTGGGACGGCACCCTCGCCGTGGCCTCCGTGCCGGGCTTCTACGAGATCAAGCGCACGCGTACGAAGGGGCCGGACTTCAGCAACCTGTAGGGGTCACTCCGGCTCCGTGGCGACGGCCGCCTCCCTGCGGAACTTCTCGGGGAGGAGGTCGTGGTCACGCAGGCGTCCGGCGGGGAAGTACGTCAAGCAGCCGACGGCAGTGCAGCGCCAGAGGTCGTCCACATAGTGGCGCTCCCCCTTCCGCTCACGGACGGCCGCCTTCTCGGCGTTGTCGAGCTTCTGGAAATCCTGCATCGTGCCGCAGGTCGGGCAGGCCCGGCTTCGCGTCATCAACCCCTCCTCGCCATCACCGCCAGATCCGGGAAGTCGGTCACCACCGCGTCGACCCCCATCCCGTAGTACAGCGCGTACTCCGCGAACGCGTCCCCGAAATCGTTCGCTCCGGTACCGCGCCGGAACTGCGCCGGCAGGAACTGGTTCTCCGCCCGGAAGGTGTACGGCCCCACCCGCAGCCCCGCCGCGTGGGCGTCCGCGAGGACCGGCGTGCCGACGAGCGACGACTTGTCCGGCCCGATCCAGTCCGCGTACCCGGCGATCCGTGCCAGCCCCGCCGGGGTCATCATGTCCTTGTACGTCGTCGGATCACCGGACGAGACCAGGTCGTACGGCCCGCCCGTGGTCCCCAGCGCCTGCCACAGCGGCACCCCCAGCCGCTCGGCCGCGATCCGCTTCAGGCTCGTCGGCTCGAAGGACTGCACCACACACTCGCGCCGCCCCAGGCGGTTGCGGCGGATCACCTTCGCCAACTCCGGCTCCAGGGGCAGGCCCAGCCCGCGGAAGTACGTCGGGTGCTTGGTCTCCGGGAAGACGGCGATCGTCCGGCCGTACGTCTTCGAGAGCTCGCGGGCGAGGTCCACGACCTCCTGGAAGGTCAGGACGTGCTCCCGGCCGTCGAAGACCGTGTTGCGGTCGCGCACCAGCGGCAGCCGCTCCACCGCCCGCAGCGTCCTCAGCTCCGCCAGCGTGAAGTCCTCGGTGAACCAGCCGGTCACCGCCCGCCCGTCCACGGTCCTGGTGGTACGGCGGCCCGCGAACTCCGGATGCGCCGCCACGTCCGTCGTCTGCGAGATCTCGTTCTCGTGCCGGACCACCAGGACGTGGTCCTTCGTCGGGACGAGGTCCGGTTCGATCCAGTCGGCGCCGGTCTGCACGGCGTAGGTGTAGGAGGCCGCCGTGTGCTCGGGGCGCCAGCCGGCGGCGCCGCGGTGGCCGATGACGACCGGCCGTCCCGGGCGGTGGGAGGCGGCGGCCGCGGCCGTGGGTACGGTGACGGCCGCCGTGCTGCCGACGGCGGCCGCGAGCAGCAGGGATCTACGTCTCGGGTGCATACAACTCCCCTTCTTTTTCAGGCACTTGAGTACACCGCGCTTGAGTGCGCCTCTTCAGCTCCGTGCCCGGCCGCGCGCCTCGGAAAGGCGGGCCAGGTGTTCCTCATAGCCCTGCGCGTAGTACGCCGCCCGCCCCGCGTCCGGCTCGACGACCGCCGTCGGCCGCGTCCACGCCGCCGCGTCCAGCGCCACCCCGTACCGCTCGGCCGCCGCCAGCACCGCACCCCGCGCGCCCACCTCGCCCTCGACGACCCTGAGCGGCCGCCCCAGGACATCGGCGAGCAGCCGCATCCAGGCCGGGCTGCGCGTACCGCCACCGCACACCGCCAGCGTCCCGGTGAGCCCCGCCGCCTGAAGGCAGTGCCGGGCCGCGTAGCCGATGCCCTCGCAGGTCGCCCGGACCAGATCGGCGCGGGTCGACTCCAGGGAGACACCGGTCAGTTCGGCGCGCAGACGGGGTTCGACGAACGGGGCGCGTTCGCCGGAGGGGGCGAAGTACGGCAGGACGCGCACGCCGTTCGCCCCCGGCGGCGTCTGCGCCAGCAGCCCGTCGACCTCCTCGTGCCGGACGCCCGTCGTCGACAGCACCCAGTCCAGCGCCGCCGTCCCGACCATCGCGGGCATCGCGCGCAGCCAGTGCCCGGGCCGGTCCGTGTTGATGTACAGGCCGGCCGGCTCACCCGTCAGATCGAGGCCGGTGGTCGCGACCAGACTGGCCAGGCAGGTGCCGACGATGAGGAGCCCGTCGCCGGGGGAGGTCACCCCCGCGCCGAGTGCGCAGGCCGGGAGGTCGTACGGCCCGTTCGCGATCCGCGTCCCCGGCGGAAGCCCTTCGCCGCTCGTCCGGTCGGTCGCGACCGGGTCGCTGACGGGCGCGAGGAGCCCGCGGCGGTGGGTCAGGCCGAGGAGCTCGACGACGCGGTTGTCGTACGTCCGGGTGCGCGGGTCGAGGAACGGCATGGACGCGTCCGAGACGTCCGTGGTGGCCCGGCTTCCTCCCGTCAGCCGTTGGAACACCATGTCCTTGCAGTACACGGCGGCCCTGGCGGCATCCAGCGCCTTCGGCTCATGGCTGTCCAGCCACGCCAGCAGCGGCCCGGGGCACCCCGGGAACATCGCGCTTCCCGTCCGCCGGAACACGGTCTCGAACGTGCCGTCCGCCAGCCACCGGTCGACCAGCTCGTGCGCCCGCCCGTCCATCCAGGAGGCCGCCGCCCGCACCGGCCGCCCCTCGGCGTCCACCAGCCACACGCCGTCGCCCTGACCGGTGAGCCCCGCCAGCTCGACCGGTTCGGGGACGCGTCCGGTGACCTCACCGAGGACGGCGACGACCGCCCCGTACAGCTCGTCCATGTCCTGCTCGACGAACCCGCCGTGCAGGGCGAGGCCCACCGGGCGGGACGCCACGGCCAGTTCACGGCCGTCGGAGTCGAACCCGGCCGCCTTCACCGTGGACGTGCCCACATCGATCCCGACGTACATTCCCACCCACCTCTTTGACTCGGTCGGCTGTGCTGTGCTGGTCATCGCCCTCAGGTCAGACAGTGGGCCAGCGGCTCCCCGCGCGCCCAGCGGCCCACCTCGGCCGCCGCGATCGCCGCCGCCTTCTCCGCCACCGCGCGGGACGCGCCGCCCAGGTGCGGGGTCAGGACGACCCGGTCGGCGAGGGCGTGCAGCCGGGAGTCCGGGGGGAGCGGCTCCTGTACGTAGGTGTCCAGGGCCGCTGCCGACAGGTGGCCGCTCTCCAGGCCCGCGCACAGCGCGTCCTCGTCCAGCAACGGGCCCCGCGCCGCGTTCACCACCACCGCGCCCCGCGGCAGCAGGGCGAGTTCCCGGGCGCCGATCAGGCCGCGGGTCTCGGTGGTGAGGCGGGCGTGCAGGGTGATCACCCGGGAGGCGCGCAGGAGATCGTCGAGGGAGGCGACCCGCAGGCCGTGGATCTCGCCGTGGACGTACGGGTCGAAGACCATGACCCGGGCCCCGAACGCGCACAGCACGCGCGCGACCCTGCTGCCCACGGCCCCGTAACCGACCAGTCCGACGGGCAGGTCCTCCAGCTCCAGCCCGCTGTGCTCGTAGGTGTAGTAGGTCGCCCCCTCCCAACTGGCCCGGCGGGCGAGAAGGTCGTGGGCCTGGGGGATGCGGCGCAGGGCCGCCAGCATCAGGCCGACCGTGAACTCGGCGGTGGCGGCGGCGTTGCGGCCGGGGGCGTAGCACACCCGGACGTCGTGCCGCTTGGCCGCGTCGAGGTTGACGTTCACCGGGCCGCCCCGGCAGACGACGACCAGGCGCAGGTCCGGGCAGGCGTCGAGGACGCGTTCCGTCACCGGGCCCATCTGGGTGACCAGCACCGTCGCGCCGGCGAGTGCCTCGATCAGCTCGTCCTCGGCGTCGCTCGCCTCCGTCACCTCGGCCACCGGACCGAACGGTTCCAGTGGCCAGCCGAGAGTCAACTCGCCGATGTCACAGGTGAGTTCACGGCCGATGGCCCGGCTGATGAGCGACGGCAGGATGAAGTGGTCGCCCGCGGCCACCACACGCACGCGGTTCCCGTTGGTCATCGCAGGGAGTCTCCCGTCTCGGCGTCGAAGACATGGGTGAGGTGAGGGTCGGCGGTGACATGGACACGGTCGTCGTGGGCGAGGCGGACCTCGGGGTCGGTGAGGACGACGAGGGGCTTGTCGACGCCGTCCAGAGTGAGGGTCGCGATGCCCGACTCCAGCAGGGGTTCGTGGGCGACCACGCGGGCGGGCAGGCCGTCCTCGCCCGTGAGGGAGAGGTCCTCGGGGCGGATTCCGACCACCACCTCACGGCCTTCCGGTACGGGAAGCGGGAGGGCGATCCGCACCGTGGGGGAGAGACGGGCGTGGGCGCCGGCTTCCGTGGTGCCGGGGAGGAGGTTGATCGCGGGCTCGCCCACGAAGTCCGCCACGAAGACGTTGGCGGGGCTGTCGTAGATCTCGTACGGCGTGCCGAGCTGCTGGATGACCCCGTCCTTCATCACGGCGATCCGGTCGGCGAGGGACAGGGCCTCCTCCTGGTCGTGGGTGACGAGGATCGTCGTATGGCCCAGGTCGCGCTGGATGCGCTTGAGTTCGCGGCGGGTCGTGTCGCGCTGGGCCGCGTCCAGGTGGGAGAGGGGCTCGTCGAGGAGGAGGACGTCCGGTTCGCGGATCAGGGCGCGGGCCAGGGAGACGCGTTGCTTCTGGCCGCTGGAGAGGCCGGCGGGGCGGGCGTCGAGGAGGGGGGTGAGGTCGACGCGTGCGGCGATCTCCCTGACCTTGCGGTCGACGTCGCCCCGGTCGGCCCGGCTGCGGGCCTTCAGGCCGAACGACAGGTTCTCCGCCACCGTGAGGGGCGGGTAGAGGGCGTAGTTCTCGAAGGCGACCCCGATGTTGCGCTGTTGGGCCGGGCGCGCGGTCACCGACGCCCCGCCGACCAGGATGTCGCCGCCGGTCACCGTCTCCAGCCCGGCGATCATCCGCAGGGTGGTCGACTTGCCGCAGCCCGACGGGCCGAGGAGGCCGAGCAGCTCGCCGGAGCGCAGGGTCAGGTCGATACCGCGTACGGCGTCCACCGCCGGACGGCGCCGCGCGCGGTATGTCTTGCGCAGATCACGTAGCTCCAGCTCGGTCATCGCTGCCCTTCGTCACGGTCGCTGCCTCAGGACCCGTCCTGGCGCAGACTTCGTAGGTGACCTTGTGCTCGTCCAGGTCCCGCAGCGCCTCCGCCGACGCCCCGTCGTCGACGAGGAGCAGGTCGAAGCGGGAGAGCGGAACCACCCGGTGCAGGGCGACCCTGGCGAGCTTGGTGTGGTCGATCAGCAGCACGTTGCGGGCGGCCGCGTCGAGCATGGCCCGCTTCACCGACACGATGTGCTGCTCCTGGTGGTAGGCGTAGCCCCCGCGCACGGCCGACGTCGACGTGAAGCAGACGTCCACGCGCAGCTGCTCGATCGCCTCGACGCAGGACACGCCGAGGAAGGAGGAGTGCAGCGGGTCGTAGTCGCCGCCGAGGGCCATGAGGTGGATGCCGCGCTGGTCGGAGAGGAGGTTGATCGCCTCCAGGAAGTTGGTGACGATCGTGAGCGGGGTTATCTCGCCCAGGCGCAGCCTGCGGGCTATCTCCAGGGTGGAGGTGGAGTCGTCCAGCATGATCGCCATGCCGGGCTCGACGAGTTTCAGGGCGCGGTCGGCGACGGCGGCCTTCTCCGCGCGCATGGTCTTCAGGCGGTACTGCACGTTCGACTCGAAGACACCGGACGGCTGGGCCGTCACCCCGCCCCTGAACTTCCGGACGATGCCCTGCCGTTCGAGTTCGTCGAGGTCCCGGTGGATCGTCATGAGACTGACGCCGAAGCGCTCGGCCAGCTCGGCCGCCGTCGCCGTGCCGTCGGCGAGGACCCGCTCGGCCATGGCGGCCTGGCGGGCGGCGGGGCCCTGCTGGCCGGTGCTGTGGTTGCTGCTCATCGCTTCTCGATCCGTCGTCCTGGGCGCTCCGGCCGGTCGGCCTCGAACAGCAGCAGGTTCTCAGGCCGGACCGTCAGCCGGACCGGATCATCGGGGCGAAGGCCGGTCGCGTCGCCGCGCGGGGCGACCAGCGACACGTGCTGCTCGCCGAGCCGGACCGTGACCTCCACCGACCGGCCGAGGACCTCGGTGACGTAGACCGTGCCGGTGAGCTCGTGACCGGGGGGCTGCCCGGGGGCCTGTCCGGGGGCTTCGCCGAGGCTCAGGTCGCGGGGGCGGACGCCGATCAGCACCTCCGTGCCGGGGGCGGCGTCGGCCCGGATCGGCAGCTCGACCGCGCCGTCCGCCGACCGGAAACCGCCGTCGGCCGTGACCGCTCCGGGGAGGAGGTTGATCCGGGGGCGCCCGAAGGCCCGCGCGACCTCGGTGTCGTGGGGCCGGTACCAGATCTCCTCCCGCGTGCCGGTCTGCACGATCCGCCCGCCGCGGATGACCCCGATCCGGTCGCCGAGCGCCAGCGCCTCGACGGAGTCGTGGGTGACGTAGAGGGTCGTGGTGCGCTGTACCGCCCCGATCGCCTTCAGTTCCGCCCTCATCTGCTGGCGCAGCTTGGCATCCAGATGGGACAGCGGCTCGTCGAGGAGGAAGGCGCGGGCCGGACGGACCAGGACCCTGCCCAGGGCCACGCGCTGTCGCTGGCCGTTGGACAGCTGTCCGACGGGGCGGTCCAACAGGGCGGAGATGCCGAGGAGTTCGGCGATCTCACCGATCCGCTGCCGGGCCCGGTCGGCGGGGAGGCGGTGCCGGGGGGAGCGGAGCGGGGAGGCGAGGTTGTCGTAGGCCGACTTGTGCGGGTAGAGGGCGTAGCTCTCGAAGCACATCGCCACGCCACGGTCGTAGGGCTCGACGCCGCGCATGTCCCTGCCGTCGAGTTCGACGGTTCCGGCGTCCGGCTGTTCCAGCCCGGCGACCGTCTTCAGGGTCGTGGTCTTGCCGGCGCCCGACGGGCCCAGGAGGCAGAAGAACTCGCCCTCCCGGACGTCCAGTTCGAGGCCGTCGAGTGCGGTGACCTTGCCGTATGTCTTGTGGACGCCCGACAGCCGGATCATGACTTCACCGCCCCGAACGACAGCCCCCGCACCAGATACCGCTGGATGGTGAGCGCCAGCAGCAGCGGCGGGATCACGGAGACCAGCGCGGCGGCGGCCGTGAGGTTGTACTTGGGCCGGTCGCCGCCGAGGAAGGACAGGGCGCCCACGGTCACGGTCTGGGCCTCGTTGGAGGTGAGGATGAGGGGGAAGACGAAGTTGTTCCACGCGAAGATGAAGGCGAGGAGGGACACGGCCGCCACCCCGGGCTTCACCAGCGGGAGGGCCACTCTCAGGAACGCCTGCTTGCGGGTGTAGCCGTCCAGCAGCGCCGCCTGCTCCAGTTCGGGGGTGAGGTCGGCGAAGTAGGACCGCATGATCCACACGATCAGCGGAAGGGTGACGAGCTGGAGCACCCAGATCATGCCGACGTACGTGTCGAAGAGTCCGAGCTTCTGGTACAGCACGAACAGCGGGATGATCACGGTGAGTTCGGGTGCGAACCGGAACGACAGCAGCGTGAACATCAGGTTCTCGGAGCCCTTGAACCGCCAGCGCGCCGAGGCGTACGCCGCCGGGAGCCCCACGAGGAGCGACAGGACCACCGCGCCCACCGACACGACCAGGCTGTTGACGAAGAACCGCACGAACGGGATGCCCTCGCTGTCGCCGAGGACCGTGCGGTAGCCGTCGAGGGTGGGGGAGAAGGAGAAGTAGGTGGAGAAGAGTTCGTTCGTCGGCTTCAGCGACAGGATCACCATCCAGGCGATCGGGAACAGCGCGAAGACGAAGTAGAGGATGAGGGCGGCGTCGGCCAGCCACCCCGACAGGCGTTTCCTTACCGTCATTTCGCCTCGGCCGCCTTCCGCTGGATCTTCCCCAGGTGCTTCACCAGCACCATCGCGGCGAGATACACGACGGCCCACAGCACGATCGTGTAGCTGATCCCGAACGAGTACCGCTGGAAGCGGATCGCCTCCAGGTACGCCCGGATCTGCAGGACGACGGTCGAGTCACCCGGGCCGCCCTCCGTCAGGGCGTAGATGATGTCGAACACCTTCAGCGAGTCCATGAAGCGGAAGATCACCGCGACGAGGACGTACGGCCACAGCATCGGCAGCGTGAGGCGCCGGAAGGTGTACCACCAGCCCGCGCCGTCGACGGCCGCCGCCTCGAACGGGGAGGTGGGCAGCGACCGCAGACCGGCGAGGGCGAGGATCGCCACGAACGGGGTGTAGACCCAGACGTCCACCGCGATCGACGACAGCAGGGCGCCGGTCGGGGTGTCCGTCCACTGGACTCCGCCGAGGCCGAAGGGTCTCAGCAGGTAGTTGATCACTCCTACCGACGGCTGGAGCATCAGCTTCCAGATGATCGCCGCGATCACCGGCGCGATCATCAGCGGCAGGATGAGGATCTTCTCCAGCACCCGTCCGACGATCGTCGACCGGTGCAGCAGCAGGGCCACGGTCACGCCCAGCAGGGTCTCCACGGCGGCCGCCCCGACCGCGTACAGCACCGTCACCCACGCCGAGTTCCAGAACGCCTCCTGCGTGAAGACGGTCTCGTAGTTCTCGAACCGCACCATGTCCGGCTGCGGCTTGCTCGCCGAGAAGTCGAACAGCGTGTAGTAGAGGCCGAGTCCGAAAGGGTAGAGAATCCCGCAGGTCAGCAGTAGGGCGGGGACGATCAGGACGTACGGGCGAAGGGCGAGCCGCCATCCCATCGGGCTAGCCCACCTTGTCGGCGAGGTCGCCCGCCAGGTCGTCGAGCACCGACCTCGCGCCCTGGCCGCCGTAGATCTCCTGGAGGGCGGATGCCCAGCTGGTGGTCGCGTCGAAGAACTGCGCCTGCGGGGTGAACTGGATCTTCGTCTGGTCGACGACCGTCTCGAAGGTCTCGATGAAGCCGGGCAGGTGCCTCATCTTGTCCTTGTAGGCGCCGGCGTCGGCGATCGACTTGCGCACCGGGTCGATGTGGTTGTGCGTGATCGCGCTCCTGAGCAGGTGCTCCTTGCCGGTCGCCCACTGCAGGAACAGCCAACTGGCGCTCTTCTTCTTGCTCTTGGCGTTCATGCCGAGCGACCAGATCCACATGTTGGTGGAGAGCGACCCGTCCGGCCCCTTGGGTCCGGGGTGGAAGGCGATCTTCCCGGAGGCGGGACTGGCGCCCTCCACCGCCTGGAAGTAGGCGGCCGTGTCGGCGTCGAACAGCATCCCGGCCTTCTTCGCGCCGAGGTCGCTGGAGCACTGGTACCAGGTGTACGACGTCCAGGACGGCGGCCCGCCCTGCTTGACCATGCCCGCCCAGTCCTCGGTGAACGCGACGGCCTCGGGGCTGTTCATGGCGGGTGTGAGCTTGCCGCCGGCGACGGTGAAGTCCTTGAGCCCGTTGCGGGCGTACATCGTCATGAAGCCGGGGTGGATCGTCGCCCAGCTCCGCGACCCCCGTACGGCGATCCCGTACATGCCGTCGAAGCCGGCACCGGGGGCCTTCTGCTTGATGGCCCCGGAGATCTCGCGCAGCTCGTCGAAGGTCTCGGCGGGCTTGAGGCCGAGCTTCTTGAAGACGTCCGTGTTGTAGGCGACGACGTTGGTCTCCCAGCCCCACGGCAGCGCGTACTGCCCGCCCTGGCCGAGCGGCGCGCCCGCCTTCAGGGACCACTGGTCGGCCTGGAGGAGGTTCGGGAAGAAGTCGGCCTGGTCCCATTCGGAGCCGGTGGCCGAGGAGTTGCGCATCCACGGGCCGAGGTCTTCGAGCCAGCCGGGCGGGCCGTACTGCCAGACCATGTAGGCGCCCAGCATGAACACGTCGTACGAAGCACGTCCGCTGGACAGGTCGACGGTGAGCTTGTCGAAGTAGTTGTCCTCGGGGAAGACGTCGTACTCGACCTCGATGCCGGTCCTCTCGGTGAACGACTTCAGGTCGGCGATCAGCGCGTCCGTGTACGGATGCTTGTTGAGCAGCGCTTTTACGGTCGTGCCCTTCTCCCGTTTCCAGTCGAAGGAGCCGGTGACGTCGTCCGCGGCCGAGCCGTCGCTCTTGTCGTCGTCACCGCCGAATCCGGCCCCGCAGGCCGCGAGCAGCGGGGTCGCGGCGGCCGCGGCGGTCAGGGCCAGGAAGCGGCGCCGGTCGTGCACGTGCATGTCCATCCGTGACCTCCACGTGGGGTTCGGCCATCCGGGGGTGCTGGTTAACACGGCGAGTCGACTCGTTAACAGAGGGTGGAACGGCGGAAGTTGGGCGTCAATCCCTCGCGCACGGGAAAATCTCAGTGCAGAGTGAGAAGTTCACGACTCGGATCGCGATGTACGGGAGGTCCGGATGGTGCACGAGCACTTCGAGGGCGAGGCATGGCTGGGGATCGACCTGGGCACCCAGAGCGTCCGGGTCCTGCTGGTCACCGGGGACGGCACCCTCCTCGGCGGCGGCTCGGCCCCCCTCGGCGGGCGACGGGACGGGGCACGGCACGAGCAGGATCCGGGGGAGTGGTGGGAGGCCCTGTGCGCGGCGTCGCGTGCCGCGCTGCGGGGCCGCTCGAAGGTACGGGTCGGCGGGCTCGCGGTGTGCGGGACGTCCGGGACCGTACTGCTGACGGACGGGGCGGGGCGGCCGATGAGCCCCGCGCTGATGTACGACGACGGGCGCGCCACGGCGCAGGCGGCACGGGCGAGGATGGCGGGGCTCGCGGTGCAGGACACCTGGGCGTTGCCGAAGGCGCTGTGGCTGGCCGAGGAGTACGGGCACGGTCGGATCACCCACCAGCCCGACCTGGTCGTCTCCCTGCTCACCGGCGAGCTGCCCCCGGCCGACTCCAGCCACGCCCTGAAGACGGGCTACGACCTGGAGCGCGACGCCTGGCCGTCCATGCTGGCCCGCCTCGGCCTGTCCGACACCGCGATCCCGGACGTGGTCCGCCCCGGCACCCTCCTCGGCGAGGTCTCCGCGACCGCCGCCGAGGCCACCGGCATCCCCGCCGGCACCCCCGTCCTCGCCGGGATGACCGACGGCTGCGCGGCCCAGATCGCCTCCGCCGCCCTGCGCCCCGGCTCCTGGAACTCGGTGCTCGGCACCACGCTCGTCCTCAAGGGCGCGTCCGCCAGCCCGGTCCGGGACCCGACCGGCGTGGTCTACAACCACCGTGCGCCGGACGGGAGCTGGCTGCCCGGCGGTGCCTCCAGTGTGGGCGCGGGCGTGCTCACGGCGGCGTTCTCGGGCGCCGACCCCGCGGCCATGGACGAGCTGGCCGCCGCCCATGAGCCGGCCGGCGCGATCACCTACCCGCTGGTGTCCCCCGGTGAGCGCTTCCCGTTCCTGGCCCCGGACGCCTTCGCGCTCGTCCTCGGCGAACCCGAGTCGGACGCCGACCTGTGGGCCGCGCTCCTCCAGGGCGTCGCCTTCACGGAACGCCTGTGCCTGGACTACCTGCACCACCTGGGCGCCCCTCTCGACGGCCCCCTCACCCTCACCGGCGGCGCCGCCCGCAGCCCGTACTGGAACCAGCTGCGCGCCGACGTCCTGGGCCGCCCGGCCCGCGTCCCCGAACAGACCGAACCGGCCCTGGGGATGGCCGCGTTGGCGGCGTACGGCGCGGGCGCGGCACCGGATCTGGCGGCGGCCGCCGAGCGCATGGTCCGCATCGGCACGACCGTCGAGCCCCGCCCCGACCGCACCGCCCGCTTCGCCGAGCCGTACGCCCGCCTGGTCGACGAACTGACCAATCGGGGCTGGCTCCCGCCCCCGGTCGCGGCGCACGCGCTGGCCCGCCTGGACGGGGATACTGCGCAGTCATGAGCACGAGCACTGATGCGAGCAGGGGTACGACGCTGCTGCTGGCCCGGCACGGGCAGACGATCTGGCACGCCGAGAACCGCTACGCCGGGATCAGCGACGTGGCCCTGACCGACACGGGCCGCGCCCAGGCCGAGGCCCTCGGCCGCTGGGCCGCCGCCCACCCGGTCGACGCGATCTGGACCTCGCCCGTGTCCCGGGCGGTCATCACCGCCGACCCCGCCTGCCGGGCCCTTCGGCTCACCCCCCGCCGCGAACCCGGGCTGCGCGAATGCGACTTCGGCGTGCTGGAGGGCCGTACGCTCGCGGAGTTCGCGGCCGAGGACCCGGCTGCCGCGGCGGCCTTCCGCACCGACCCGGTGGCCCATCCGTTCCCGGACGCGGAGGACCCCGCCGCCGCCGCCGAACGCGGTGCGGCCGCGCTACGCCGTATCGCCGCCGCGCACCCGGGGGAGCGGGTCCTCGTGGTCGCCCACAACACGCTCTTCCGGCTGGTGCTGTGCACCCTGCTGTCGATCCCGGCCGGGGAGTACCGCAGAGTGTTCCCCCGGTTGCGGAACGCGGCGATCAGCGAACTCCGCATGAAATCCGACGGATCCGCCGCACTTCTCTCCCTCAATGTGCCGTGCGAGCCGGACGTCTCGTAGCACCATGTGCCCATGACGGAGATCGACACCTCGGTACCCCACTCGGCCAGGATCTGGAACTACTGGCTGGGCGGCAAGGACAACTACCCCGTGGACGAGGCGGCGGGTGACGCCTACACCGCCGTCTTCCCCGGCATCGTCACCATCGCCCGCAGCAGCCGTGCCTTCCTGGGCCGCAGCATCCGGTACCTGGTCACGGAGGCGGGCGTACGGCAGTTCCTCGACGTCGGCACGGGCCTGCCCACCGTCGACAACACCCACGAGGTCGCCCAGCGCCTCGCCCCCGAGTCGAAGATCGTCTACGTCGACAACGACCCGCTGGTCCTGGCCCATGCCCGTGCCCTGCTGACCTCGACGCCCGAGGGTGTGACGGCGTACGAGGACCTGAGCCTCTACGAGCCGGAGAAGATCCTTCAGGCGGCCTCCCGGACCCTCGACCTCTCCCGGCCCACGGCCCTGATCCTCAGCGGCATCCTCGGTCACGTCGCCGACTACGAGCAGGCCCGCGGCATCGTCCGCGGTCTCCTGGCCGGCCTGCCCTCCGGCAGCTACCTCTCCCTCAACGAGGGCTCCCGCGGTACCGACCCGGCCTACGAGCAGGCCCAGGACGCCTACAACGAGACCGGCGCGGTCCCGTACTTCCTGCGTCCCGTCGACCAGATCGCCGCCTACTTCGAGGGCCTGGACCTGGTGGAGCCCGGCCTCGTCTCCGTCCCGCTGTGGCACCCCGAGCCGGGCGGCGAGGAGCCCCTGCCGATCGGCCAGCACGGCGCCCTGGGCCGCAAGCCCTGACGCCCGCCCGGACGCCCGCCCTTCCGGCACGGGGAAGCCCCCGCGAGTCACGTCCTCGCGGGGGCTTCCGTCATTCCGCCTGCCGTGCGTGAAAGGTGAGAAGACGATCACGAGGCAGGACGCTCGGGGCTCGTCACGGAGCGAGCAGCAGCACGTCGGCGCGGGACCTGGCGGCGGTGTAACGCCGGGCCACGTCCTGCCAGTTGACGACGGCCCACATGGCGTCGATGAAGTCGACCTTCTGGTTCCTGTACTGCAGGTAGAAGGCGTGCTCCCAGGCGTCGAAGACCAGGATCGGGGTCGAGCCCTGGCCGACGTTGCCCTGGTGGTCGTAGACCTGCTCGACGATCAGGCGCCCGCTGAGCGGCTCGTACGCCAGCACGCCCCAGCCGGAACCCTGCGTGGTCGCGGCGGCCTTGGTGAGCTGCGCCTTGAAGCCCGCGTAGGACCCGAACGACTCGGCGATGGCGTCCGCCAGCTCGCCCACACCGTCGGCCGCGAGCGGCTCGCCGCCGCCGTCACCGGTCATGTTGTGCCAGTAGATGCTGTGCAGGATGTGCCCGGACAGATGGAAGGCCAGGTTCTTCTCCAGTCCGTTGACCGACCCCCACTGCTCCTTGTCCCGCGCCTCCGACAACTGCTCCAGCGTGTCGTTGGCTCCCTTGACGTACGCCGCGTGGTGCTTGTCGTGGTGCAGCTCGATGATCTCGGGGCTGATCACCGGCGCGAGCGCGGAGTAGTCGTAGGGCAGTTCCGGGAGTGTGTAGACGGGCATGAAGGGTCCCCTCAGAGCTCTTGTTGCAAATATCTTGCAACAACAAGCTAGCAGCAGGAGAGGGGAAGTGTCCGTCCGGGCGTGCGAATGGGGAATGCGTCGCCAGGTCAGCGGGCTCTACTATCGGCACTCGTGGAGAGGGGTGTCATGGGACCCGAGATCGCCGAACTCGCCCGCACGGCGGGTACGACGGTGGTGGCGCTGATGGCGGGGCAGGCATGGGAATCCGCCCGGGACGGCGTGGTGGCCCTCTGGCAGCGCTTCCAGCCCGCCCGCGCCGAGGCCGTCGGCGGCGAGCTGGAGGCCACCCGGGAGGACCTCCTCCTCGCCCGGGCGTCCGACGACACGGACACCGAGGCCGAGTTGACCGCCGAGTGGCAGGCACGCGTCCGCCGACTGCTCCTCGCGCGGCCCGAGGTCGCCGACGAACTGCGCCGCATCCTCGCGGAGTTGAACCCGCAGCTTCCCGACGCGCGGCCCTCGGTGGACGTCCGGCTGCGCGCGGAGGCCTCCGGCCGCGGCCGGGTCTACCAGGCCGGCCGCGACCAGCACATCACCGAACGATGAGCGAACTCGGCGCGCGGGCCTCGGGACAGGGGCGGATCTTCCAGACGTCCGGCGACCAGTACATCCAGGAGCACCACCACCATTACGACGCCGGTGCCACACCGCTCTTCGGCCCGGAGCCGCCGGCCCGTCACGCCGGGCCGCTCGCGCCCGACTCGGTGCGCGTTCCGCTGGTGGGGCGCCCGCCGGGCATCCTCCGTAACCGCGAGGAACTGCGGGACGCGCTCTCTACGGCCCTCGCCGGCCCCGGCGGCGACGCCCACGTCGTGCACGGCATGGGCGGCTGCGGCAAGACGGCACTCGCGCACTGGCTGTTCACCGAGGCCGTACGCGCACACGGCCGGGTCGGCTTCTGGGTCAACGCCTCCGAGCGGATGTCCCTGCGGGCCGGGATGCTGGCGGTGGCGGGGGACCGGGGGGCGGCCGCCGGTGAGCTGGCCGCCGCCGCGGCCGGACAGCGCGCGGCGGCCGACCTCGTCTGGCACTACCTCGACCACTCCGCCGCGCCCTGGCTGCTGGTCCTCGACAACGCCGACGATCCGACCGTGCTGGAGGACGGGGCGTGGTTGCGTACCAGCCCCCGGGGGACGGTTCTGGTCACCACGCGGCATGCCACCTCGCCACTGTGGCGGGGGCCGGGGGTGACCCGTCATGGCCTCGGGCTGCTGCCGTTGGACGACGCGGCCCAGGTCCTGTGCGACCTGGCGCCCGACGCGGGCGATCTGGAATCGGCGCGCAAGGTGGCCGAGCGCCTCGGCCGTCTCCCCCTCGCGCTCACCCTGGCCGGTTCCCATCTCGCCCACCAGCTGCTGGAGTCGTGGTCCATGGACGAGTACGACCGCAAGCTCGACGAGGAATCGACGTCCATCGTCGACGGCGGGGCCCGTGGGTACGGCAGCGGGCAGTCACGTCAGCTGGTCGGCCGGACCTGGCAGTTGTCCTTGGACGCCCTGACCGAGCAGGGGCTGCCGGAGGCGACGACGCTGTTGCGGTTGCTGTCGTTCCTGGCGCCGGATCCGGTGCCGTTGAGCGTGCTGGCGCAGCTGGCCCGGGGACAGGTCGGGGTCGATGGGCTGGTGCCTCCCTTGTCGGCAGGGCAGTTGGAACCCGCGTTGCGCGGTCTTCTCGACCATTCGCTGGCCGAACTGGTCGAGGTGGACGGGGTGCGATGCGTACACGCGCACGGGGTTCTGCTGGACAGCGTGGCCGCCGGGGTGCCGGAGAGTGGCCGGCCGGACCTCGCGGAGGTGGCGGCCGCCATGCTGGAAGCCGCCCTGCCCCAGCCGCCCGTCAGGCGCGGCAACCTCACTCTGCTGGTGCCGCACGCCATGGCCCTGTTGACGGCGGCACCCGATGAACGGACCGCCGTACTGGCGGTACGGGTGGTTCGCGCGGTCCACGAGTCGGGGGACATACCAGCCGCCCTGGCCCTGGCCTCCGACGTGGTCGACGTTGCCGGGGAAGCCCTCGGCGTCGTGCATCCGGTGACACTGGACGCCCAGGACGCGCGGGCCAAGGCACTGATGTGGGCGGGCCGCTGGGCCGAGTCCGAGGCCCTCTTCCGCACGGTCATCGCCCACCGCGAACGTGTCCTGGGCCCCGACCACCTGGACACGCTGCGCAGCTGCCGCAACATCCGGCAACCGCTCGGCGTCCTCGGCCGGCCCGAGGACGCCGAGCGCTTCGCGCGCCGCGCCATCGAGGGGCAGCGGCGCCTGCTGGGGGAGAACTCACTCGAGACGCTGGACACGTGGAAGAGCCTGTTGGCACTCCTGGCCGTGACCGGCAGGGAGCGGGAACTGGAGACCGAGGCGTCCAGGCTCCTCGGCGTGTGTGAACGTGAGCTGCCCGCGGACCACCCCACGACGGTGGCGGTCCGCCACGAGTACGGCGAGAGCCTGCGGGCGCTGGGACGGTTCGAGCAGGCGGAGCCTCTGGCCCGTGGCGTGCTGGCCGACCTGGTCCGGCTGCACGGCGCCGATCATCCCCAGGCCATCGCCGCCCTGTGCCTCACGGCCCGGGTCGCTCACGGGCTGGGGCGGACCGATGCCGTCGCGGCGCTCGAAGAGGTCATCGAACGACGGGAGCGGGCGCTCGGTCCCGAGCACCCGCTCGTCGCGAGCAACCGTGCGTGGCTCACCGAGTGGCAAGCCGAGGGCCGACCGTGATCAGCCCTTGGCACGCGCCTTCTGCCACCCGTACCCCACCACCGCCAGGAACACCGTCATCCCCCCGGTCGAGTACAACTGCACCCGCGTATCCGGCTCCCGAGCCATCAGCACGAAGATCGTCGCCATCCCCGCCAGCGCCACCCACGTCAGCACCGGGAACGCCCACATCCGCACGACCAGCTTCTCCGGGGCCTCCCGTTCCAGGCGGCGCCGCAGGCGCAGCTGGGAGACGGCGATGAAGATCCAGACGACGAGGATGACCGCGCCGATCATGTTCAGCAGCCAGGGGAAGACGTCGTCCGGCCGCCAGTAGCTCAGCACCACGCACACGAAGCCGAACACAGACGACGCGAGGACGGCGACGCGCGGAACGCCGCCCGACACACGGCCCAGCACAGCGGGCCCCTGTCCGCGCTGGACGAGCGAGTACGCGATGCGCGAGGAGCCGTAGATGTTGGCGTTCATCGCGGACAGGAGGGCCACCAGGACCACCACGTTCATGACCTGGCCGGCGCCGGGGATGCCGAGGTGGTCGAGGGTGGCGACGTACGGGCCCTTCGCGACGACCTCCTCGGAGTCCCAGGGGACCAGGGTGACGACGACCGCCATCGAGCCGATGTAGAAGAGGGCGATGCGCCACATGGCCGTGCGCACCGCGCTCGCCACGCCGCTGACCGGGTTCTCCGACTCCGCGGCGGCGATGGTGACCGTCTCCATGCCGCCGTAGGCGAAGACCGAGGCAAGCAGGCCGATGATCAGCCCCTCGCTGCCGTTCGGGAAGAAGCCGCCCTCACCGGTGAGGTGCGCGGTGCCCGGCGCGTCCGTGCCCGGCAGGACGCCGGCGATCGCCAGCCCGCCCAGCACCAGGAACAGGGCGATCGCGCCGACCTTCAGCGCCGCGAACCAGAACTCGAACTCGCCGAAGTTCTTCACGGCGGCCAGGTTGGCGCCGCAGAAGACGACCATGAACAGGGCCACCCACGCCCACTCGGGCGTATGCGGCAGCCAGGTCGTGACGATCTTCGCGGCGCCGATGCCCTCCAGGCCGACGGCCGTGCAGAGCAGGACCCAGAAGGACCACCCGGCCGTGAACCCGGCCCAGGGGCCGATCGCCTTCTCGGCGTGCGCGGAGAAGGAGCCGGAGGACGGGTACGCGGCCGACATCTCGCCGAGCATCCGCATCACCAGCATCACGAGGAGGCCGGAGAGGACGTAGGCGATGACGATCGACGGGCCGGCGGCGGCGATACCGGCGCCGGAGCCCACGAACAGGCCCGCCCCGATGACACCGCCGAGGGCGATCATCGACAGGTGACGCTGCTTGAGGCCGTGGTTCAGTCCGGGGGAGACACCGTCCGCCTTCGCGGGCGTCTCCGTGGAGGTGCTGGGCATGGGCGCGGCTCGTCCAATGCGTGAGAGGGCAAAAAACGCCCACAGTCTGGACAGCCTCTCCGCTCAGAAGGAGAGGCTGCCCAGTATGCGGACACTCGCCGCACTGTATGTGACGCGTCGGCTACGCGGTGGCTATGCGGCGGCAGGGGTGGCGACGGCCGTGTAGTGCGACGCGTCCCCCTCGATCGAGTAGCTCGCCTTGCCCTCGATGCCGACCGGCACGTCACCGGCGACGGTCACCCGGTGCAGCCGGCGCGGCAGCCCGTCGTAGTTGTCGATGGCGTAGTGCTGGGTGATGCGGTTGTCGAAGACGACCAGCTGGTTCTCGGACCAGCGGTGGCGCAGGACGTTCTCGGGGCGGGTGACGTACGCCTGGAGCAGGTCGAGGATCTTGCGGGACTCGCCCGGCGAGAGGCCCACGATCCGCTGCGCGAACCCGCCGATGAACAGGCCCCGCTCACCGGTCAGCGGATGGACCCGGACCACCGGGTGGACCGTGCGGTACTTGATCGACGTGAACTCGGCCCGCTGGGCGGCCTGCTGGTCGTCGATGTCCTCGTCCGGCACGGCGTAGTCGTAGTCGTTGGTGTGCTCGGCCCACAGGCCGTCGGCCAGCTTCCGCAGCGGCTCGGGCAGCTGGCGGTAGGCGGCCGCCGAGCTGGCGATCAGGGTCTCGCCGCCGTACGGCGGGATCGTGATGCTGCGCAGGGTGGTGGCCTGCGGCGGGTTGAGGACGAAGGTCACGTCCGTGTGCCAGTTGTTGGCGGCACGGCCGCGCTCGCTGTCGACGGGCAGGACGTTCGGGACACCGGTGACGGAGGAGACCGTCGGGTGGGCGGTGGTGACGTCGCCGAACTGGCGGACGAAGGTCTGATGGGTCTCGTCGTCGAGGTTCACGTCGTCGAAGACGAGCGCCTTGTGGGTGTTGAGGGCCTCGCGGAGCGCGGCGACCGTCTCCTCGCCGAGCGGCCGGGAGATGTCGACGCCGGAGACGCGGGCGCCGATGTGAGCGGTGACCTTCTGGATGTCGAGGGACATGAGGGGGGCCTTTCAGACGAGAGCGGGTGCGGGGGCGGGGGTGACGTACTGGTTGGCGGGGCGCGGGAGGCCGTAGCGCTCCCGCAGGGTCTGGCGGGGGCCGTACGCGCCGCGCAGCAGACCGCGGGCGCGCAGGATCGGGACGACGTGGTCGACGAAGGCGTCGAGGCCGGAGGGCAGCACCGGCGGCATGATGTTGAAGCCGTCGGCGGCACCCTGGGTGAACCAGGTCTCGATGGCGTCGGCGACCTGCTCGGGCGTACCGGCGAAGGTGAGATGACCGCGGCCGCCGCCGAGCCTGCCGATGAGCTGCCGCACGGTGAGGCGGTCGCGTCGGGCCAGCTCCACCACGAGCGTGTAGCGGCTCTTGGCGCCCTCGATGGCGTCCTCGGGCGGCAGGTCGGCGGGGAGTTCGGCGTCCAGCTCCAGGGTCCCCGGCTCCAGTTGCAGCAGGCTCTCCAGCCGGTCCACGCCGTGCACATGCACGATGTGGTCCTCCAGGACCCGCTCGGCCGCCCGCGCCTCGGCCTCCGTCGAGCCGAGCACGGGCACGATGCCGGGCAGCACCTTGATGTGCTCGGGATCGCGACCGGCCGCCGCCGTACGTGCCTTGAGGTCGGCGTAGAAGGCCCGCGCGTCCTCGATCGTCTGCTGCGCGGTGAACACCGCCTCCGCGTACCGGGCGGCGAAGCCCTTTCCGTCCTCGCTCGACCCCGCCTGCACCAGCAGCGGGTAACCCTGCGGTGTGCGCGGGACGTTGAGGGCGCCCTCGACGCTGAAGTACGTCCCTCTGTGCCGCGGCGGATGGATCTTGGCGTCGTCGCCCCACACGCCGGCCGCCTTGTCGCCGGTGATCGCGTCGTCCTCCCAGCTGTCCCAGAGCTTCAGGGCGACGTCCAGGAACTCGCCGGCCCGGGCGTACCGCTCGGCGTGCGCCGGCTCGGCGTCCAGGCCGAAGTTGCGGGCGGCTTCGGCACCGGCGGTGGTGACGATGTTCCAGCCCGCCCGGCCGCCGCTGATGATGTCGAGGGAGGCGAACTTGCGGGCCAGGTTGTAGGGGGAGTTGTAGGAGGTGGAGGCGGTGGCGATGAGGCCGATGTGCTCGGTGGCGGTCGCCAGCGCGGTGAGCAGCGTGAGCGGCTCCAGGGCACCGGCCGGGCGCTGGGCGAGGTTGCTCCACAGCTGGGGGCCGTCGGCGAGGAAGAGGGAGTCGAAGGTGCCGCGTTCGGCGACGCGGGCCAGGTTGACGTAGTGGGCCAGGGACACGTGCGCGTACGGGTCGCTCTCGGGGAGCCGCCAGGACGCTTCGTGGTGGCCGGTGTTCATGAGGAAGGCGTTGAGGTGGAGTTGCCGGGCCATGGGTGTCCTTCAGGGATGGAAGGTCGGGGTGCCGTATGAGCGCCGGTCCGGACTCTTCAGCCCGTACGGCGTTTGAGGACGAGGCCCTTCGGGCCGAGAGCGGGGGTCCGGGGGCGCGGCCCCCAGGGATGGGACGGGTGGGGGCGGCGGGGGCGAGGACCGCCCGAGCCCCGGCGGCGACCAGCGCTCACCTGACGTCCTCGGTCACGCCCAGCGCCGCGAGCAGCCGCCCCCGGTACTCCCCGCGCGCCCGCGCATCACGATCGATGGCCAGGTCGACCCCGACCCGCCCCCGCTCCAGCACGAGCACCCGGTCGGCCAGCACGATCGCCTCGTCCACGTCATGCGTGACCAGCAGCACCGACGGCCGATGCCGCTCCCACAGCTCCCGGAGCAGGTTGTGCATCTTGATCCGGGTGAGCGCGTCCAGCGCCCCGAACGGCTCGTCGGCCAGTAGCAGCTCCGGCTCCCGCACCAGCGAGCGGGCCAGTGCGGCGCGCTGCGCCTCACCTCCGGACAGCTCGCTCGGCCAGGCGCGCTCGCGGCCCTTCAGCCCCACTTCTTCGAGGGCCTCGCGCCCCTTGCGCTCCGCGTCCTTGCCGTCGAGCCCGAGGAGGACGTTGTCCAGGACCCGCCGCCACGGCAGCAGCCGTGAGTCCTGGAACACCACCGACACCCGCTGCGGCGCGCTGAGCTGCCCGCTGCCGGCGACCTCGTGGTCGAGCCCGGCGACCGCTCTGAGCAGGGTGCTCTTGCCGGAGCCGCTGTGCCCCAGCAGGGCCACGAACTGGCCGGCGGGGATGTCCAGGTCGATGCCGTCGAGCACGACACGTCCGTCGAACGAGCGGGTCAGGGAACGCAGCTGGACGGCGGGACGGGTCAGCTGCTCAGTGTGCGGCGCCACGACAGCACCCTCCGTTCGATGAGGCGGACCGTGCTGTCCGAGATGAGGCCGAAGACGCCGTAGACGACCAGGCCGACGAGGATGACGTCCGACTGGCCGTAGTTCGTGGCCTGGAACATCATGTAGCCGAGGCCGCTGGTGGCGTTGATCTGCTCCAGGACCACCAGGCCCAGCCAGGAGCCGGTCACGCCGAGCCGGAGTCCCACGAAGAACCCGGGCAGCGCGCCGGGGATGACGATCTCCCGGATGAAGCGCGGCTTCGACAGGCCCTGCACCTCGGCGAGTTCGACGAACCGGTTGTCGATGCCCGACAGGGCGGCGTGGGTGTTGAGGTAGATCGGGATGTAGACGACGATGGCGATGATCGCGATCTTGAAGGTCTCGCCGATGCCCAGCCAGAGGATGAACAGCGGGATCAGACCGAGCGTCGGGATGGCCCGGTTGAGGTTGACCGTGCCGTCGATCAGGGCCTCTCCGGTGCGGGTGAGCCCGGAGGCCAGGGCCAGCACGATGCCGGCGGTCAGACCGATCGCGAAGCCGGACGCGGCCCGCTGGAGCGAGGTGAGGATGTCGGTGACCAGCGTCCCGTCGGTCCACAGCTGGGCGCCGGTCTCCACCACCGTCCAGGGCGCGGGGATCGCGGCGGGGTCGAGGGCCTCGGCGGCGGACGCGAGGGCCCACAGGGCGAGCACCAGCAGGGGCCCGGCGAGCCGGGCGGCGGGCAGGCGCTTGCCGGGCGCGAGCCCGCGGCGGCGTTCGCGGGGCCGTTCGTCGGCGACGACGACGGCGGCCTTGTGCAGGGTGGTCGTGGTCATGGCGGTCACTTCCGGTACTCGGCCGGTACGGACTTCGCGGCGATGCCCTCGAAGCGGTGGTCGAAGAGCTCGCCGACGTCGAACTGGTTCACGAAGCCGCCCTCCGCGAGCAGATCCGCGGTCTCCTGCTCCCACTTGATCGCCTCGTCCCAACTCGGCGGGAACAGCGGCTTGTTGGCGAGCTCGGTGATGGCCTGCGCCTGGGCGAGGGTCAGGTTCTGCGTCTTGACGTAGAACTCCTGGTTCCAGACGTCGGGGTTCTCGTACGTCCACACCTGGCTCCTGGCCCAGAGCGGGATGTACGCGGCGATCGCGGCGGCCTTCGCGGGGTCGTTCAGCACCGGGACCGGAGCCCACAGCAGGTTGAGCAGGTCGACGACGTCGGTGGTGATGGTGCGGGCGCCCTTGGACCCGTACTGCGTCAGATAGGCGGGCGCCTGGGTGTTGCCGAGCGGGGCGATGTCGACCTGGCCGGACTGCAGGGCCGTGAGGAACTGGTTGCTGGTCAGCGGGACCAGCTCCACCTCGTCGTACTTCAGGCCGGCCTTCTTCAGCGCGCGCAGCAGGACGACGCCCTGCGCCTGCCCCTGCGAGAAGGCCAGCCGCCTGCCCCGGAAGTCCTCGACCGACCGGATGTCGCTGCCGGGCTTGGTGGCGAACAGGTAGTTGGGCCTGCGGGTGATGTTGATCGCCACGATTTTCGCGTCGAAGCCCTGGTAGTACGCCTGGATCGGCGGAATGCCCGCGTTGTTGGCGAGGTCCAGGGACTTGGCCCGGAAGGCGTTGATGACATCGGGCCCGGCGCCGATGTTCAGCCAGTTGCTGATCTTGAAAGGAGGGTCTCCCAACTCGGCCAGTCTGAACTGGAGTTGCTGGGCGTTCTGGAACGAGGCGATTTTCAGGCTGGTACCGGCCGGGACCTTGGTGGCCAGCGGGGCGGTCGAGGCGCCCTCGCTGTCGGCGGACGCGCTGCCGGCGCAGCCGGTGAGGCCGGTGAGTCCGGCGGCGGTGACACCGAGCAGCGAGGTCAGGAACAGGCGGCGGTCGACACCCGGGGCAGGCAGAGAGGGCATGGCAGGACTCCGTAGGCCGAAGTGATCGGAAGGCAGGTGAGGGAAAAGCGCATGCGGAATTCCGGGCAGGCGAAAGTCAGGAAAAGGGAGTTCACGCAGGAGGAAATGAGCGCTTCACACGCGGCGACGTGTCAGCAACAAAGGGTGCGACAGCTCACGAACAGGCTCATGAGCAGGATGTTCCCGGTCATCGGTGGCCCCTGTCAACATTCCGAGTTTCTGAATTAAATAGCCTCAGGTGACGCGGCCAGTGGATCCCGGTAGAGCACGTCCAGCGCCACCGAACCACCGGCCACGGCAAGGACGGAATCCGGGAAACTCGACGGCACGACCGCGGCCGCCCGCTCCGCACCGACCGCGTTGCGCAGCGCGCCGAGGCAGTCCTCCCGGCTCAGGACGCCGATCTCGGTGACCACGACGACCTCCGGGTTGAGCACGTCGAGCAGCAGCCCCACCGCCCGCCCGGTCATCCGCGCGCGCTCGGTCAGCAGCCGCACCGCCACCGGGTCCCCGCCCGCCGCCGCGCGCAGGACATGCACGGGGTTCGTCCCGTCGACGACCCCGGCCGCCCGCGCCCGCCGGCACAACGTCCGCTCGCTCAGCTCCACCTGGAGGCAGCCGACCCGCCCGCACTCGCAGGTCTCGCTGCCGCCCGGTACCGGGAGATGGGCGATCGTGCCGGCCTGGGAGCGGGGGCCGTGATGCACCTCGTCGTGCGTGGCGAACGCCGCGTCGACCACGTTCCCGACGAACAGATGCAGCACGCTCCCGCTGCCGCGCGCCCGCCCGAAGAGCCGCTCCGCGTTCACCAACGCCCGCGCGTGCCCGTCCACATGGACCGGCAGCCCGGTGTGCGCGCCGAGCACCTCCCGCACCGGCACGTCGCGCCAGCCCAGCAGCGGGTGTTCGACGACGGTCCCGGAGTCCCGGTCCACCCAGCCGCCCGCGGCGACGCCGACGCCGAGCGGCCGACTGCCCGGCGCCGCCGCCAGCAGCGCGGCCAGCCCGTCGGCGGCGCGGGCGAGGACGCCGTACGGATCCGTCGCCCCCGCGTGCTTCAACTCCCGTGTGGCGACGACCCGTCCGCGCAGATCGAGCAGCGCCACGGTGGTGTACGGCACCGCCACATGCACCCCGCCCACCACGAACCGGGAGTCGTCCAGGTCGATGGGCACATGGGGCCGCCCCACCCCACCCGACTGCCGGGGCGCCGCGGCCTCGCGGACGAGCCCGAGTTCCGTGAAGCGGGCGCAGTAGTCGGTCACCGAGGCCGGTGACAGTCCGGTCAGCCGGGCGATGGTGCTGCGCGCGACCGGCCCGTGCTCCAGCACGGACCGCAGGATGACGCTGGCGCTCGTCCGGCGCCGGTCGCGGTCGGCGATACGAGGGATGGGGGAGGAGAGGGTGGGTGCCGCGGTACGGGGCATGGGGAACTTCCTGGGGAGCCGGTCCGACACTTGCGCCGTCTGGGAGCGGGCGAGTCGTACCGGAGCACCGGAGGGCGACTCACCCCGGGTGGCGACAGACGGCCGTGCCCACGCGTCGCAGGTCGACGTGGCGACGCGACGAGAAGTTCAGGGACTGGGCGACCATGCGCTCGAAGCTAGCAAAACGGCCCACCGCTGCCCAGACGGCGACCGACGGGCGAGACGCTCACTTCTCACAGGGCGACCCGTTTGGTGAGTCCCTACAGTCGCCTCCCGCCCCGGCATGTGAGCTGAACATCCCTGCCTCAGTGACCGGCATCACCCCCTGACCGGTGTAACACCCACCGTTTGTCCGAAGCCCACCAACCTCACGAACCGGCCTTTGTCGACCACTGACGGTGAGGGACCGAAACCCCCTGGGATAGCGTCACAGCGTCCCGTACCGCCCTCACTCCGCGGAGTCCCCATGAGCACCGCCGCTGCCGCCCCCGCCCGCCCCGGGCAGGTCCTCGCCGACCTGATCCCGGCCTCCCGACTGCGCGACATCGCGCTCGTCGTCGGCGGCGCCGCGTTCACCGGCCTCGCGGCCCAGATCGCCGTGCCCGTGCCGGGCTCCCCGGTGCCGGTGACCGGCCAGACCCTCGCGGTGCTGCTCGTCGGCACGGCCCTCGGCGCCGGCCGCGGCTTCCTCTCTCTCGCGCTGTACGCGCTGGCGGGCATCGCGGGCGTGCCGTGGTTCGCGGACGGCACCTCCGGCGCCGCGGCCCCGTCCTTCGGCTACATCCTCGGCATGATCCTCGCGTCCACCGTCGTCGGCGCCCTGGCCCGCCGCGGCGCCGACCGCACCGCGCTGCGCACCGCGGGCGCGATGCTGCTGGGCGAGGCGATCATCTACGCCGTCGGCGTCCCCTACCTGGCCCTGGCCACCGGCATGTCGGCGACCGCCGCGATCGCGGCCGGCCTCACCCCGTTCCTGATCGGCGACGCCCTGAAGGCGGCCCTGGCGATGGGCGCGCTGCCCACCACCTGGAAGCTGCTCAACCGCTGACGCCGTAGCCGGTTCGCAGGAGGCTCGCCGGGTCGTACCGCGACTTGATCCCGGCGAGCCTCTTCGACGTCTGCGCGTCGTACAGCCCCTCGCCCCGATCCCCGGCCCCGAAGGCGAAGTTGACGGCCCGCCCGAGCGTGACGGGTGCGAGCAGGGCGAAGGCGGGGTCCAGGATCTCCCGGGCCCGCGCCCGGTCCGCCATGGTCAACAACCGCACCAGGAACCTCCCTTCGCGGTACGGCACCGAGTTCGGCGCGGGCCGGGCCAGCGCCCCGCCCAGATGGTTGACCTGCACGACGCACATGGCACCGGCGGCCTCCGGACCGGTCCGGGCGAGCACACCGGCCACCGCGTCGAGGTCCCACTCACCCAGCACCGCGCTGTCCCCGTAGTAGGCGTGCGGGAAGTCCGGGTCGCTGTGGATGGTGTGGCTCTCGGCGTACGGCATCTCGCGCAGCGAGTCGGACAGCACCGGCCCGATCCTCCGCAGCGGGGCCACGACCCGATCGCCGTCGGCCCCGGTCCAGGCGACCCGCACCGAGAGGACGTACCGCCCCCGTAGGTGTGGCGGCAGCGCCGGGATGTCCGGATACGGCACGGCGGCGAAGGACGACGTCAGCCCCTCGGGCACGGTCCGCGTCCACTCCTCGTACGCCCGCAGCGCGACCGCCGGACCAACGTCCCGCCCGTCGAAGGCGAGGGCTCCGCCGTAGAGCGTGCGGACGGGAACGAGTCCCATCTCCAGCCCGGTGACGACGCCGAAGGCGTGTCCGGCGCCGAGGAGCGCCCAGTACAGCTCGGACTCCGGTGTCACATGGCGCAGCCGCCCGTCGGCGGTGACGACGTCCAGTGAGCGGACGTGGTCGGCGGCGTAGCCGAACTCCCGCGCCAGGATGCAGAGTCCGCCGCCCAGCGTGTACGAGACGGCGCCGACCGACGGGGCGGATCCGTTCAGCGGAGCCAGCCCGTGGGGCGCGGCGGCCGCCACGACCTGCCCCCAGCGGACGCCCGCCTGGAGACGGACGGTGCGGGCGTCGGGGTCGACGACGACCCCGGCCATACGCCGGGTCGAGACGACGACCCCACCCTCGACCGGGCCCGGCAGCCCGTGCCCGGTGGCATGGACGCCGAGCGGCAGGTTCCGGTCGGCCGCGTGCCGCACGGCGGCGACCACGTCATCGGCCGAGGACGCGGCGAAGACCACGTCGGGGCGCTGCGCGAACCCGGTCTGAAACCCGGCGAGTTCTTCTGCGTCTGCTACGTCTGCAACCTCGTCCACATCGTTCATGGCACCGAGGATGGCCGCATTACCTGACAACCACCGTCAGGTTTTCCGGCAGGGAACCGGGGCACGGTACGCGACCGCACCCCGGTCGCCGCCCACCGGCAGCCGGCGCTGCTCAGCCCTCCTGCGGCCGCCTGGGACGCCGCAGCTGTGACCACCACAGCCCGGCCGCCCCTGCCGCGATCAGCGTCGCGCCGGCCGCGCCGAGCGGCAGGACGTCCCGGCCGAGGCCGGTCTTGGGCAGCTCGTCGGCGCCGGGCGCGACGGGCTTGTTGTCGGTGCCGAGGAGCAGCGGGGTGGCCGGGGCGTCGGGCGACGGGTTCGTCGTACCGAACGGCACCGGGCCCTGCTGCCAGTACGTCTTCTTTCCGTCGCCGGTCTGGACGGGGAGGCAGATCTGACCGGCCTTGCCGAGGTCGTAGGTCGCGTCGACGGCGTACGACTTCGACTCACCGGCCGGGAGATTGTCGATGGGGCAGGCGAATCCGCTGTTCGAACCCTCGGGAAGACTGCCTTCCGCGATAGCTGAACAGCCCTCGACATTCTTGACCGTGAGGCCGTCGAAACCGACGACCAAAAGCTGGATCTTTCCGCTGTCCTTCGTCCCTTCGTTCTTCACCGTGGCGGTGATGTCGGTCTCCTGCGAACTGTTGTCCACCGAGATCTTTTCGGGCAGCAGAGTCGTCAGTTTCACCCCTGCCGGCGCCTCGTCGATGACCTTTCCCCCCTTGCTGCTGCCAGGACCCTGGTCGTCCGCGCCGGCAGTGGCGGAAAGGATCAGCACTGCCGAGAAAGATGTCGCGACCAGCGATCCCGCGATGGCCGTCGTGCGACGAGAACTCATGTTCGTCCCCCTTGCCTGCGCCTGAATTCGCAGTACTTGAAGAGTTACCACAAGATTTCTCCGCACTATGCTGGTACGGCATGAAGTGTGACCATTGTGTTTCAATGGCGAATGTCCGATGCGGCGTAGAGGGGGGTGCAGCGGATTGCCGGGAAATATGGGCGACATGGGAAACATGGAAAACGCGGGGGATGCGAGGAGTGCGGGGGGTGCGGGGAGAAAGAGGAACGGCGGTGTTCCAGGTTTACTGGTGACGGGCCGTTATCGATTGGTCGAGAGTATCGGCCAGGGGGGAATGGGGCGTGTGTGGCGAGCGGTCGACGAAATGCTCGATCGGCTGGTCGCCGTCAAGGAGATGCGCATCGACGGCCTCGACCCCGAGGACACGCGCACCCGCCGTGAACGCACCCTGCGGGAGGCGCGGGCGACGGCACGCATCGACCACCCCAACGTCGTCCGGGTCTACGACGTGGTCGACGAGGGCGAACACCTGTGGATCGTCATGGAGTTGGTGGCCGGCCGCTCCCTGGAACGCATCATGGCGGAGGAGGGCCCGCTGGGCCCGTGCGAGACGGCCCGGATCGGCATGGGGCTGCTGGCGGCTCTGCGCCAGGTCCACGCCGGGGGCGTACTCCACCGGGACATCAAGCCGGGCAACGTCCTGGTGGAGACGGAGGCCACCCGGGCGCGCGGGCGGGGCCGGGTGGTCCTGACGGACTTCGGCATCGCGGCGATCCAGGACGCGAAGGCCCTCACCATGGTCGGCATGCTGGTCGGCTCCCCCGACTACATGGCCCCCGAGCGCATCTCCGGCCGCCCCCAGGGCCCACCGTCCGACATCTGGTCCCTGGGCGCCACCCTGAGCGCGGCCCTCGCCGGCCGCTCCCCCTTCTCCCGCGACACGACCCTGGCGACCCTGCACGCGGTCCTGTACGAGGAGCCCGAACTCCCGCCCACGGCAGGCCCCCTGCGCGACATCCTCACCGCCCTCCTGGAAAAGGACCCCACCCTCCGCCCCGGCCTGGACGACCTGGAGACGTCCCTGGAACCGGTGGCGTTCCCGACACCTACGCCGACGATGCCGGTGGTGGGAGGGCTTGGTGGCGGGGGAGGGGGAGGGGGAGGGGGAGGGGGTTCTGTGGGGGCGCCGGGGGTGCGCGGGGGGCCGGTGACTGAGGGTGGTTCTGGGCGTGGGGGAGCGGGGATTGGGGCCGTTCCCGGGCTCGGGGGCCGGGGAGTCGAGGGTGCGGCCCGCACGGCGGCCCCTGGTACCGGGCGTGGTGGAGCGGCGGAAGAGGCCGGCTCCGGGCGTCAGGGCGCGGAGGCTGCGGCGGGTCTTGAACGTTGGGGGACGGAGACTGCGGCGGGTCCTGAGTCCGGTACGGAGGCAGGGGCCGGCTCCGCGTACCGGGGCACCGAGACCGAGGTGGAAGCCTCAGGATCGGGCGCGGAATCCGAGGCGCGGGAGTCGGGGGCCGGGCGGCTACGGCCGACTGCTGGGCGTCAGGAGCCGGGCGCGGGCGGGCAGTTGGTCCCGGACTCGGGCGGACAGCCGGAGCCGGGACCCGGGGAGACGTTGGTTCCTGGAGCGGCGGGGCCGACAGGGGCGGGGCAAGCTCCGGAGCGTGGGCCCGGGCGCGGGGCCCTCTCCGGAACCGAGCCCTGGGATGAGGCGGCCGTGGGGGAGGCCCTCCCTGGTGCCGAGCCGTCGGACAGTCTCGCACCAGAGCCCGGGTGGTCGCACGGTCCGGCACCGGAGCCGGGCCCGGCGAACGGTTCGGCGTCAGAGTCCGAGCTGTCGGGCGGGCCTGTGCCGGAGGCGGGGCCAGAACCTGTACGCGGATCTGGGCATATGGCCGTACCTGGGTCTGGGCCGGAATCTGTACGTGGGCCCGCGCCCGAACCCGTACGAGACTGTGAACAGGAACCCGGCCACAACTCCGGGCCGGAACTCGAACCTGGCTCCAGCCAGGAACCCGAACCCCAACCCGACCACGAGCCCAGCTCCGACGCCTACGCCGACCCTGCCCCCAACCCCAACCCCGCCCCACCGCCCGAGCCGGACCGGACAGCCGTATCGCTCCATGAACCCGAGCAGACGCGAGGACCCGCCACCGAGTCCGCCCCCGAACGCGGGCAGACGCATGCACCGGCGCCCAGCCCACAGCCCCCACATGGCCCCGATTCCGCGACGACGAAGCTCCCCCTCACCCCCCACCTCCCCCTGAGCCCCCAGCCGTTGAGGGAATCGCCCACCCCCGCCTACCTGGCCCCCTCCCGAGTCCCTCCCCCGCCCGACCCTCGTCAGCCGGAAGACGTACGCGACGCCATACCGCCGCAGCTCTCGGCCCCCACCAAAGACGAGCGAGCCAAGGCCACTCCCGCCCCTGCCTCCGACCACTCACCCACCCCCACACCCCCACCCACCCCGGCCAAAGACCCCCCTCGCGCCCCCGACGCCTCCACCGGACTCGCCTCCCAGGCGGGCTCGGAGCCCCGCTCAGAGGTCCGTTCACCCGCCCCGGGGGCCGACAACTGCAGCGGAGCGCGACCGCACCGCCCCGGCGTCTCCCTGGCGCGCGCCGAAGCGATGACCGAGCGGCGGCCGGTACCCGATCCGGGGCACGTTTCCGGGCCCGGGCCCGGGGGCCGACCACCCGGCCCGATGCCACCCGGCGAACTCCCCGGCCCCGCGGTCCCGGCGGAACACCCCCGACACCCCCGGCGCCGTACCGGAAAGGTCGCCGCCGTCGGAATCGTCGCCGCAGGCGCCGTCGTGGCGGTCATCCTGGCGACCGACCCAGGGTCACCCGGAGACGATCACTCCGGCTCCGCACCCTCAGGGTCCTCCTCCACCGCGACATCCCCGGGCACCGGCCCGTCGTCCACGGTCGAGGGCACATCGAGGCCGCAGAGCCTGCCGCCCGGATCGCGCAGGGAGGCGGGCGGGTTCGCGTGGGTGCCGCCCGAGGGCTGGCGGCGGGACGTCCAGACCGGGTCGGAGGTGCACTACACGTCACCGGACGCCGAACAGGAACTCGCCGCCAAGTCGTCCTTGGCGCGCGACGACCTGATGGACTCCTGGCAGAAGTCGGAGGAGAACGCCCAGCAGGGCCGGCAGTACCGCAAGATCCGCCTGGAACGGACGACGTTCCGCGGGCACCCGGCGGTCGTCTGGGAGTACACCTTCACGCTCCAGGACGACCCCTGGCACGCCCGGCTGCTGGGCTTCACGGTGGACGGCAAGTCGTACCAGATCAACACGTGGTACCGGCCGGACATCGAGACGGAGGCGTTGAAGACGTACGAGAAGGTGAAGGACACCTTCACCGTGCTGTGAGCACACGAGAAGAGGGGCCTTCGAAACGCACACGCGTTCCGAAGGCCCCTCGAACCCACGACCCCGGTCCGGCCGAGGCGGCCGGCCACCCCGGCAGATCGTCAGGTCAGCGGGTCAGCGGGTCAGCCGGTCTTGACCTCGTCACGCGGCGCGTCCGCAACGGCAGCCGTCTCGACGTCCGCGGGGCGCCCCCGGCCGACCTTCTCCTTCACGAAGGCCACGACCAGCACGACCGCGGCCACCAGCAGCGACAGCAGCACGGTCTTGCGGCCGTCGTGCTCGGTGTCGGTCAGCATGTAGCCGAGGACGAACACGATCAGCGCGGCCGTCGCCCAGGTCAGGTACGGGTACAGCCACATCTTCACGACCAGCTTCTCCGGCGCCTCGGCCTGGATGATCTTCCGCATGCGCAGCTGCGAGAAGCAGATCACCAGCCACACGAACAGGGCGACCGCACCGGAGGAGTTGACCAGGAAGAGGAAGACGGAGTCCGGGAACTTGTAGTTGAAGAACACGGCGACGAAGCCGAACACGACCGACGCGAGGATCGCCGTACGCGGCACACCGTTGCCGGTCGTCCGCGCGAAGGACTTCGGCGCGTCCCCGCGCTGGCCGAGCGAGAAGGCCATGCGGGAGGCGGTGTAGAGGCCGGAGTTGAGACAGGACAGCACCGAGGTCAGCACGATGAAGTTCATGATCTGACCGGCGTGCGGGATGCCCAGGGAGTCGAGCGCGGCGACGTAGGAGCCGTCCTTGGCGATGGACTTGCTGTCCCACGGGATCAGGGAGACCACGACGAGGATCGAGCCGAGGTAGAAGACGGCGACACGCCAGATGATGCTGTTGGTGGCCTTGGTGACCGCCCGCTGCGGGTTCTCGGACTCACCGGCGGCCAGGGTGGCGATCTCGCTGCCCATGAAGGAGAACACGACGAGCAGCACACCGGTGAGGATGGCGCCGGCGCCGTGGGGCAGGAAGCCGCCGTGGTCGGTGAGGTTGCTCAGCCCGGCCTGCGAGCTGTCGACGCCCGGCAGGAGCCCGAAGATGGCGAGCCCGCCGACGACGATGAACGCGGCAATGGCCACGACCTTGATCCCGGCGAACCAGAACTCGAACTCGCCGTAGGAGCCGACGGAGACGAGGTTGGTGGCGGTGAGCACCACCATCACGATCAGGGCCCATCCCCACTGCGGAACGGCCGGTATCCACCCCTCCAGGATCGCCGCACCGGCGGTCGCCTCGACCGCCAGCACGACCACCCAGAAGAACCAGTACAGCCAGCCGATGGAGAACCCGGCCCAGCGCCCGAGCGCGCGGTCGGCGTGGGCGGAGAACGACCCGGAGGTCGGGTTGGCCGCGGACATCTCACCCAGCATCCGCATCACCAGCACCACGAGCGTGCCGACGAGGGCGTACGACAGGAGGATGCCGGGTCCTGCGGTGGCGATACCGGAGCTGGACCCGACGAAGAGCCCGGCGCCGATGACGCCGCCGATGGCGATCATGGACAGGTGGCGGTTCTTGAGTCCGGCCTGTAGGCCGTGGCCGCCGGCGGCCGGTCCGGCCGTCTTCTGGTTCGGCTGCGAAGTCATGGAACGGATTTCCTTTGAGCCGTGGGGAGCGGTTCTCGCACGAGCGGTAATCGAGCGGCGCACGAGTCGGACCAGTGAATCGGAGGAGAACGAATTCGGGAACCTTTGATTCGGGATTGTTACTTGAGGTTTCCTTGAGCTTCCATGGCGTGCATCACAGTAAACGCGATCGACACCCGACGCTGCTGCCCCGAAACACCCGTGTCACACTCGTTCCATGCGCGTGTATCTCGGCTCCGACCATGCGGGCTTCGAACTCAAGAACCACCTCGTCGACTGGCTCAGGGCGGCGGGTCACGACCCGGTCGACTGCGGCCCCCACATCTACGACGCCCAGGACGACTACCCGCCCTTCTGCCTCCGCGCCGCGGAGAAGACGGCCGCGGACCCCGACGCCCTCGGCATCGTGATCGGCGGCTCGGGCAACGGCGAGCAGATCGCCGCGAATAAGGTGAAGGGCGTCCGCGCGGCCCTGGCCTGGAGCGAGGAGACGGCGTCCCTCGGCCGTCAGCACAACAACGCGAACGTCGTGGCGGTGGGCGCCCGCATGCACACGCAGGACGAGGCGACGAAGTTCGTCGAGACGTTCCTGAGCACCCCGTACTCCGGTGACGAGCGTCACACCCGCCGCATCACCATGCTGGCCACCTACGAGACGACGGGCGACCTCCCCCCGATCCCCGCGCACCACCCCCAGCAGTAGGCACCCTTTTCAGCCCGTCCGGCGTTTGAGGACGAGGCCGCAGGCCGAAGCGGAGGTCCAGGGGGCGGCAGCCCCTTGGCGGGGTGGAAGGGGCGGAGCCCCTTCAGAGGATGGGACGGGTAGGGGCGGCGGGGGCGAAAATCCCGCTCCCCCCACCCGCACACGAAGAAGGAGCCACCGTGCCCGAGGGCCACACCATCCACCGGCTGGCCCAGGACTACGCCACCGCATTCCTCGGCACGTCCCCCCACGTCACCAGCCCCCAGGGCAAGTTCTCGGACGGCGCACAACTCCTCACCGGCTCAGAACTCACCCACACCGAGGCCCACGGCAAACACCTCTTCCTCGGCTTCCGGGACGCCGACTGGATCCACATCCACCTCGGCCTCTTCGGCAAGGTCAACTTCGGCGACGCCCCCGCACCCCCACCCACGGACACCGTCCGCCTCCGCCTCACGAACAGCACCGCGTACGTCGACCTCCGCGGCCCCACCACCTGCGCCCTGATCACGCACCCCGAGAAGCAGGCGATACACGACCGCCTCGGCCCCGACCCCCTCCGCGCCGACGCCGACCCGCACCGGGCCTACCGACGGATCTCCCGCAGCCGTACGACGATCGCCGCCCTGCTCATGGACCAGAAGGTCATCGCGGGCGTCGGCAACGTCTACCGCGCCGAGGTCCTCTTCCGGCACCGCATCGACCCGTACCGCACGGGCAGGGACATCACCCCCACCCAGTGGGACGCCATCTGGGCGGACCTGGCCGACCTCATGCGCGAGGGCGTCCGCAACAACCGCATCGACACCGTCCGCCCCGAGCACACCCCGGAGGCGATGGGCCGCCCGCCCCGCGTCGACGACCACGGCGGCGAGGTCTACGTCTACCGCCGGGCCACGCTGCCCTGCCACCTCTGCGGCGGCGAGATCCGCACCGCCGACCTGGCCGCCCGCAACCTCTTCTGGTGCCCGAACTGCCAGACCCCTTAGGGCCCCGAAACCCCGAAGCCCCGAGGCCCCCGAAGCCGCCCCGCTCAGAACCCGTGGGGCAACCACGGCGCCACGCCGGACATGAACCCCACCGACGCCTCCGCCAGCGCCCCCTGCCGCAGCTCCCGCACCCGCCCGGCGGCGCCCAGCGATTCCAGGCTCACACCGCCGAGGTAGGCCGCCCCCAACTCCCGTACGGACAGGAAGAGATCGGCGGCATCCGTCGTACGGCCGCACGCCGCGCCCTTGGCGTCCCCGGTCAGCCGCCAACGCCCGGAGTTCCAGGGGCAGAAGGCGTCCTCCACCTCGAACACCACGTCCACCGGCGCCTGATAGGTCCGCGCCTCCAGCGCCGCCCCGACATCCACCAGCCGTACATGCAGCGAGTCCCGTACCCGCAGCGCACACCGCCGGATGTCGGACACCTGGTGCTGCCAGGCCTCGTCCAACGGCCGCCCGTACGCCTTCACCGTGGACGTCAGGTCGATGTCGAACAGGAACCGCCACAGCGCGGCCCGCGCCGCCGGGTCGAGTGCGTCCACGTCCCGCAGCAACACCGACCCCTTGGGCCCGGACGGCTCCCACTCCGGCTTGACCCGAAAGCGCGCGTACCCCACGACCTGGCCGTCGCGCTCCGCCAGCACGCACTGGAGCGGCGAGCCGCCGTCCCGGTCGCTCTCCGGGTCGAGCACCCGCAGCCGCTCCCAGCCGGGCCCGCGCGCCAGCATCCCCGGCCGGCCGGACACCGTGCGCGCGTACACCGCCTCGCACACGTCGAGGGCCTCGGTCGCTGCGGCGTACCGCAGACGTACGTCATCGGTGCCGGGCGGCACGGACAGCCGGACGCGGGTGGTGTCGATCTCGGCGTTCACATGGAAGGTGCCGACGCCGTACCCGAACCGGCCGTAGATCTCCGGCTCGGACGCGGTCAGTACGGCAAGCGGCCAGCCCCACTCGCGCACGTCGTCCAGCTGCCGCCGCATCAACGACGTCAGCACGCCGCGCCGGCGGTGCGTGGCGGCGACACTGACCATCGTGACGCCGGCCGCGGGCACCGACGCGCCCCCCGGCACGGTCAGCCGGAAGCTGAAGGCCCCCGCCGTGCCCACGCACCCGTCCCCGTCCCAGGCGCCGAGGGAACGGTCCAGCTCGGTGAGCGAGTTCCACAGCTCCTGCTCCTCCGGCGCTTCCGCGACCGCACCGAAGGCCCGGATCAGCGTGTCGTACCAGGTGTTCCACTCGCCCTGCCGCAACACCCGCAGCTCGGGAAGGCCCAAGTGGCCAGGGCGGCTCGCACTGTCATTCGCCATGAATCATGCCTACCAGGGCATTGCGGGACGAGCGAGGGAATTTCTCGTTGGCGGCCGCGAGGTGGCTTTCCGTGAAGTTCACTGTGAAGTTGAACCTCGGACGGGGGACAAGTGGGACCTCCCGTGCCAAGCAGCTGGTCCGATGGATAGGGTCCCGAACTAATGGCAGCAGGACGAGAGCGGCGCACGGTGGCCGAGACGTTCACGGCCCGGTTGAAGATGCAGTGGCACCGGGCCCGCGTCGGCGTGCGCAGAAGCGCGGTGGACTACTTCCGCGGCGACGGCTCGGACTGGATCGCACTGGCCGGCCTGCTCCTCACGGTTCCCCTGATCTGCGCCGTGACGATGGCCAACCCGGTGTGGTTCTCCCCGGCCGCGCTGGTCCTGCCGATCGTCGCGGGCGGCCTGCTGCTGCGCCCGGCGAGCCTGCTGGGCCTGTACGCGGCGGCGGCGACGGCCCTGATCGTGGAGTCGGTGCAGCTCGGGCCGTACACGGAGGGTCCGTCCCGCGTCACCCCGGGTGTGGTCCTGGTCGTGGCGGCGTGCGGCTTCTTCGGTCTCCTCATCGCGCAGTTCCGCAGCCGCGTGGGCGTGCCCTGGCGGCGCGGCGGCACGATGCTCTTCGACCTGCGCGAACGCATCCGCGTGCAGAGCAAGCTGCCGGGCCTGCCGCACGGCTGGCATCGCGAGATGGCGCTGCGCCCGGCGGGCGGCCAGTCCTTCTCGGGCGACTTCGTGGTGGCGGCCCGCACGAACGGCGGCCGCACCCTGGAGGTCGTCCTGACGGACGTCTCCGGCAAGGGCATGGACGCGGCCTCCCGCGCCCTCCTCCTCTCGGGAGCCTTCGGCGGCCTCCTCGGCAGCCTGCCTCCGCACGCCTTCCTCCCGGCGGCGAACGGCTACTTGCTCCGCCAGGACTGGGACGAGGGCTTCGCCACGTCGATCCACCTCGTCCTGGACCTGGACTCGGGCGACTACGAGCTCTACTCGGCGGGCCACCCGCCGGGCCTGCAACTGAGCGCGGGCAGCGGCCGCTGGGAGGAGAAGGCGGCCGAGGGCCCCCTCCTCGGCGTGTACGACGGCGCCCAGTTCGACCCCGTGAAGGGCTCACTCCGCCCCGGAGACGTCCTGATGCTCTTCACGGACGGCCTGGTCGAGACCTCCGACCGCGACATCGTCGAGGGCATAGACCGCCTCACCGGCGAGGCCGACCGCTACGTGGCAGGCGGCTTCCACGGAGCCGCCTGGCACCTGATCGAGGCAGTCGCAAAGGACGTCAACGACGACAGGGCCCTCCTCCTGATCTGCCGAGAGGGCCCAACGGCCCAGTCAACACGCTGACCTCCCGGCCTCACGCTCGGAGGCGATCACTCCCCAACGCCGCTCCAGGCACTTTCAGCCCGTCCGGCGTTTGAGGACGAGGCCCTTCGGGCCGAAGCGGGGGTCCAGGGGGCGGCAGCCCCTTGGCGGGGTCGAAGGGGCGGAGCCCCTTCAGGGATGGGACGGGTAGGGGCGGCGGGGGCGAGAAAACCCCCCACCAACCCCGAGCGGCACACTGGACCAATGACCCAGCCCCACCGAACCCCACTGTCCCTGGCCGACATCGAGACCCTCGCCCGCACCGCCCACGCCAACCAGACCGACAAGGCCGGCCACCCGTACACCGAACACCTCAGGGCCGTAGCAGAAGGCGTACACGCACGCGGCGGCGACGAGGACCAGATCGCAGCAGCCTGGCTGCACGACGCGGTAGAGGACGACGCCCTTTCCGAACAGTGGCTGGAAGACGCCCCACTGAGCCCCCGCACGAAGGCGGTCGTACGCGCCCTCACCAAGCACCCCGGAGAACCCCCCGAGACCTACGCCGCCCGCATCCTCGCCACCCCCGGCGCCCTCCTGGTGAAGCAGGCGGACCTGGCGCACAACGCGGACCCGACCCGCCTGGCCGTCCTCGACGAGACGACCCGCAAACGACTGACCGAGAAGTACGCACGGATGCGCGCACTTCTCGGTCTGACCGGAGACTGACTCTCCACGATGTGATGTTGTGCGTCTTTGTGCAGATACGCCGGATAGGCCGGACGCACCCGCTGTGAATCAGGCCGCAGGATCAGGCGTTGACCTTCTCGCGCGCGGCAGCGCCCTCGCGCTTCTCCCGCTCCCGGGCCAACTGAGCCGCGTCCCGCTTGAACGCCCACTCCATCTTCGGCTCCATCGCGAACCGGAACACCCGCTGCACCGGCGAGGTGCACAGCAGCGTGACACCGACCGCCGCGACGACGGACACGAAGATCTCACCGAGCGGCCGCTGGAGCCACGCGTGCTCGAACCAGCCCTGGTAGTCGCCGGCCTTCACGACGAAGCCGTGCAGCAGATAGCCGTACAGCGTGCCCGCGCCGAGCGCCGTGAACCACATGTGCCGACGCGGCACCCAGGCGAAGAAGCAGGCCGTCAGCAGCAGCGAGCAGCCGAACATCGCCAGCACCATGACCGGCCCCGCCCACCACGGCGCGCCCAGCTCCTGCGCGGCGTCCCGGTGGTAGAACCACGCGGTGTTCATGCGCGGCACGGCCCACCAGCCGAAGGCCAGCGCCACCGCGAACACCGGCACGGCCAGGATCCGCACCGTGCGCGTACGCACCATGTGGAAGTGCTCGGGCTTCATGCACAGGCCCAGCACGAAGTACGGCAGGAACTGGAGCACACGCTGCAGATCCAGGTCGTCACCGATCTCCGGGGTGACCGTCGCCGCCATGGCGAGACCGAGCGCGATCGGCAGCGGCCAGCGCACCATCTTCCAGATGGGGGTGGTCATCCGCCAGATGAACAGGGCGCACAGGAACCAGGTCAGGTACCACGGGTCCAGGAGGCTGATGTCCTGACCCGGGTCCTCGGCGATCCAGCGCTTGAAGAGCGGATAGGCCGTCTCGAAGATGATGTACGGCACCGCGACGCCGGTGATCAGGCGCTTCAGCCGACTGGGGCTCGCGTCGAAACTGCGCGAGAAGAAGCCGGAGATGATGATGAACGCCGGCATGTGGAAGGTGTACACGACGGTGTACACCGCCTCCAGGATCCGGCTGTCGCCCTTGATCGGTTCCCAGGAGTGTCCTATGGCGACGAGCACGATCGCCAGGAACTTGGCGTTGTCGAAGAACGCGTCGCGTTGCTTGGCACCGCCGGACG
The DNA here is from genome assembly GCF_042800355.1 of Streptomyces sp. NPDC057623. Classification (NCBI taxonomy): domain Bacteria; kingdom Bacillati; phylum Actinomycetota; class Actinomycetes; order Kitasatosporales; family Streptomycetaceae; genus Streptomyces; species Streptomyces sp. NPDC057623. The sequence goes on from NZ_JBHVGZ010000031.1 coordinate 81,336, forward strand.
CGGATCTCTTGTCCGCCTGTGCCTGCTGGTTCTGCGGCGAGCGCGGACTCGGCACTCCGTCCGCCGACGACTCTGCCGGGGGGAGTGGCGCTCTGTTGTGGCCGTGCGGTCGCAGCGAGTTGTTCACAGACCCTCCCGCCGGAAGCCGGGGGAGTAGACCGAGGCCCTCACTGCGCATGCGGGGGACGAGGCAGCATGGAACATCTGAGGCACCCTAGCGTTGCCTGTGGGATTTCGTAAAACCCGCGAGGTCATTCCCGGATATCGCGCTCGGCCTCGCGTGTACGACGAACATGCACTGGGTGGACACCTGTTGGCCATCCTTCTTGTCCGGATTCATCCGGACTAATAGGCGCATATGGTCAGGAGCCGACCGCGATGGAATGATCACCTCACACTTAATTCGAAATATTGGCGAACACGTTGTGTGTTGATGGAAACGATCCCGTCGAATTACCTGCGCGGGTGCGCACCCGAAATCCTGTACGGCCGCAACGCGGGAGGTGGCCGCGCACGGTGGACCCGCACAGATCCGGCACAGGTGTGGCGAACGAAACGTCACGTGCCGCATAGCGGGGCCCGGTTGGTGGCACGATGGTTCTGGCGGGGGTGCGCGGGGTCGCATCCCCGGGCCGGGAGAGCGGACCGACCGAGGGTGTGATCTGTTGTGGCCATTTCGCTGTCAGTGGTGTTGCTGTTGGCGATCATCTTGGTGGTGTTGATTCGTGGCGGCTCCCTGAAGGCCGGCCCCGCCGTCGTCGCCGTGCTGTTCGGCTTCTTCCTCGCCTCGACGGGCATGGCCGACGACATCCAGAGATTCCTCAACTCGATAGCCGAGACGATCAACTCGATCCAGTTCTGAGGTCCCTTCCGGGGTCCGTGGGGCGGCCTGGAAGGGTACGGATACCCTCGTTCGTGATCGTCGAACGGTCCGGAACGGGGGAACGTACGGATGGCGCTGCGCGAGACGGACCCGGCGGAGGTGGGCGGCTACCGGATCGAGGACCGCCTCGGCTCCGGTGGCATGGGCGTGGTCTACCTCGCCCGCTCGGCCTCCGGTCGCCGCCTGGCCGTCAAGGTCGTGCACGCGCAGTACGCCGACGACGACGAGTTCCGCACCCGGTTCCGCCGCGAGGTCGCCGCCGCCCGCCAGGTCAGTGGCGCCTTCACCGCACCCGTCGTGGACGCGGACGCCGACGCGCCGCGCCCCTGGATGGCCACGCTCTACATCCCCGGCGAGGACCTCGGTACCCGCATCCGCCGCCACGGCCCCCTGCCCCTGCCGCAGTTGCGCGAACTCGCCGCAGGCCTCGCCGAGGCCCTGCGGGACATCCATCGCGCCGGCATGGTCCACCGCGACCTGAAACCGGCCAATGTGATGCTCGCCGAGGACGGCCCCCGCGTCATCGACTTCGGTATCTCCCGCGCCGCCGAGTTCGCGCCCTCCGACGTCCTCACCCAGACCGGCCGCGTCATGGGCACTCCGCCTTATATGTCCCCGGAGCAGTTCTCCTCCCCCCAGGACGTGGGCCCGGCCGCGGACGTCTTCTCCCTCGGCTCGATCCTCGCGTACGCCGCCACCGGCCATGGTCCGTTCGACAGCCCGAGCCCGTACGAGACGGCCATCAGGGTCGTCGAGGGCACTCCCGAACTCGATGACGTTCCGTCCGAGTTGCTCACCTTCGTCCGACTCTGCCTGGAAAAGCAACCCAAGTCCCGCCCCTCACCGGACGAGTTGCTGCACCTGCTCCGTGACGGCGCCCTCCCCGACCCGCGCCCCGCGGACGAGACGCCGACCGTCGTGCCCCCCGGCCGGCCCCGCCGGCGCCGCGGACGCCTCTGGCTGGCCTCCGCGGCCGGAGCCGTCGTCCTCGCTGCCCTCGCCACCACCACGGTCGCCCTCACCGGCGACGACTCCGACCCGGGCGACCTGCCCCTCGGCTGGCAGGCCTGGCACCGGAAGTCGAAGGACCCGAGCCCCGACAAGGAGCCGATAGGCGCCGACGCTCCCTTCGCCCGCTGCGCGGCGACCGGCCCGTCCCTCGTCTGCGCCGGCGACGACGTCATGGCGACCCGCTTCGCCCTCTCCGACGGCCGCAACACCTGGGCCCGGTCGATCGACGAGACCGCCGACGACATCAGCGGCGGCGACGCGGGCTCGATCATCGCCGCGCGCAGCGGCCGCGTGTACGTCTACGGCGCCGACGACCGGATCGTCGGCGAGGAGCAGTTCAACCCCACGCGCTACACCGTCCAGGCGCTCGACGCCGAGACCGGCAAGGTGATCTGGAAGACGGTCACCGGCGACAGCGACGAGGCCACCGAGCCGAACAACGACCAGGGCTTCTCCACCGCCGTACCCGAGGGCGTCATCACCGTCTACGGCGCGAAAGGGCGGCAGTACGCCCTCCTCGACGCCACCGACGGCAAGGTCCGCTGGAAGCGGCCGATGCCCAGCCCAACCACACAGATCTGCCTGCTGCGCAGCGTCGCCCGGAACGCCTATCTGGTGTGCCAGCAGTGGGGCGAGGAGAACATCACCCACACGAGCCTCGCGCAGCTCGACCCGGCCACCGGCCGCCCCCGCTGGACCGTGCGGGTCGAGGGGGAGCAGGACGTCGTCGGACAGGCCGACGGGCGGCTGGTGGTGCTCGACACGACCGGCGCCCGCCGCACGCTGACCCTGATCAACTCCACCTCGCGCGTCCGGACGACCGTACGGCTGTCCCGGACCCTGCCCGAGGGCACGACCCCCACCCTGCTGGGCGGCACGCTCTACGCCACGTCGTCCAGCGGCAGCGTCCGCGCGATCGCCCCGGACACCGGGCGCCAGCTCTGGGAGAGCAACTCCACCGTGGAGTCGCCGGGCCCCCCGACCGCCTCCGCGTCCCACCTCTACCTGGCGTCCCCCAGCGGCCGTCTGGCGGCCCTGAACCTGCGTACGGGCGCCGTGGAGGCCACCCTCCAGGGACGGGACGACGGCGGCACCGCCGACTCCACCGGCATCGGCGCCCCCCTGACCCTCGTCGGCGACGCCCTCTACGTCCCGTACGGCATCCGCTCCGTCTACACCGTGGACGTACGCACACTGCGCGGCGACTGACGCGACCGGGCGTCCCCGCCGGGAGAACGCATCAGGGCCAGGCCGAGGAATCATCCTCCGACCTGGCCCTGAGCCGTATGGAGCGGGCGACGGGAATCGAACCCGCGTAGCTAGTTTGGAAGACTAGGGCTCTACCATTGAGCTACGCCCGCACAGGACGCGCCGCAGGTCAGGTGACCGCGGCACAGAAGGCATCGTAGCGGGTCGGTGCCCCTCACCGCACACCCCGTTAATGCGGCGGTCGCGCTGCCTGCGGCCATGTACCCTACGTGTCGCACCAGCACGGGGTGTGGCGCAGCTTGGTAGCGCGTCCGCTTTGGGAGCGGAAGGCCGTGGGTTCAAATCCCGCCACCCCGACCACCGACCGGTCCTCGCCGGTCATCCGCGCGGTCACCTCGCTTGATCGCCTTTGGGGCGTTGAGCGGCTGCGGTTACTATGCAAGCTGCGCGCCCGTGTGTCTCATCCACAGGAACCTCTGGACATCCCCGGACATCCACAGGAGATCCTCTGGAGGTCGTCCGGGCGACGAAGTCCGCCGGACCAGTCTGGCCCCGGCAGAAACCAAGAAGTCAGCCCCCAAGGAGACCGAACCGTGAAGAGCGCCGTGGAGACCCTGAACCCGACTCGGGTTCGGCTCAGCATCGAGGTGCCCTTCGAGGAGCTCAAGGACAGCCTCGACGCGGCGTACAAGAAGATCAACCAGCAGGTCACGGTGAAGGGCTTCCGCAAGGGCAAGATCCCGGCCCGCGTCATCGACCAGCGGTTCGGCCGCGGTGCGGTGCTGGAGGAGGCCGTCAACGACGCGCTTCCCAAGTTCTACACCGAGGCTGTCAACGAGGCCGAGATCGACGTCCTGGGCCAGCCCGAGGTCGACATCACCGAGCTGAAGGACGGCGAGACGCTGAACTTCACCGCCGAGGTCGACATCCGCCCGTCCATCGAGATCCCGGACTACTCCGGCATCGAGGTCGAGGTCGACCCGGTCGAGGTCACCGAAGAGGACATCGACAAGTCGGTCGAGCAGCTCCGTGAGCGCTTCGCGTCGACCTCCCCGGTCGAGCGCGCCGCCGAGGACGGCGACGTCATCACGATCGACCTTCAGGCCAAGGTCGAGGGCGAGGTCCTCGAGGACGGCGTCGCCGAGGGCGTCTCCTACACCATCGGCTCCGGCGAGCTGCTGGACGGCATCGACGACGCCGTGAAGGGCCTGGAGGCCGGTGGCGAGGCCACCTTCGCCTCCGAGCTCAAGGGTGGCTCGGCGGCCGGCAAGGAGGCCGAGGTCACCGTCAAGGTCACCCAGGTCGCCGCCCGCGAACTGCCCGAGCTGGACGACGAGTTCGCGCAGCTCGCCTCCGAGTTCGACACCCTCGACGAGCTGAAGGCCGACAGCCGCAAGCGCCTCGAGAACATGAAGCAGTACGACCAGGCCACGCAGGCCCAGGAGCGCGTCCTGGAGAAGCTGCTGGAGCTCGTCGAGGTGCCCGTCCCCGAGAAGCTGCTCGAGGACGAGATCAACACCCGCAAGCACAACCTGGAGCACCACCAGCTCGGCCAGATGGGCCTCGACCTCGAGAAGTACCTCGAGATCCAGGGCAAGACGGTCGAGGAGTTCGACGCCGAGACCAAGGAAGCCGCGGTCAAGGGCATCAAGACGCAGTTCGTCCTCGACGAGCTCGTCAAGCAGGAGAAGCTGAACGTCAACCAGGAGGAGCTCACCGAGCACCTCATGCGCCGCGCCGCCTCCTCCGGCATGTCCCCCGACCAGTTCGCCCAGGCGGTCGTCGAGGGCGGCCAGGTTCCGCTCCTGGTCGGCGAGGTCGCCCGCGGCAAGGCCCTGGCCGTCGTGGTCGAGAAGGCCACGGTCAAGGACACCAACGGCGAGATCGTCGACCTGAACGACGAGGACGAGGTCGAGCAGGCCACGGAGACGGTCGAGGCCGCCGAGGGCACCGCCGACGCCGAGGCCGCGGAGAAGACCGAGGGCTGAGCCCACGGCGCCGCACAGCGCGTAGGAAGGGCCCCGGGGACACCGATCCCCGGGGCCCTTCTCTCGTACGGCCGGACAGCGCCGTCGGCGGGAGCGGCGAACTGCGCGAACGGCCACGACGGACCCGCGGCCCCTCGCGCACCCGAGCCCCCACGGCGCTACGCCCCCGGCGAACACTCACGGAACCGGGATGGCACCGCCCAGCCTGCGCGTTAGGGTCCATGAGTATGAGGGCAGGGGAGTCCCCGTTGCCCACGCAGAAGACGTGCAGACGGCCCGGCGCCGTCGTAAGACGAGCAGGTGGATACGTGACGAATCTGATGCCCTCCGCCGCCGGCGAGCCTTCCATCGGCGGTGGCCTCGGCGACCAGGTCTACAACCGGCTGCTCAACGAGCGGATCATCTTCCTCGGCCAGCCGGTCGACGACGACATCGCGAACAAGATCACCGCACAGCTGCTGCTCCTTGCCGCCGCGGACCCCGACAAGGACATCAACCTCTACATCAACAGCCCGGGCGGCTCGATCACGGCCGGCATGGCGATCTACGACACCATGCAGTTCATCAAGAACGACGTGATGACGATCGCCATGGGCCTCGCCGCCTCCATGGGCCAGTTCCTGCTCAGCGCGGGCACCCCGGGTAAGCGGTTCGCCCTCCCGAACGCCGAGATCCTGATCCACCAGCCCTCCGCCGGCCTGGCCGGTTCGGCGTCGGACATCAAGATCCACGCCGAGCGGCTGCTGCACACCAAGAAGCGTATGGCCGAGCTCACGGCCCAGCACACCGGCCAGACCGTCGAGCAGGTCACCCGTGACTCGGACCGGGACCGCTGGTTCGACCCGGAGGAGGCCAAGACGTACGGCCTCATCGACGACGTCATCACCACAGCTGCCGGCATCCCGGGCGGCGGCGGCACCGGGGCCTGACCGCCCCGTGGGACCGAATCGGCCCCAGCAAGCCCCTCAGCCGACCGCCACAGCTCCTAGGAGACAGACAGTGAACGACTTCCCCGGCAGCGGCCTGTACGACCGCACGCGTGCCGAGTACGCGGGCCCCGTCGCCGAGTCCCGCTACGTGATCCCCCGCTTCGTCGAGCGCACCTCGCAGGGCATCCGCGAGTACGACCCGTACGCGAAGCTCTTCGAGGAGCGCGTGATCTTCCTCGGCGTGCAGATCGACGACGCGTCCGCCAACGACGTCATGGCGCAGCTGCTGTGCCTGGAGTCGATGGACCCCGACCGCGACATCTCGGTCTACATCAACAGCCCGGGCGGCTCCTTCACCGCGCTCACGGCCATCTACGACACGATGCAGTTCGTGAAGCCCGACATCCAGACGGTCTGCATGGGCCAGGCGGCCTCCGCCGCCGCCGTTCTGCTGGCCGCCGGTTCGCCGGGCAAGCGCATGGCGCTTCCCAACGCGCGCGTGCTGATCCACCAGCCGTACAGCGAGACCGGCCGCGGTCAGGTCTCCGACCTGGAGATCGCCGCCAACGAGATCCTGCGGATGCGCTCGCAGCTGGAGGAGATGCTGGCCAAGCACTCCACCACGCCGATCGAGAAGATCCGCGAGGACATCGAGCGCGACAAGATCCTCACGGCCGAGGACGCGCTCTCGTACGGGCTGATCGACCAGATCATCTCCACGCGGAAGATGAACAACGCCGACGTTCGCTGACGCGGACCCGGTATTGTCTGCTGCCCCTTGGCACGGTTTGAGACGGTGCACGTCAAAGTGAACCGCGCCAAGGGGGGCCCGAACGGGGGGCCAGGCAAGGTACCGTCGACATAAGGCAGCACCAGGAGCCGCTGGATTCGAAATCGTCCAGGCGTCTCCCAGGCGAAGGGGAAGCACACCGTGGCACGCATCGGTGACGGCGGCGATCTGCTCAAGTGCTCGTTCTGCGGCAAGAGCCAGAAGCAGGTCAAGAAGCTCATCGCAGGCCCTGGTGTGTACATCTGCGACGAGTGCATCGATCTCTGCAACGAGATCATCGAGGAAGAGCTCGCGGAGACCAGTGAGGTCCGCTGGGAGGAACTTCCCAAGCCGCGCGAGATCTACGAGTTCCTCGAAGGCTATGTGGTCGGCCAGGAGGCGGCGAAGAAGGCCCTCTCCGTCGCCGTCTACAACCACTACAAGCGCGTCCAGGCCGGCGAGAACGGCGGCGCCCAAGGCCGCGACGACGCCATCGAGTTGGCGAAGTCCAACATCCTGCTGCTGGGCCCCACCGGCTCCGGCAAGACGCTGCTCGCCCAGACTCTGGCCCGCATGCTGAACGTCCCGTTCGCCATCGCCGACGCGACGGCGCTGACGGAGGCCGGGTACGTCGGCGAGGACGTCGAGAACATCCTGCTGAAGCTGATCCAGGCGGCCGACTACGACGTCAAGAAGGCCGAGACCGGGATCATCTACATCGACGAGATCGACAAGGTGGCCCGGAAGAGCGAAAACCCGTCGATCACGCGCGATGTGTCCGGCGAGGGTGTCCAGCAGGCCCTGCTGAAGATCCTCGAAGGCACCACGGCCTCGGTCCCGCCCCAGGGCGGCCGTAAGCACCCGCACCAGGAGTTCATCCAGATCGACACCACGAACGTCCTGTTCATCGTGGGCGGCGCGTTCGCGGGCCTGGAGAAGATCATCGAGTCCCGGGCCGGCGCCAAGGGCATCGGCTTCGGCGCGACGATCCGCTCCAAGCGCGAGCTGGAGGCCAAGGACCAGTTCGAGGACGTCATGCCCGAGGACCTGGTGAAGTTCGGCATGATCCCCGAGTTCATCGGCCGCCTCCCCGTCATCACCTCGGTCCACAACCTCGACCGCGAGGCCCTGCTCCAGATCCTCGTCGAGCCCCGCAACGCGCTGGTGAAGCAGTACCAGCGCCTCTTCGAACTCGACGGCGTGGAACTCGACTTCGAGCGCGAGGCCCTGGAAGCCATCGCCGACCAGGCCATCCTCCGCCAGACCGGCGCCCGCGGCCTGCGCGCCATCATGGAGGAAGTCCTCCAGGGCGTGATGTACGAGATCCCGTCCCGCAAGGACGTGGCCCGCGTCGTCATCACGGCGGACGTCGTTCACTCGAACGTGAACCCGACGCTGATCCCGCGGGATGCGCGCGGACGGGGTTCGGGCGAGCAGAAGACGGCGTAGCCGCAGTACGGACATACCGAAGGGGCCCCGGTCGACCGACCGGGGCCCCTTCGCTGTGGCGCGTACGGGTGTCAGGCCTTGACGCGGATCTCTGCGCGCACCTTCGTCGTGATGTCGATGGCCACGTCCTTGGAGACGCTTGCCGCGGCGTCAGTCGGCGACACCAGGGTGATGGTGCTGTAGTCGGCCCAGGCGCAGAACCAGTTGGTCGTCTCCTGCTTGGTGATCACGTTCTGGCCCTTGGTCGACTGGCACTTCATGACCGCGCCGTCGAGGTCGGCGGACTCGGGCTCGCCGACGAGTTCGGTCTTGGGGGCGCTGCTGCTGCCGGAGGAGGAGTCCTCCTCGGCGGACCTCTTGAAGGACGTGAAGAACGCGTCCAGAGCCTTCTCCGGGTCGGCGATCTCGCCGTAGGCGCCGGCGAAATAGATGTTCTTGGCCTTCGCCAGCGCGCCCAGGTCGGGCGTGGTGCTGTTCGGGTCGTTGGGGTCGTAACCCGAGAGGTCCGCGGTCGAGTAGACACCGGTCACGCTGGTGCCGTTCTTGACGCCGCTCTTCTCCAGCTCCGACGTCGAGTCGCTGCCGGATGTGTCGCCCTTGTCGCCCATCCGGGAGTAGTCGCTGAGCAGCTTCTCGGGCGTCGTCAGCTTGTGCGCCCCGTCGTCCGCGAGGCTGGACGAGCCGCCACGGCTGCCGCCGAGCGCGAAGTACGCCCCGACGGCGATCGCGGCCACGACCGCGACCGCGCCGATGATCAGGCCGGCCTTCTTGCCGCCGCCACCGGGTGCCGGCGGCTGCGGCATGCCGTACGGGGCCTGGCCGTACGGCGGCTGCTGCTGGCCGTACGGGTTCGGCTGCTGGGGCGGGACGCCCGGGGCCTGCTGCGGGTAGCCGTAACCGGGCTGGGGCTGGGGCGGAGGAGCCTGCTGGGGGTAGCCGTAGCCGGGCTGGGGCGCCTGCGGCGGCTGGCCGTACGGGCCGGGCTGCTGCGGCTGGCCGTACGGACCGGGCTGCTGGGGCTGCCCGCCGTACGGGCCCGGCTGGTTGTAGCTCATTTCTGGGTTCCCCTCCAGATGCTTATATGTTCACGACATCCTGGCGCAAACACAGCGCACACATGGCATCGGGGTGCCCACCGTTACAGAACAAACGCGTTTCGGGACACGCCAGGGACACCCCTAAACTGAGCGGGTGACCGAGAACGCTCAGCAGCAGCCACCAGCGCCCGACACCGAACTGCCGACCCAGTACGCGCCGGCCGATGTAGAGGGGCCGCTGTACGAGCGCTGGGTAGAGCGCGGTTACTTCGAGGCGGACGCCAAGAGCGACAAGCAGCCGTACACCGTCGTCATCCCGCCGCCGAACGTCACGGGGAGCCTGCACCTCGGGCACGCCTTCGAGCACACCCTCATCGACGCCCTCACGCGCCGTAAGCGCATGCAGGGTTACGAGACGCTGTGGCAGCCGGGCATGGACCACGCCGGTATCGCCACGCAGAACGTCGTCGAGCGCGAGCTGGGCAAGGAGGGCAAGTCCCGGCACGACCTGGGGCGTGAGGCGTTCGTCGAGCGCGTCTGGCAGTGGAAGGGCGAGTCCGGCGGGCAGATCTCCGGCCAGATGCGGCGCCTCGGTGACGGCGTCGCCTGGTCGCGCGAGCGCTTCACCATGGACGAGGGCCTGTCCCAGGCCGTCCAGACCATCTTCAAGCGGCTCTACGACGACGAGCTCATCTACCGCGCCGAGCGCATCATCAACTGGTGCCCCCGGTGTCTGACCGCCATCTCGGACATCGAGGTCGAGTACCAGGACGACGACGGCGAGCTCGTCTCCATGAAGTACGGCGAGGGTGACGAGACCATCGTCGTCGCCACCACCCGTGCCGAGACGATGCTCGGTGACACGGCCGTCGCCGTCCACCCGGACGACGAGCGCTACAAGCACCTGGTCGGCAAGCTCATCAGGCTGCCGCTGACCGAGCGCTCGATCCCGGTCGTCGCCGACACCCATGTCGACCCCGAGTTCGGCACCGGCGCCGTCAAGGTGACCCCGGCCCACGACCCGAACGACTTCGAGATCGGCCAGCGTCACAACCTGCCGTCCCTCACGGTGATGGACGAGCACGCGGTCATCACCGCCCACGGGCCCTTCCAGGGTCTGGACCGCCTGGAGGCCCGCTCGGCGATCGTCGCCGCGCTGCGCGCCGAGGGCCGGATCGTCGCGGAGAAGCGGCCGTACGTCCACTCGGTCGGCCACTGCTCGCGCTGCAAGACCACCATCGAGCCGCGTCTGTCGATGCAGTGGTGGGTCAAGGTCGGCCCGCTCGCCAAGGCCGCCGGTGACGCGGTCCGTGACGGCCGGGTCAAGATCCACCCGCAGGAGATGGAGAAGCGGTACTTCGACTGGGTCGACAACCTCCACGACTGGTGCATCTCGCGGCAGTTGTGGTGGGGGCACCGCATCCCGGTCTGGTACGGCCCGAACGGCGAGGTCGTCTGCGTCGGTCCCGACGACGAGGTCCCGACCGGCGAGGGCTGGCACCAGGACACCGACGTCCTCGACACCTGGTTCTCCTCCGGCCTGTGGCCCTTCTCCACGCTCGGCTGGCCCGAACAGACCGAGTCGCTGGCGAAGTTCTACCCGAACTCCGTCCTGGTCACCGGCTACGACATCCTCTTCTTCTGGGTCGCCCGGATGATGATGTTCGGCCTGTACGCGATGGACGGCACCCCGCCGTTCCACACCATCGCCCTGCACGGCATGGTCCGCGACCAGTTCGGCAAGAAGATGTCGAAGTCCTTCGGCAACGCGGTCAACCCGCTGGACTGGATGGACAAGTACGGCAGCGACGCGCTGAGGTTCACGCTCGCCCGCGGTGCGAACCCCGGCGTCGACGTCCCGATCGGCGAGGACTGGGTCCAGGGCTCCCGGAACTTCGCCAACAAGATCTGGAACGCCACCCGCTTCGCGCTCATGAACGGCGCGACGGTGGACGGACCCCTGCCGGACCCGTCGGCGATGTCGTCGACGGACCGCTGGATCCTCTCCCGCCTGAACTCCGTCGTCGCCGAAGTCGACGCGTTCTACGAGGACTACCAGTTCGCCAAGCTGTCCGACGCCCTCTTCCACTTCGCGTGGGACGAGGTCTTCGACTGGTACGTCGAGCTGTCGAAGACGACGTTCCAGGCGGGCGGCGAGCCGGCCGAGGTCAGCAAGCGCGTCCTCGGCGAGGTCCTCGACGTCACGCTGAAGCTGCTGCACCCGGTGGTCCCGTTCGTCACCGAGACCCTGTGGACCACGCTCACCGGCGGCGAGTCGATCGTGATCGCCGAGTGGCCGGCCGACAGCGGCTTCCGTGACCAGGGCGCGGAGCAGGAGATCGAGTCGCTCCAGTCCGTCATCACCGAGGTCCGCCGCTTCCGCGCCGACCAGGGTCTGCAGCCGGGCCAGCGCGTCCCGGCCCGGCTGACCCTCGACGGCACGGCCCTCGCCCCGCACGAGCCGGCCATCCGCCAGCTGCTGCGCCTGCAGCCGGAGGGTGAGAACTTCACGGCGACGGCGACCCTCCCGATCGCCGGCGCCGAGGTCGCCCTCGACCTCTCCGGCACGATCGATGTCGCGGCCGAGCGCAAGCGCCTGGCCAAGGACCTCGCGGCGGCCGAGAAGGAAAAGGCCCAGGCCACGGCCAAGCTCGGCAACGAGGCGTTCCTCGCGAAGGCCCCGGACAACGTCGTGGAGAAGATCCGCGGCCGCCTGGCGAAGGCCGAGGAGGACATCGCCCGGATCGCCGCCCAGCTGGAGCGACTGCCGCAGGCGTAGGTGTTTCTACGGCTATGAGGCCCCCGGTGCTGTCAGGCGCCGGGGGCCTTCACGTCCCAAGGGGCGGGGGCTGTGTCGATATGCGGCTCCGCCGCGTGGGCGCGACCAGCCACAACCGGCCCGCAGCCGCCGGACAAGCCACACCACCCACTCCCTGGGCGCACTGTCAGTCCCCGTCCGTAGACTGGCCCCGTGAGCGACCAGAACGAGCCCGACCCCCTCGACCCCTTCGACGAGATCATCGCGGAGGCGCAGACATCAGCCGCTGACGCGGCGGGCGACCGCGACCCCGACCTGGCGGTCATCGAGGCCGGCAGCCGCACCCTGCGCACCCAGGGCGGCCCGCCGCAGGCCGACGTGCCCGCGCGCCCCGAGGACCCCGAGGTCGACAAGGCCCTGCGCGAGGTCGAGGCGGAGCTCGCGACGCGGTGGGGCGAGACCAAGCTGGAGCCGTCCGTCAGCCGTATCGCCGCGCTCATGGACGTCCTGGGCGAGCCGCAGCGGTCGTACCCCTCGATCCACATCACCGGCACCAACGGCAAGACGACGACCGCCCGCATGATCGAGGCCCTCCTCGGCGCCTTCGAGCTGCGCACCGGCCGCTACACCTCGCCGCACGTCCAGTCGATCACCGAGCGGATCAGCCTCGACGGCGCAGCGATCTCCGCCGAGCGCTTCATCGAGACGTACCAGGACATCAAGCCGTACATCGAGATGGTCGACGGACAGCAGGAGTACCGGCTGTCCTTCTTCGAGGTGCTCACGGGCATGGCGTACGCCGCGTTCGCCGACGCACCCGTCGATGTCGCCGTCGTGGAAGTGGGGATGGGCGGCTCGTGGGACGCCACCAACGTCATCGACGGTGATGTCGCCGTCGTGACGCCGATAGACCTCGACCACACCGACCGGCTGGGCACCACTCCGGGTGAGATCGCCGCCGAGAAGGCCGGGATCATCAAGCAGGACGCCACCGTGATCATGGCCCAGCAGCCGGTGGACGCCGCGCAGGTGCTGCTGAAGAAGGCCGTGGAGGTCGACGCCACCGTGGCCCGCGAGGGCCTGGAGTTCGGGGTCGTGTCGCGTCAGATCGCCGTCGGCGGCCAACTGGCGACCCTGCGCGGGCTGGGCGGCGAGTACCCCCTGGTGTATCTGCCGCTGCACGGCGCGCACCAGGCGCACAACGCCGCCGTGGCCCTCGCCGCCGTGGAGGCGTTCTTCGGCGTCGGCTCCGCGCGAGCCGAGTCGCTGGACATCGACACGGTCCGCAAGGCGTTCGCCGCCGTCGCCTCGCCGGGGCGGATGGAGGTCGTACGGCGGTCGCCGACCGTCGTGCTGGACGCCGCCCACAACCCGGCCGGCGCGCGGGTCACCGCCGAGGCGGTCGGGGAGGCCTTCGACTTCAGCCGGCTGATCGGGGTCGTGGGCGCGAGCGGCGACAAGAACGTGCGGGGTCTCCTTGAGGCCTTCGAGCCGATCTTCGCCGAGGTCGTCGTCACGCAGAACTCCTCGCACCGCGCCATGGACGCCGACGAGCTGGCGGCCATCGCCGTCGAGGTGTTCGGCGACGACCGCGTGCAGGTCGAGCCGCGGCTGCCGGACGCTCTGGAGGCCGCGATCACGCTGGCCGAGGAGGAGGGCGAGTTCGCGGGCGGCGGGGTGCTCGTCACCGGGTCCGTCATCACGGTCGGCGAAGCCCGACTCCTGCTGGTGAAGGGCTGAGTCCGAAAGATGCGTACGCTCTGTTCCTCGACCCTGATCGGCGAGTTCTTCGTCATCGGGTTCGCCGGTCTGGTGGCCATGAAGGATCCCGACCTGTCCACGTCGACGGTGTGGACGGTCAGTGGCATCGCGATGTTCCTGTGCCTGCTGCTGTGCGGCCTGGTGACGCGACCCGGCGGAGTGGCCCTCGGCTGGGCGCTCCAGATCGCCCTCATCGCGTCCGGCTTCATCGTCTCGACGATGTTCATCCTGGGCGTGATCTTCGCGGCGCTGTGGTGGGCCTCGGTGCACTACGGGAGAAAGGTCGACGAGGCGAAGGCGAGATTCGCCGCCCAGAGCGACTCCTCTACACCTGACGCTGCGTAACAAGGGCCCGGACACGCCCTGTAACCTCATCCCACCGCACCACCGGCAGTAAGAAGGAGTCCTCCGTGACCCAGCGCACCCTCGTCCTCCTCAAGCCCGACGCCGTCCGTCGAGGCCTGACCGGCGAGATCATCAGCCGCATCGAGCGCAAGGCCGGCTGGCAGATCACCGCGCTGGAGCTGCGCACCCTGGACCAGGAGACGCTGGAGCAGCACTACGGCGAGCACAAGGGCAAGCCCTTCTACGAGCCGCTGGTGGAGTTCATGGCCTCCGGCCCGGTCGTCGCGCTGATCGTCGAGGGCGAGCGGGTCATCGAGGGCTTGCGCGCGCTGGCCGGTCCGACCGACCCGATCGCCGCCGCGCCGGGCTCCATCCGGGGTGACTTCGGTGTGATCGTCCGCGAGAACCTCATCCACGCCTCCGACTCCGAGGAGTCCGCCGAGCGTGAGGTGAAGATCTTCTTCCCGGGCCGTGCCTGAGCCCTGTCACCCGGCCCGACCTGGGGCAGCCGAAGAAACCCGGCCGCCCGGCGGCATATGCGCGGCGATCGAGGGAACGAGTGCCCCCGATGGCCCGTCTCCACAAGCGGGGCGGCTCGCCATCTGCTGACAATGGCGAAGACCCTCCCGCAGTGTTCGTGAAAGCGCGTCTACGATAGAAGTCTTCACGTCACAGCACCCACTTCGCCGACCTGAAAAGCCATCAAAAGCTCCCAGGGAAGGCCAGACGAATCCTGATGGGGAACTCAATGTCGTTCATCGGCCGTGACATGGCTGTCGACCTCGGGACCGCCAACACGCTGGTGTACGTCAGGGGTCGCGGGATCGTACTCAATGAGCCGTCCGTCGTCGCGATCAACACCAACACCGGTGGCATCCTCGCGGTCGGCGCCGAAGCGAAGAAGATGATCGGGCGCACGCCCGGCAACATCGTTGCCGTACGTCCGCTGAAGGACGGCGTCATCGCCGACTTCGAGATCACCGAGCGGATGCTCCGCTACTTCATTCTGAAGATCCACAAGCGGCGGTATCTGGCTCGTCCGCGGGTCGTCGTCTGTGTGCCCTCGGGCATCACGGGCGTCGAGCGCCGCGCCGTCATCGAGGCGTCGTCCCAGGCCGGCGCCCGCCAGGTGCACATCATCGAGGAGCCCATGGCCGCGGCCATCGGCTCCGGCCTGCCGGTCCACGAGGCCACGGGCAACATGGTGGTCGACATCGGCGGCGGCACCACGGAGGTCGCGGTCATCTCCCTCGGCGGCATCGTCACCGCCCAGTCCATCCGCGTCGCGGGCGACGAACTGGACAACGCGATCATCCAGCACATCAAGAAGGAGTACTCCCTTCTGCTGGGTGAGCGGACGGCCGAGCAGATCAAGATCACGGTCGGTTCGGCGTACGACCTCGACGCTGACGAGCACACCGAAATCCGCGGCCGGGACCTCGTCTCCGGGCTGCCGAAGACCGTCGTCATCTCCGCGGCCGAAGTACGCAAGGCCATCGAGGAGCCGGTCAACTCCATCGTGGACGCGGTGAAGACGACCCTCGACAAGTGCCCGCCGGAGCTGTCCGGCGACATCATGGACCGAGGAATCGTTCTGACCGGCGGCGGCGCCCTCCTGCGCGGCCTCGACGAGCGCCTGCGCCGCGAGACCGGCATGCCGATCCACATCGCCGAGGACCCGCTGGACAGCGTGGCACTCGGTTCCGGCAAGTGTGTCGAGGAGTTCGAGGCGTTGCAGCAGGTGCTGGACGCCCAGCCCCGCAGATGACGTAACTCTTCGATTCCGCCGTACGGGATGATCTCCTCTCGTACGGCGGATCGTTGATATAGAGGCATAAGCTTCCCAAGAGCCTCGAAGCGCGTCATTCAAGCTCGTATACAAGCTCCGCCCACAAATTCCGTATAAGAACCCCGCGGGTTTCCCCGGGGTTTCCCGAACTCCTATGAGGAAGGGCACGGCCGCCGCACGTGAGGGACACACGAGAGAGCCGGCTGCTCCTGGTGCTGCTGATCGCCATCGCGTTCGCGCTGATCACGGTGGACATCCGCGGTGGTGAGGATTCCCCGGTCGACGGTGCCCGGTCCGCCGCGGCCACGGTCTTCGGCCCGATCGAGAACGGCGTGTCGTCGGCGGTCGACCCGGTCGGCAACGCGGTCGCGGCGATCCGTGACTCCGGCGAGCGCCACGACCGGCTCGCCGCCCTGGAGCAGGAGAACGCCGCCCTCAAGGCCAGGCTCGGCAGCGACGACCGCAACCGCAGCCGGCTGAAGCAGCTGGACAAGATGCTGAAGGTCGCGGGCCAGGGCCAGTACGGCATCAAGGGCGCCGAGGTCATCGCCATCGGAGCGGCCCAGGGCTTCTCCTGGACGATCACCATCGACGTCGGCGAGAACGACGGCATCCGGCGCGACATGACCGTCCTGAACGGGGACGGGCTGGTCGGGCGGGTCACCACCGTCGGCCCCAACACCGCGACCGTGCTCCTCGCCAACGACCCCGACTTCACCGTGGGCACCCGCATGGAGTCCAGCGACGAGCTCGGCTTCGCCTCCGGGCAGGGCGACCGCCCGCTGCGTGTCGAACTCCTCAACGGCAAGGCCGAGGTGAAGAAGGGCGACCGGCTCGTCACCTTCGGCTCCCAGGCCGACAAGCCCTTCGTGCCCGGCGTCCCCGTCGGTGTCGTCTCCCGCGTCGACCCGTCCGGCGGAGGTCTGACCCGCACCCTCTACGTCACGCCGTACGCAGGTTTCTCCAAGCTCGACATCGTCGGCGTCGTCGTCCAGGCCCCCACCAAGGACCCGCGCGACACGGTGCTCCCGGACAAGCCCGAGCCGACCCCCACGCCGACCGTGACGGTCACCGTCACACCGGGCGCCGAGGACCCGGTCGACGGTCAGAACCAGCCCCAGGCGGACGGCCAGTACCAGCCGCGGGCCGACGGCCAGTATCAGCCTCCGGGCGACGACCAGAACCAGTACGAGCAAGAGCAGTAGGAGCTGAAGCCCCATGCGCGTCAACCGAATCCTGCTCTCCTCCGCCCTGATCGTGGTCGCCCTGGTGGTCCAGGTGAGCGTCCTGGCCCGCCTCCACCTCCCGGGCGCCGTCCCCGACCTGCTGCTGCTCACGGTCTTGGGCCTCGCCATGGTCTACGGCCATGTCGGGGGCGCCCTCATCGGCTTCGGCGCCGGCCTCCTCGCCGACCTCGCCCCGCCCGCCGACCATGCCGCCGGCCGCTATGCGCTGGTGCTGTGCGTCATCGGCTACCTCGCCGGGCTCATCAAGCCCGACAACGGGCGGCTCAAGTCGGCCACCGGGCCGATGGTGGTCGTGGTCGTCGCCGCGATCGGCACCACCCTGATGTACGCCGGAGTGGGCGCCCTCGTCGGGGACACCGCGGCCCGCCATGTCGGCCTCGGCAGTCTGCTGTTCACGGCCGCGCTGTACGACCTGCTGCTCGCCCCGTTCGTCGTCCCCGGGATCATGGCGCTGGCCCGGCGCGCGGAGAACGACCCGCTCGCCGACAGCAACTCCCAGACGAAGAAGGCCGACATCTCCACCGGCTGGCTCTCCGGCGGCACCGGCCTGCGCATCGGCGGCCAGCGCGGCGGACTCAAGGGCGGCCTGAAGGTGAAGGCGGTGCGGGCGCGAACGGCGCGCGCCGGACGCATCAAGGGGGTCAAGCGGCTGTGAGGACAGGGGAGTTCACCCGGACGGGTGAGGCCAGGAGGAACCGGGCGGCACGGGCCGGCCGTTCATCACTCGTACACACACAGCCGTATTCGCACTGGTACTCGCACTGAGAGGGGGAGGCAGCCGCAGTGACCAACATCCCCGAGACCGGCCGGACGCCACGCGTCCAGATCCGGCTCATCGTCATCCAAGTCCTCGTCCTCTCCCTCCTCGGCACCCTGGGCGGTCGCCTGTGGTACCTCCAGATCCGCGAGGGCGACGTGTACGCCAAGGAGGCGTCAGGCAACCACGTCCAGCAGGTCGTGCAGCCCGCCGTGCGCGGCTCGATCCTGGACGCACGGGGCGTGCCGCTCGCCGACAACGAGACACGGCTGGTGGTCTCCGCCTCCCGCACCGACCTGCTGAAGATGAAGGACGACGGCGAGGCCGTCCTCACCAAGCTGGCCGATGTGCTGGGCATGACGCCCCAGGAGGTCCAGGAGAAGGTCCGGCTGTGCGACGCCGAGACCCCGCAGCCGTGCTGGAACGGCTCGCCGTACCAGCCGATCCCCATCACCGACGAGGCCACCCCGAAGCAGGCCCTGCAGATCCGTGAGCGGGCCGAGGACTTCCCCGGCATCACCGCCGAGCCGCAGGCCCTTCGCCGCTACCCGAGCCCCGGCGAGTCCAACACCGCCCAGGTCCTCGGCTACCTCTCCCCGGTCACCGACGAGGAACTCCAGCAGGCCCAGGACACCGACTCGCCGTATCTGCGCTCCGACCAGGTCGGCCGCTCCGGCCTGGAGCGGCAGTACGACAAGCAACTGCGCGGCAAGGCCGGCGTCACCCGCTACGAGGTTGACAACCTCGGCCGGGTCATCGGCCAGGCCAAGGCGGACGCCGCCCAACCCGGCTCCAACCTCGTCACCAGCATCGACGCCCGCGTGCAGCGGGTCGCCGAGTACGAGCTGAACCAGGCGATGAAGGACGCCCGCAAGGAGTGGGACCGCAACACCAACGAGCCGTACAAGGCGGACTCGGGCGCGGTCATCGTGATGGAGGCCAAAACCGGCCGCATCGTCGCCATGGCGTCCAACCCGACCTACGACCCCAACGCCTGGGTCGGCGGCATCTCCGCCAAGGACTACAAGAAGCTCACCGGCAAGGCCTCCAACTACCCGCTGCTCAACCGGGCGATCCAGGGCCAGTCGGCCCCCGGCTCCATCTTCAAGGTCGTCCCGACGGCCGCCGCGGTGAACGCGGGCTACTCCTTCAACGGCCCGTACCAGTGCTCCAGCTCGTACTCCATCGGCGGCCAGGTCTTCAAGAACTTCGAGTCCAAGGGGTACGGCCCGATCAGCCTCGGCCGCGCCCTGGAGGTCTCCTGCGACACCGTCTTCTACCGGCTCTCCCACGAGGAGTGGAAGCGGGACGGCGGCACCAAGCCGAAGAAGAACGCCAACGACTGGTTCTACAAGACGGCGCACCAGTTCGGCCTCGGTGCGGAGACCGGCATCGACCTGCCCAACGAGGTCACCGGCCGCGTCCCCGACCGCCAGTGGAAGCTGGACTACTGGAAGGCCAACAAGGACGCCTGGTGCAAGTACGGCAAGAGGGACGGCAGCTACGCCGAGAAGATCGCCTACGAGAACTGCCTCGAAGGCAACCGGATGCGCGCCGGTGACTCCGTCAACTACTCCATCGGACAGGGCGACACCCTCGTCACCCCCATCCAGATGGCGACGATCTACTCGGCCATCTCCAACGGCGGCACCCTCTACGACCCCACGGTCGGCAAGGCGGTCCTGAGCGCCGACGGCAAGAGCGTCGAGGAGATCAAGCCCACGTCGCACGGCAGGCTGCCCATAAGCAAGCAGACGCTGGCCTCGATGGACGACGCCCTCGCCGGCGTCGCCACCCGCGGTACCGCCGCCTGGCGGTTCGCGGACGTCGGCTGGCCGCAGGACAAGATCCCGATGCACGCCAAGACCGGTACCGCCGAGGTCTACGGCAAGCAGACGACCTCATGGTTCGCGACGTACACCAAGGACTACTCGGTCGTCATGACGATCTCCCAGGGTGGTACGGGTTCCGGCGCATCGGGTCCGGCCGTGCGCAACATCTACGACGCGCTGTACGGCGTCTCCGACGACGGCTCGATCAACAAGAAGAACGCGCTGCTGCCCACGCCCCAGAAGAGCCTGCCGAAGGTCCGCACGGACGGCACCATCACCTCGCCGAAGGTCTCCAAGGACCCGGCGAAGGACCAGCGGGCCAGCCAGAAGGGCGACGCCGAGCCGGACGGGCAGCAGCTCGCCGGGACCGCGGCGACGCCGACGCCCGAGAACCGGGACACCCGGCGCAGGCGACGCAGGGCGCGTCGGAGGGGAAGCCGGAGGATGCTCACATGACCGGCGCCAACAGCTTCCAGGTCTCCGGGTACGGACCCGAACGGGCGGGCTGGACCCGCCTGTTCGCCCGCGACTCGCTCGCCCGCCGACTGGACTGGCCGATACTGCTGGCGGCGATCGCGCTGTCGCTGATCGGCTCGATCCTCGTCTTCTCGGCGACCCGCAACCGCACCGAGCTCAACCAGGGCGACCAGTACTACTTCCTCATCCGGCACTTCCTGAACACCGGCATCGGAATCACCCTGATGATCGGGACCGTGTGGCTGGGCCACCGTGCCCTGCGCACGGCCGTGCCGATCCTGTACGGCGTCTCGGTCTTCCTGATCCTGCTCGTGCTCACCCCGCTCGGCTCCACGATCAACGGCGCCCACTCCTGGATCAAGCTTCCCGGCGGCTTCTCGCTCCAGCCCTCGGAGTTCGTGAAGGTCACGATCATCCTGGGCATGGCGATGCTGCTGGCGACGAGAGTGGACGCGGGCGACAAGCAGTACCCCGACCACCGCACGGTGGTGCAGGCGCTGGGCCTGGCCGCCGTACCGATGCTGATCGTGCTGCTCATGCCCGACCTCGGCTCGGTCATGGTGATGGTGGTGATCGTGCTGGGCGTGCTGCTCGCGTCCGGTTCCTCCAACCGCTGGGTCTTCGGACTGATCGGCGCGGGCACCACGGGGGCGATCGCGGTCTGGCAGCTGGGCGTCCTGGACGACTACCAGATCGCCCGCTTCGCGGCCTTCGCCAACCCCGAGCTCGATCCGGCGGGTGTCGGCTACAACACCAACCAGGCGCGTATCGCGATCGGCTCGGGCGGGCTCACGGGCTCGGGGCTGTTCCACGGCTCGCAGACGACGGGCCAGTTCGTGCCGGAGCAGCAGACCGACTTCGTCTTCACCGTCGCGGGGGAGGAACTGGGCTTCGTCGGCGGCGGGCTGATCATCGTGCTCCTCGGCGTGATCCTTTGGCGGGCCTGCCGTATCGCGCGCGAGACGACCGAGCTGTACGGGACGATCGTCGCGGCGGGCATCGTGGCGTGGTTCGCCTTCCAGGCTTTCGAGAACATCGGGATGACCCTGGGGATCATGCCGGTGACCGGCCTGCCGCTGCCGTTCGTGTCCTACGGCGGATCGTCGATGTTCGCGGTGTGGGTGGCGGTGGGGTTGTTGCAGTCGATTCGGGTGCAGCGTCCGATGTCGGCGTGACCGCTGCGCTAGGCCGGGCGGCGGTGGAGAACAAGGGCCGGTGCCGCGGTGCCGGCCGGGGGTGGGGCGTCAGCCGGGGATGGTGTGGCGGCCTGGTGCTGAGGACTGGAGCGCCGGTCGGGCCTTGAGGGCCTGAGTGCTGACCTGGTGCTGTGGCGCCGGGATCGCGAGCAGCGGCGACTGTGGCGCCGGGATCGTGACTGTGGCGCCGGATCGGACCGTGGTGTCGGCAGGGGCCGGAGCCGGGGATCGCTGGCGTCGGCTCGGGCCGTGAGGGCTGACCGGTGCCGCGGTGTCCGCCGTTGCCATGGAGCTGCGGCGCAGGCCCGGCGCTGTGGCGCCCGACCGGAGCTGTGATGGCCCGCCGCGCCGGTGAGTCCGCCCCGTCGAACCGGTGAGTCCGCCCTGCCGCACCGGTGAGTCCGCCGCGTCGAACCGGTGCGTGCGCCCGCCGAGCCGGTCCTCCGCCCAGCCGAACTGGTACCTCCCCCCGGCGGAACCGTTCCGCCCCGCGAATCGCTCCTTGGCCGCCCCGCCCCGCCCCGCCCCGCCGAGCCGGTCCGTGCGCCCCGCCCCACCAGTACCGTGCGCCCCGCCGTACCAGGCCGCGCAGGCAGGATTTCCTGCTGTCATCCCCCTGTTCGCCTGCGGTTCATGGCTGGTAAGCCCTGTCATCCGGTCCTGACTCCCACTAGATTCAGGTCATGGCGGACACGAAGCGCGAAATCGAGCGGAAGTATGAGTCCGACGACAGCGGCCTGCCCGACCTGACCGGCGTCGCCGGTGTCGCGGCCGTCATCGACAAGGGTGTCGCGCATCTGGACGCCACCTACTACGACACCGCGGACGAGCGCCTGCACGCTTCGTCGATCACCCTGCGCCGCAGAACCGGTGGCTCCGACGCGGGCTGGCATCTGAAGTTCCCCGTCGCTCCGGGAGTACGGGACGAGGTCCAGGCCCCGTTGTCCGATGCCCTGCCCGGTGACCTCGCCGGCCTCGTCCGCTCCCGGGTACGGGACGTGGAGCTGGCGCCCGTGGTCCGGCTGCGCTCCGACCGTGACGTGCGCGACCTCGTGGATGCCGACGGCCGGGTGCTGGCGGAGGTGAGCGTGGACGCCGTACGCGCGCGACGGCTCGCCGGAGGGGACGCCGACGCCCAGTGGACCGAGATCGAGGTGGAGCTGGCGGACGGCGTCGATCCGGGCTTCCTGGACAAGGTGGAGAAGCGGTTGCGCAAGGCGGGCGTACGGCCTTCGAAGTCGGCGTCGAAGCTCGCGCGAGCCCTGGCCGAGACCGCCCCGAAGAAGCCCGCCCCCGCGTCCGTCGAGGATCCCGTGACCGCGGGCGACCACGTGCTCGCGTACGTCCGCGCCCAGCGGGACGCGATCGTCGAGCTCGACCCCGCCGTACGCCAGGACGTCGAGGACTCCGTCCACAGCATGCGCGTAGCCACCCGCCGGATGCGCAGCACCTTCAAGTCCTTCGGCAAGGTCCTGGACCGGACGGTCACGGATCCCATCGGCGACGAGCTGAAGTGGCTGGCCGGCGAGCTGGGCGTGGACCGGGACCGGGAAGTGCTGAACGAACGTCTGTCGGCGGCTCTCGACGAGGTGCCCCACGCGCTGGTCTCCGGCCCGGTCGCCGAGCGGCTGAGCCACTGGGCGGGAGACAGCCCCGGCGGGGCGAGCGGCCGGCTGATCGGCGTCCTCGACTCCCGCCGCTACCTGGCCCTGCTCGACGCCATGGACGGCGTGCTCGCCGACCCGCCGCTGCGGAAGGCGGCCGGGAAGAAGCCGGGCAAGGTGCTCCCCAAGGCCGTGCGGAAGGACTTCGGCAAGGTGTCCGCGCTCGTCGAGCAGGCGCTGGAGCTGGAGCCCGGCACGGACCGGGACGTCGCGATCCACGAGGCCCGCAAGAAGACCAAGCGCACCCGCTACGCGGCGGAGGCCGCCACGCCCGCGCTGGGCAAGCCCGCCAAGGCCCTGACCAAGACGATGAAGTCCTTGCAGAACCTGCTCGGGGAGCACCAGGACAGCGTCATGGCCCGCCAGACCCTGCGCGAGCTGTCCGCGGTCGCGCACGCGGCGGGGGAGAGCGCCTTCACGTACGGGTTGCTGTACGGGCGTGAGGAGCAGCGGGCGGCGGCCGTGGAGGCCGAGCTGCCCGGGGTCTGGGACGGGATCAGGGGCGGGGCGGACGTCCTGTGAGCCTGCGGACGTGCTGGGGGTGTCCGCGGTCGCGTTAGGCTAGATGGTCACCCCTGTCATTTCAGTCCAGCTCACGAAGGTTCGCGAGATGCCTGCCGAAGTCGCTGCGTCGGTGTTCCCGCAGCTCGAAGCTCTGCTCCCGCATGTGCAGAAGCCGATCCAGTACGTCGGCGGAGAGCTCAACTCCACGGTCAAGCCGTGGGAGTCGTGTGACGTCCGCTGGGCGCTCATGTATCCCGACGCCTACGAGGTCGGGCTGCCCAACCAGGGCGTCATGATCCTCTACGAGGTCCTCAACGAGCAGGAGGGCGTCCTCGCCGAGCGCACGTACAGCGTGTGGCCGGACCTGGAGGCCCTGATGCGCGAGCAGGGCGTCCCGCAGTTCACGGTGGACAGCCACCGGCCGGTGAAGGCCTTCGACGTGTTCGGCCTGTCCTTCTCCACCGAGCTCGGGTACACGAACATGCTCACGGCCCTGGACCTGGCCGGCATCCCGCTGGAGTCCAAGGACCGGACGCTCGACGACCCGATCGTCCTGGCCGGCGGCCACGCGGCGTTCAACCCCGAGCCGATCGCCGACTTCATCGACGCGGCGATCATCGGCGACGGCGAGCAGGCCGTGCTGGACATGACGAGGATCATCCGCCAGTGGAAGGCGGAGGGGATGCCGGGCGGCCGCGAGGAGGTCCTCTTCCGCCTCGCGAAGACGGGCTCGGTGTACATCCCGGCGTTCTACGACGTCGAGTACCTCCCCGACGGCCGTATCGCCCGTGTCGTGCCGAACAAGTCGGGTGTCCCGTGGCGCGTGTCCAAGCACACGGTCATGGACCTGGACGAGTGGCCGTACCCCAAGCAGCCCCTCGTCCCGCTGGCCGAGACGGTTCACGAGCGGATGTCGGTCGAGATCTTCCGCGGCTGCACCCGCGGCTGCCGGTTCTGCCAGGCAGGCATGATCACCCGCCCGGTGCGTGAGCGCTCGATCACCGGCATCGGCGAGATGGTCGAGAAGGGCCTGAAGGCGACCGGCTTCGAGGAGGTCGGCCTCCTGTCCCTCTCGTCGGCGGACCACAGCGAGATCGGCGACATCGCGAAGGGGCTGGCGGACAGGTACGAGGAGGACAAGATCGGCCTGTCCCTCCCCTCCACCCGCGTGGACGCGTTCAACGTGGACCTGGCGAACGAGCTGACGAGGAACGGCCGTAGGTCGGGCCTGACCTTCGCCCCCGAGGGCGGCTCGGAGCGCATGCGCAAGGTCATCAACAAGATGGTCTCGGAGGACGACCTGATCAGGACCGTCTCGACGGCCTACGGCAACGGCTGGCGCCAGGTGAAGCTGTACTTCATGTGCGGCCTGCCGACGGAGACCGACGACGACGTCCTCCAGATCGCCGACATGGCGACGAAGGTCATCGCCAAGGGCCGCGAGGTCTCCCGCTCGAACGACATCCGCTGCACGGTCTCGATCGGCGGCTTCGTCCCGAAGCCCCACACCCCCTTCCAGTGGGCCCCGCAGCTCTCGGCCGAGGAGACGGACGCCCGTCTCGAGAAGCTCCGCGACAAGATCCGCGGCGACAAGAAGTACGGCCGCTCGATCGGCTTCCGCTACCACGACGGCAAGCCCGGCATCGTCGAGGGACTCCTCTCCCGCGGCGACCGCCGCATCGGCGCGGTCATCCGCGCGGTCTACGAGGACGGCGGCCGCTTCGACGGCTGGCGCGAGCACTTCTCCTACGACCGCTGGATGGCCTGCGCCGACAAGACGCTGCCCGCCTTCGGCGTCGACGTCGACTGGTACACGACGCGTGAGAAGACGTACGAGGAAGTCCTCCCCTGGGACCACCTGGACTCCGGCCTCGACAAGGAATGGCTCTGGGAGGACTGGCAGGACGCCCTCGACGAGACCGAGGTGGAGGACTGCCGGTGGACGCCGTGCTTCGACTGCGGGGTGTGCCCGCAGATGGACACGGCCATACAAATCGGGCCGACTGGGAAGAAGTTGCTGCCTCTGACGGTGAAGAACGCTGCGCCGGCACCGAGCGGGCACTCTCACTGAGTGGGCGAGGCGCTCGATCGAGTGATTGCGGCCCTGGCTGAGGCGAGCGGGGAAGAGGTGGCCGCTGCGCTGGCTTCTGGCGGGGCTTCTGGCCTTCGACGGTCAGTGCCGCGGCGGGTGCCTGGTACGCCTCTTCCAAGCCCCGCTGAGTCCTGGGGCATCCACTCAGAGGTCGAGTGGGTCTGAGTGCTCAGACCTTGCTGAGGCCCCATACAGCGATGTTGAGCCCCCTCTCATTACAGAGGGGGCTCAATGCTGTCCGATGCCGGTGAGCTGCCTGAGCGGTTGGCTCAGCTTGCCTTTGGCAAGTTGATGTCCAGGACGGTGATTGCTGGATAAAGTCGGATTGTTACTACTGGTTGCGGGGGCAACCAGGTTTTGGTCGGCGGTGCCGACGTGCCTGGGGAGGGCAGGTAGCGCATGAGTCGTCGCTCTGCTGGTTTGGTCGGCGTCTGGGCTGAGATGCAGCGTCAGCAACAGCGCCAGATGGAAACTGAGGCGAGACAACGCAGGGAGGAAGCTCGGCAGGCGCGGGCTTACGGTTGCGTCCAGAGAAGTGGTGTACGGGTTCGACCTGATCCGGGGGTTTGCTCCGGCATCGGGATGGTGCCCGCATAGTTGAACGGCCACCGGC